>CABYPB010000030.1 GCA_902520725.1 uncultured SAR86 cluster bacterium | reverse complement strand
ATTGACCTGGATAATTAGTTCAAAATCTTCGACTTTTAATAGTGTCTCATTTATTTTGGGCCATGATGACTCGATGCATGAATCTAAGCCATAAAAGTTTTTCCATAAATACTCGCAAATATGAGGTGCAATGGGTGAGAGCATCTGCAATATGAATAATATTGCTTCATCGAGACAATATTTTTCTGAATCAGAGGCTTTATCGCTTTTGTAACTTTCTGGAATGAAATTTAATAATTCCATGATTGCAGCTATTGCAGTGTTAAAAGCAAACCTTATCTCATAATCGTTTTCTACTTTTTTTAAAGTTGAATGTGTTTTTCTTCTAAGTGCAAGCTCTTCTTTAGAAAATTCAAACCGATCAACAAAGTTACTATATTTCCTACCTTCTACTAGATTCCATATTTTCTTTAAAAATCTTGATGCTCCTTCAACTGAGGATTCACTCCATTCAAGACTCTGTTCTGGTGGAGCGGTAAACATCATATATAGTCTTACCGTATCTGCTCCATATTTCTCAATATATGACTGTGGATCTACAGTATTACCTTTTGATTTCGACATTTTTGCACCATCTTTTAAGACCATTCCTTGTGTAAGTAATCTTTTAAATGGTTCATCTCCCTCAACTAGCCCAATGTCTCTAAGCGCCTTATGAAAAAATCTAGAATACAATAAATGTAAAATAGCATGTTCTATACCACCAACATATAGATCTACAGGCAGCCAATATTTTGTATTTTCATCAAAAACATCTTCGTGATTATCAGCTGATGTGAATCTGGCATAGTACCAAGATGAGTCCATGAAAGTATCAAAAGTATCGGTTTCTCTTAATGTTTCTTCATCAATTGTTATAAACTCTTTGTTTTGACTTAATGGAATAGGCAGGGAGTTTTTCTTCAATTCTGGTAGTTCAATAGGCATATCCTTTTTATTTATGACACTAGGAAGTCCGTTTTTGTATGTTACAGGTATTGGGCAACCCCAGTATCTTTGTCTGCTTACTCCCCAGTCTCTCAATCTAAATTGAATTAACTGTTCACCTAATTTTAATTTTATAAGTTGATTTATTATTTCTTTGGTTGCTGTATCTGATTCCATCCCATTAAAATTATCTGAATTTATAAGCCTCCCTTTTTCAATCACAGGAAGTTCATCGCTATCTGTTTCAATAACTTGACTGATGTCAAGATCATATTTAGTAGCAAACTCATGATCCCTTATGTCATGAGCTGGTACTCCCATCACAACTCCTGTTCCATAATCCAATAAAACAAAGTTTCCAATCCAAACCGGCAATTTCTTACCAGTTAAAGGATGAATAACTTTTATCTTTGTATCTATGCCTAATTTCTCAGCTTTTGCTATGTCAGCTTCTGCCGCTTTAATTTCCTTGCATTTTTCAAGAAAATCTTCAATATCTTTATTATTAGCAGACAAATTAATTGCCAATGGATGATTTGGTGATATTGCTAAAAAAGATACCCCAAAGATTGTGTCTGGTCTTGTAGAGAAAGTTGTCAAATAATCTTCAGAGCTATCAATTTTATATTTAATTTCTGCACCTCGAGATTTACCTATCCAATTTCTCTGCATTGTTTTCACATTCTCAGGCCAATCTAAATCATCTAATGAATTAAGAAGCTCATCCGCATAATTAGTTATTTTTATAAACCATTGATCAATTTCTTTTATCTCTATTTGTGCACCTGATCTCCATCCTTTTCCGTCAATAACTTGCTCATTTGCTAAGACTGTTTCGTCAACAGGATCCCAATTAACCATAGACTTTTTACGATAAACTAAACCAGCTTCGTCAAATTTTTTAAATATAAGTTGTTCCCATTTATAGTAGCTTGATTCACATGTTTTAAGTTCTTTGGTCCAGTCATAACTAAATCCTAGGGATTTAAGCTGACCCTTCATATTTTTAATATTTTGTTTCGTCCATTCTTTAGGACTAACATTATTAGCAATAGCTGCATTTTCTGCTGGCAATCCAAATGCATCCCATCCCATAGGCTGAAATACATTAAAATTTTTCATTCTTTTATATCTAGAAATTACATCCCCAATCGTATAATTTCTAACATGACCCATATGAAGTTTTCCAGACGGGTATGGGAACATAGATAAACAATAGTATTTT
>CABYPB010000029.1 GCA_902520725.1 uncultured SAR86 cluster bacterium | reverse complement strand
TAGCTGTTAGGCATGCAAATGAGTTTGAGTTAATGTCTCCTGACAGAATTGACCTTATGGATGTTTCTCCCCAACAAGTTGTTTCTATCGCTGCATCTTTAATACCTTTCTTAGAGCATGATGACGCAAATAGGGCATTAATGGGGTCAAATATGCAACGTCAAGCAGTTCCAGTTTTAAAGGCAGAAAAACCTCTCGTTGGCACCGGACTAGAGACAGTAGTTGCTAGAGATTCAGGTGTTTGCATAGTAGCAAGAAATTCAGGCGTTGTTGAGAGTGTCGATGCATCAAGAATAGTAGTTAGGGTTACAGATAAAAAATCTAAAACAGCTTCAGATGTCTATAATTTAATAAAATATACAAGATCTAATCAAAATACATGTATTAATCAGCGCCCAATTGTTAAAGCAGGTGATGTTGTAAAAGCTGATGATATTCTTGCTGACGGTCCTTCTGTTGATAATGGAGAACTAGCACTTGGGCAAAATATACGTATAGCTTTTATGCCATGGAATGGATATAACTTTGAGGATTCAATATTAATCTCAGAAAAAGTTGCCAGAGAGGATAGATTCACATCTATCCATATCCAAGAAATAGTCTGTATAGCTAGGGATACAAAACTTGGCTCTGAAGAAATTACAGCTGATATACCAAATGTTGGTGAGGGATCTTTAAACAAGCTAGATGATTGCGGCATAGTCTATGTAGGTGCAGAAGTAGAACCTGGTGATATCCTTGTTGGTAAAATTACTCCTAAAGGCGAAACACAACTTTCTCCAGAAGAAAAATTGTTGAGAGCGATATTTGGTGAAAAAGCATCGGATGTTAAAGATACCTCTCAAAGATCAAGTTCTAAAGGGACGGTAATTGGGGTTGAAGTATTTACAAGAGACGGTGTTGAAAAAGATGAAAGGACTCAGTCCATAGAACAAGATCATCTTGATCAATCAAAAAAAGATTCAGATGATGAGGCAGCTGTTGTTGAACAAGCAACCAAGACTAGATTATGTGAATTATTAAAATCTAAAAAAGTTGTAAAGGGTAATGGGGTTAAAAAAGGTGAAATACTCTCCATCGAATCGCTTGAAGCTTTTAAATTAAATGATATTTTTTCAATAAGGACTGATACAGATAGTATTAATGAAACTATAGAAGAAACCGAGTCTCTCTATAAAGCATACATAAAAGATATTAAGACTAGGTTCGAAGAAAAAAAGTCTAAAATTATTAGAGGTCACGACCTTGCTCCAGGAGTAATCAAAATTGTAAAAGTTTACTTAGCAATTAAGAGGAGAATTCAACCAGGTGACAAGATGGCTGGAAGGCACGGAAATAAAGGAGTTATTTCTGAAATTATGCCTGTTGAAGATATGCCATATGATAATGAGGGAAATCCAGTAGATGTTGTTCTAAATCCTTTGGGAGTTCCTTCAAGAATGAATGTTGGGCAAGTCCTTGAAACACACATGGGCTCAGCTGCAAAAGGCATTGGTAAAAAAATAGACATGATGCTTAAAAATAACGCAAAACCAGCAGAATTAAAGACATATCTTGATAAGCTTTATAATACAAACGCGGCTAACAAAGAAGATATAAACTCTTTTAATAATTCAGAAATTATGGAATTGGCTGAAAATCTTAGAGATGGTTTACCTATTGCTACACCTGTATTTGATGGAGCTAAAGAAAGTGAAATTAAAGATCTCTTGAAATTAGCAGATATTCCTGAGTCAGGACAAATTACTTTATATGATGGACGAACAGGTCAAAAATTTGATAGGCCTGTAACAGTTGGATATATGTACATAATTAAACTTAATCATTTAGTAGATGACAAAATGCATGCAAGGTCTACAGGATCATATAGTTTAGTTACTCAACAACCTTTAGGGGGTAAAGCACAATTTGGTGGTCAAAGGTTTGGTGAAATGGAGGTATGGGCTCTAGAAGCATATGGCGCCTCTTATACATTACAAGAAATGTTAACTGTTAAATCAGATGATGTTTCTGGAAGAACTAAGATGTATAAAAATATTGTAGATGGTAGCTTTGAGATGGATGCAAATGTTCCAGAGTCCTTTAATGTACTTAGTAAAGAAATTAAGTCATTAGGTATCAATATTGAATTAGATTTAGATAATAAATAGGAGAAACAATTGAAAGATTTATTAAATTCTTTAAAAACTGGTCAAGAAGATTTTACAACAATCTCGGCGGGCTTAGCGTCACCTCAGGTTATCAAATCATGGTCATTTGGCGAGGTTAAAAAACCTGAGACCATAAATTACAGAACTTTTAAACCGGAAAGAGATGGTTTGTTTTGCGCTAAGATTTTTGGTCCTGTTAAGGACTATGAATG
>CABYPB010000028.1 GCA_902520725.1 uncultured SAR86 cluster bacterium | reverse complement strand
AAATTTTGGTCCTACAGCTTGATTAACAATAAATAAATATTCTTCTAATTTTTTTATTGGTGAATCATTTTTAGAAACAGAATCAAGCGCATGCTTACCTAATTTTCTAAGGATATTGTCCATCGTCATTAAAATAAGTTGATCTTTACTTGGTGCGATTTCATAAAGGGTTCTTAGGGATATCTTTAGTTTTTTAGCTATTTCAGACATTGTAAGCTCTGGAACTCCAGCCTCTAAGAGTTTTTCCAATGCTTCCATAGTTTGATGGTGTTTTTTTGTAAAAATTCTAGATTTTTTGTTAACAATATTATTTTGATAACCAGAATCTTGCATATATTTATTTAACAATCATTAGAAGGGCACCATTTTCCACTTGATCATTTAAAGAAATTAAAAGCTCAGAAACTGTTCCATCTTCGGATGCTTTTATTGAGTGCTCCATTTTCATAGCTTCAAGAATTACTAATGTATCTCCAGCTTTAACTTTCTTTCCTTTTTTAACTTTGACATCTATTACTTTTCCAGGCATTGGTGCGACTAGACCACCAGCAGTGACTTCCATTCCAGGTATAACAAACCTTGGCTTAATATCTAACATTACATCACCATAAGGCATATGAATTAGTATCTTATTTTTTGATAATGTAACTTTTGAGTAATGTCTTTTATTATCAAATAACATGTCAATTCCATTACTATCAACTGAGTTAATAGTCGCGCACTTATTAGAAGAAAAAATAAAATTCTCATTTCTATTTTGTTTATACTCAACAATGTACTCATTTCCTTCGTATTCAAAGATATTTCTTCTATTAGGTAATCTTCCATTAGTCCAACCAGAAGGCATAAATTTTGAAACATGTGACTCGTCTCTATTTTTTTGTTGTATCCATAACGCAGCAATGGCTAGAACGTGATCTAATTGATCCTCAGATAATATCAATTTCCTGTCTGGATTAACTCTTTCAATAAAATCAGTTGTTGTATCTCCATCAATATATGCATTTGACTTTAAACAATTAATTAAAAAATCCCTGTTTGTTTTTACTCCTCCTATATGAGCCGATTCAAGGGCTTTCGCAAGTTTCATTGCAGCATCCGTTCTGTTGCTTGCATATGAGATTACCTTTGCAAGCATTGGATCGAAATCGGTGCCAACCTTTGTACCTGAAGTAACTCCAGTATCCCATCTTGCGTCAGCTCTTTCATCCTGCTCAAATGCAATTAAAGTTCCAATTGCTGGTAAAAAATCATTGTCAGGATCTTCTGCGTAAAGTCTTGCCTCTATAGACCAACCATTCCACTCAACTTCTTCCTGAGTAAATTTAATAGACTCACCTCTAGCAATTTTCAACTGTTCACTTACTAGATCTATTCCAGTCACTTCCTCAGTAACAGGATGCTCAACTTGCAATCTTGTGTTTACTTCTAAGAACCAAAATTCTTTGGTCTTATCATCAAATAGGAATTCAACTGTTCCAGCTGACTCATATTTGATCATTTTTGCTAATTTTACTGCCGCTTCACCCATTTTATTTCTAATTTCTTTTGAAATTCTAGGTGAGGGTGACTCTTCAATAATTTTTTGATGCCTTCTTTGAATTGAACATTCTCTTTCACCTAAATGAATTACATTTCCTGCTTTATCTCCGAGAATTTGAATCTCAATGTGTCTAGATTTCTCCACATATCTCTCAATAAATATCCTTTCATCATTAAAGCCATTTTTTGCTTCTCTTTGAGCACTTATAATAGATTCTTTTAAATCTTTTTGACTATTGACTATTCGCATTCCTTTTCCACCACCACCTGCAGCAGCTTTTATCAATAATGGATATCCAATATTTTTAGCTTCAGCTGGTTTTGATGTCATTGGCAGAGTAGGCACCTCAGCTTTCATAGCAAGATCCTTAGCTTTAAGTTTATCTCCCATCACAGAAATAACATTTGCAGATGGGCCAACCCAAACAATTCCTTCTTTTTTTACTTTTCTAGCAAATGAGGCATTTTCTGATAGAAAACCATAACCAGGATGAATTGCTTGTGCTCCAGCTTCTTTTGCTGCATTTATTATTTGATTTCCATCAAGGTAGCCGCCATCTTCTAATCTAACAGATTGATCTGCTTCTTCTACAAAAAGGGCGTCTTTATCAGCATCAACATATACAGCAATTGATCTTATACCCATCTCTTTTGCAGTTTTGATAATTCTGCAAGCAATTTCGCCTCTATTTGCGATCAATATTGAGTTAAAAATCATAGTCTAAATACACCATATTCTTTAGCACCTTCAATAATTTCATTGTTAACAACAGATAAGCAAAAACCAATTATGTCTCTAGTGTCTCTTGGATCTATGATTCCGTCATCTGTAAGCATGCTGCTCGCAACAAGACCATGAGAAAGTTTCTCCAAAAAATCTATAACCATTTCTTGCAATTGCTTATCAGCTTTTACATCAAACTTTTTTCCATCTCTTTTTGCTTTCGCCTTTCT
>CABYPB010000027.1 GCA_902520725.1 uncultured SAR86 cluster bacterium | reverse complement strand
GATGTTCAGGGTTTAAATGCTGTGGTTGTAGGAAGAAGTCCTATTCTTGGTAAACCTATGGCAATGATGTTATTAAATTTAAATGCTACTGTAACAATTTGTCATTCAAGAACTCAAAATATTGACAGTATTATTAGGAACGCTGATTTAATAGTTGGTGCTGTTGGTATACCAAAATTTATAAAAACTGATTGGATTAAAAAAGGTGCTGTAGTAATTGATGCTGGTTATCATCCTGAGCAATGTGGAGACATTAATCTTGATAACATAGAGGAAATTGCTAGTGCTTATACACCTGTACCTGGAGGTGTTGGACCTATGACAATAAACACATTAATTCTGCAAACACTTCAATCTGCAGAAAAAGATATTAATTAACTTTTAGATTCTTCTGATGTCTCGTCAGATGTTTCATCTGATTTAGCTTGCTCGACTTCGTCTACCTCAGCCTCAATAACCTCTTCATCTGAAATGTCATTTTTAAATGGAAATGGTTTTTGTTCAGTGTTAAATAACAGAAAACCTAAAGAATCATTAAAGAACTCAATTATATTATCATTAAAACTTGAGATGGAAGAGTTTGGTTTTGAAGTAAATAAAACAAATAAAAACTGTATAAACGCAAGTCCTATACATATTGTCAAAGCAAAGTTTATTGCAAATGCATATAGCACCATAAAAATAAACCTAACCCATTTACTTGATTTAAGAATCTCGTCTTTATCTATTTCTATTTTGTTCATGATTTAATATGTAAATTCTACATCAACTTCATGTGGATTATTAACTAAATCACTAATTAATGCACTTGGAGATGATTCTAAATAAATTATATTATACAGGGATTCAACCAATGGCATCTTAATGCCTAGTTCAATTGATTCATTTTTAATTACTTCTAAAGTTCTTATTCCTTCAGCAACTTGACCAATGTTCTCTTTTGCTTCATCTATTTTCATACCTTTTCCCAGGTTATAACCTAGCTGATAATTTCTGGATAATTTTGAAGTACACGTTGCAACCAGGTCCCCCATACCTGCCAGTCCTAAAAATGTCATTGGATTTGCTCCCTTAGCAACAGCAAATCTACTCATTTCAGCCATACTTCTTGTCAAAATTAATCCAAGAGCATTTTCTCCAACCTCAAGTGAATCGGCCATTCCACAAATAATTGCATAAATATTCTTTAAGGCGCCTGCAAATTCAACACCCTGCATGTCATCACTAGAGTAGATTTTAAATGTTTGTGATGATAGAACAGATTTTACTGAATTTATAAGCTCATTATCTGAACTTGCAATTACAGAACCAGCAACTTTCTTATCAGCAATCTCTTTTGCTAAATTTGGGCCACTTAGAACACCAAGTGTGTTTTCAACACTTTCTCTAATAATTTCAGATAGAGATCTAAATGGATTTCCTAAAATTCCTTTTGTACATGAGATAATATAGGACTCATCTTCTATCAATTTGCTAATACGTTTGATAATTTTTTCAAAAATAATACTGGGAGTAGCAATAAAAACCATAGATGCATCCTTTAACACTTCTTCAAGGGAATCTGTGGCTAGGATGTTTTCTGAAAGTTTTAATTCTGGATGATATATGGTGTTAGCACCCTCAGAATTTATTCTTAAAGCTTGATCAGAATCACGAACCCAAAGAGAAACACTATATCCGTTTGAAGCTGCCAAATTTGCTAATACAGTACCAAAACTACCCCCACCTAGGACAGCAATTTTTTTATATGTATTCATGTTTAAGATAAGAATTTATCAAGTTGTCTTAGATATCTAGAAGGATCTTTTGGAGAGCCACCCTCTGCAATTAAAGCGTAATCATATAAAAAGTCTACAAATGAATTGAATTGCTTACCTTTCATATCTTTAAGTTTTTTTAATAACTTATGCTTCATATTAATCTCAAAAATAGGCTTAGATTCTCCAAAATTTTGACCTGAAGCTTCTAATATTTTTCTAAGTTGTGCACCCGGTTCGTTCTGAGGAAGGATCAAACATGATGCAGAATCAATTAATCTTTCGCTAACTAATACATCTGAAACTCTATCACTTAGGTGAGTTTTAATTTTTTCTACAATGTCTTTATCTTTATTATTGATCTTTGTTTCTTCAGAATCTTTAGAATTTTCTTGTTTAGCAACATTAATTAGTTGCTTACCTTTATATTCATGGATACTTGCCATCAACCACTCATCAATACGATCGGTTAGCAAAAGCACCTCAACTCCCTGAGATTTTAGTTTTTCTATATGAGGTGAGTTTTTTGCTGCTTCGTATGTATCAGCAACACAAAAATAAATATCCTCTTGTTCTTTTTGCATATTTTTAATGTATTCATCAAGAGATGTGATTTCTTCAATATCTTTAAGATTTGATGAATTGAATAACATTAATCCAGCTATTATTTCTCTATTTTCAAAGTCTTCAGCTGGACCTTCTTTGAGAACTAAGCCATATTCTTTCCAAAATTCTTTATATTTATCTGATGATTTTTCTTTAAGTTTTGTAAGAGCATCAAGAGTTCGTTTGGTAACTGCTTTTTTAATTGAATCAACTAATGGATTATTCTGGAGTATTTCTCTTGATACATTTAATGGCAGATCGTTTGTATCAAGTATTCCTCTTAGAAATCTTAAATAAAGTGGTAAAAAATTAGAAGCATCATCCATTATAAATACTCGTTGTA
>CABYPB010000026.1 GCA_902520725.1 uncultured SAR86 cluster bacterium | reverse complement strand
CTATATTTTTCTAACAATGTCCCCGCAGCCCTAAAGTGTCCTATATTTGTCATACATGAGCCTATAAAGACTTCTTGAATTTTTGTATTAGCCACTTCTGATAAAGGTTTGATATCGTCTGGATCATTAGGGCACGCAAGAAGAGGTTCTGTAATTTCGTTTAAATCTATTTCAATTACTTCAGCATATTCTGCATTTTCATCAGGCTCTAGCAATTCTGGATTAAGAATCCATTCTTCCATAGCCTGCGCTCTTCTTTCTAAGGTTTTTGCATCACCATAACCTGAGGCTATCATCCATCTCAACATAACAATATTTGAATTCAGATACTCAATGATTGGTTCTTTATTTAACCTTACAGTACAACCTGATGCAGATCTTTCTGCAGATGCATCTGATAATTCAAAAGCTTGTTCTACTTTCATATCTGGTAGACCTTCAATTTCCAAACACCTTCCTGAAAAAATATTTTTCTTATTATCTTTATCTATTGTTAGAAGTCCTCGTTGTATAGCAGCATAAGGAATAGCATTAACAAGGTCTCGTAAAGTTATACCTGGCTGCATATCACCTTTAAATCTTACCAATACGGACTCAGGCATATCTAATGGCATCACTCCGAGCGTTGCAGCAAAAGCTACTAATCCTGATCCAGCAGGAAAACTTATACCAATAGGGAACCTTGTATGACTATCTCCACCAGTTCCTACACAGTCTGGTAGTAACATTCTATTCATCCAGGAGTGTATTATTCCATCTCCCGGCCTAAGAGATACACCACCTCGATTCATAATAAAATCAGGAAGATTATGTTGAGTTTCAATATCTACAGGTTTGGGATAAGCCGCTGTATGACAAAATGATTGCATTACCAAATCTGCAGAGAATCCCAAACAAGCAAGTTCTTTTAATTCATCTCTTGTCATTGGTCCGGTTGTATCTTGAGATCCAACTGTAGACATTCTCGGCTCACAATAAGTTCCAGCCCTGATTCCTTTAACTCCACATGCTTTTCCGACCATTTTTTGAGCAAGTGTAAAGCCTTTTGAAGACTCATCCTCAGCACTTGGCCTTCTGAATACATCTGAAGTTCCTAAATCTAAAGCCTCTCTGCTCTTATCAGTTAGTTGCCTACCAATTATTAAAGGTATTCTTCCATTTGCTCTAACCTCATCAAGAATCACATCTGTTTTTAAAGTAAATTCTGATAGTATTTCATTCGTATTAGCATCAACTACTTTCCCGTTAAAAGGTTCTAATATTATTTCTTGACCCATAATCATTTGTGAGACATCCATTTCAATTGGAAATGCTCCTGAATCTTCTAAGGTATTAAAAAATATGGGTGCAATTTTTCCACCAAAACAAAAACCACCTTCTTTTTTATTAGGTATACATGGAATTTCATCTCCCATGTGCCAAAGTACTGAATTAGTTGCAGACTTTCTTGATGACCCTGTTCCTACAACATCACCTACAAAAACCAATGGGTTACCTTTTTCTTTAAGTTTATCAATAGTTCCTAGAGGGTCACTCAATCCAGTTCTTGGCATCTTAAACATTGCTAGAGCATGAAGAGGAATATCTGGTCTTGACCATGCATCTGGCGCAGGAGATAGATCATCTGTGTTAATTTCGCCGGATACTTTATATACAGTAAGTTTAATTTTTTCAGGCAAATCTTGTTTGTCGGTAAACCATTTAGCATCTGCCCAATTTTGTATAACCTGTTCTGCATACTTGTTACTTTTTGATAGTTCAAAGATTTCATTAAATGCATCGAATATCAATAAAGTATTGCTTAATGTTTTAACTGCGGTATCTGCTAGATCATCATCTTTAAGGCATTTTATTAGAGGTTGGATATTGTAACCACCTAACATTGTTCCAAGAATTTCAACAGCTTCTATTTTGTTAATATAAGGACTTGAGGTACTGCCCTCTGTAATATCTGCCAAAAAAGCAGCTTTTACATATGCTGCCTGATCGACACCGGCAGGAATTCTTTCTTTAAATAAATGTAAAAGAAAATCTGATTCAGCATGATCTGATTTTAGTAATTCTACAAGTTGTGATGTTTGTTCAGCATCAAGGGGTAGGGGCGGAATTTTTAAATCAGCCCTTTCTTGAACGTGTTTTTTGTAACTTTCCAACATCGCCTGGTCTCCGATGGCCTTATTTTACTCTTATAGCTAAAGATAGCCACTAAATAGGTAAAATTTATTTAAAAATAGGTTATTATTTTGCTTTATGGCCAAGCTTCAAAAAAAACGATCATCAACACCATGTTTAGGAATCTGTTCAACAACATTTGGTGATGAGGTATGCAAGGGTTGCAAAAGATTTGCTCATGAAATTGTTAGCTGGACCAAATACTCGCTCGAAGAAAGAGAAATAATAAACAACAGGTTAGAGCAATTTAAAATACAAATTCTCAAAAGCAGATTTGAAGTTACAGATTCTGAATTACTTGCAAGTAAGTTAGATGAAAAAGCAATTAACTTTAATCATTCTCTTGATCCTCTTACTTGGATTTTTGATCTATTCAGGGCTGCCGGCTCTCAAGAATTTCCGTTGAGCAATTTCGGAATTAAAAGTTTGAATCACTTTAATCCGAAAACTATTAAGGATGAAATTAACGAAGAGCTTCTTAAACTATCGGAAGCTCATCACGAAAGGTATTTTAAAAAAGCTTAACCAAAATCCTTAAGCATTATTTTTAGCTCAAGCGAATGTTGTTCCTCTTCACCAATTTGTGCTCTTGCATATTCTTCTAAATATATAGATTTATTTTCAACGGCTGATAATAATTTTTTATAAAGATTAAGAGCATATAGTTCGTGTTCTAAACTTTCCTCAAGAATATCTTTTATGGTATGTCTGTTTGTTTCTTCAATCTTCGCAATCTTTTGATTAGGGTGACCATCTAGGCCAGCAATTTTTTCTCCAGCTAATTGTGCGTGCATTAAAGACTCAGCTGCCTGCTCTTTTAAAAACGTTACTATTGGTATTCTGTATGGACCAGTTACCATCATTGAGGAGTGAGTATATCTGACAACACCCGCAAGTTCATATTCCATGATCTCATTTAAAACATCGCAAACTTCTTTTGAATTTATTTCATTATTTTCCATTACAGAACTCCATTGTAATATTGTAGATATAATGATTATAATGACATTGTATCTAATGTAAACTATTGATATAAGGTATTTTTTTAATGATAATCAATATGATTATCATTCTCATTTAACAAAAAATTTATATCTCCAATACAAGATATAAGCTAGGAAGAAGTATGATATTTTTGCAAGGTGAATAACAACAGGAAGGCTTATAATTTTTGAAAGCCAATTATATCCATCTGTTCTTTTCCATACGTAAATAAAAGCATCAATTCCAGATAACTCTTTTCCATCCTCAAAAACAACATGAAGCTTTCTAAGATAC
>CABYPB010000025.1 GCA_902520725.1 uncultured SAR86 cluster bacterium | reverse complement strand
CATTAATATTTTTTGTATGATGATTGCCTCTAACACTTACTGAACCGCCTTTATTAGCCCCAATAGGCTTAGCAGTTACCATGTTGATTGTTGAACCAAGTCCACCTGTTGGTAACACTGCGTTAGCTGATTTATATACCTCAACTGCTGCAATACCGTGAGAAGAAATATCACCAAAATTGAATGACCTTCCTCCACCATATTGAGGTGGAACGGTTGGCATGGTTCTTCCATTAAGAGTAACTAAGTTAAATTCTGGGCCTAAACCCCTAACAGAAACTTTTGTGCCTTCATCGTTACTTCTTTCTGTAGTAACACCAACCAGCCTTGAAAGAGCTTCAGCTAAATTTCCATCTGGAAATGCTCCTAAGTCCTGAGCTGTAAGAGCGTCAACAACTCCAACATTCTTTCTTTTTATATCAATTGCATCTTTAAGACTTGTTTTGATACCTGTTACTATTACTTCTTCTACTTCATTTTCTTCAGTTTCTTGAGCCTGAATTACTAAAGATGAAGATAATAAAAATACCAACGATAATAAATATCTTTTCACGCTAACCCCCTAGGTCGAAATGTAAAGAAGACATTAGACTTTTTTGGGGTTTATATGTCAAGTTAATATCTGTTATTTGTATATAAAATATAGGCTTAATCGTCAATAAATTTGAGAGTGTCATCTCCAAATTTTGACCACCATTCCATACCCATTAAATGTATTTGCTCAAGATTTTCGTCCGAATAGTCATCTAAAAACTTATTTATTTTGCCACGTGGTGAGTTTACTCGAAGATAATTGTCTTTAAATAAGTCCTGAGATATATCGTTATGAATCTCCGAATCCAAAAGCATGCCCATAATATCGTTTCTTAACCAGCCCATGCCGCCCCATTTACTTGAGCTTGGGCCACTGATTTTATTTTTATTCTGACCTGATCCAATACTAAAGATTTTTATATTTTCAGTTTCAAGTATCTCTTTTGCGTATGCTTGTCCAATTAAAGTTGGGTTATTAGTTACTATACTTCCATCAATCATCCATGATTCATCTTCCATTTGATGTGTTGGAAAATACATCGGAGCAGCGCTAGAAGAGGCAATTGCATCTACAAATGAAATATCAGGAGTATTCAAAGAATCAAAAACAACATGTTTCCTTTTCTCAATATCGTAAGCAAGAGATAAAAAGGGTTTATTAGATTCCGCTATGGTGTTTTTACCAAAAATCTCTTTAAGAACTTCAATTCTTCCCTCACTCTCATATCTAGGTCTTGCTTGAATTAACGAAGCTTTATCCCAAAAAAATGATGTCTTCATAATTCTTTCTAAATATGCTTCTGACCAGTACCTTTTTATTTTTTCAGCTGAAAAACCTCCAAATGCAAAACAGGCTGCATTAAATGCACCAGCACTTGTTCCAACGAACATATCAAAAACATCGCTTACTTTTTTTCCACTTTCAGCTTCTAGTTTTTTTAAGAAAACTAAAGATGCTATAGTGCGAACTCCTCCGCCGTCAAAAGAAATAATTTTTTTATTGCTATAGTTTGAAAAAAAACTAAAAAGGTTCTTCATATATAAATCAGTTCAATTATTTAATAATTTTCATTTGTAAGAAATTAGCGGCCTCATTTAAACTTCCTAAATTCTCAACATTGTTATAGCCTATTTTAATTAAAATATCTGTTGCTTTTTGTGATCTGTTTCCGCTTCTACAATAAAGATAAATTTTTTGGTTCTTATTAATAGAGTCTTTAATTTTTTCTATTTCTTGCCATTCTATATTTTTAGAAGTTTCAATATGTCCAGCATTAAACTCACCGGGCGTCCTTACATCAATAACAACTGCATCAGATGCAAATATTTGAAAGCTTAGTAAGGCGGTTAAAACTAAAAAAATTTTCATGCCTTAAGACCAATCATTAATAATTATGTCTGAGGCTTTTTCTCCAATCATAATGGTTGGTGCGTTGGTGTTACCACCTATTAAAGTAGGCATTATTGATGCATCGACGACTCTTAACCCATCTATTCCATGTACTTTGAGAGAACTATCAACAACAGCCATTTCATCATTACCCATTTTACACGTACCAACTGGATGATAGACGGTATCAGCATCTTCTCTTATTGCTTGCTCTATATCTTTATCATCATTCAAATCAACAGGTCTTTGGACGTGCTGACTTGTATATTTGCCTACAGGCTCCTTATTTAAAATACTCATCATTTTTTTATATCCAGCGACTAAATCTTTTACATCTTCGGGATGAGATAAAAATTTTGGATCTATTAATGGATCGTCTAAAGGATCTGATGAATTCAAGGTCACTTCACCTCTTGATTTTGGTCTTAGCAAGCATACGTGGCAGCTAAGTCCATGTCCCCAAACCGATGTTCTGCCATGATCGATAACCATGGCAGGAGCAAAATGTAGTTGAATATCTGGTATGTGTTTATCATTATTTGATTTTATAAATCCTCCTGCTTCTGCAACAGTTGACGTAAACATTCCAACTTTTGCAAAAATATATTTAAGAATTTCTAGAGGAAATTTATAAAAAATAGACTTCAATGAAAATCCAATTAATTCTATTGAGTTATATTTGTGCACTGACAAATAATCTATATGGTCTTGAAGATTCTTTCCAACACCAGGAAGTTCATGAACATGTTCAATATCGTGTTTTAAAATTTCTTCAGATGGTCCAATACCAGATCTTAATAAAATCTGTGGTGAGCCAAATGCACCAGAACTCAATAAAATCTCTTTATCTGCGTGAATAGTTTTTAATTCTCCATTTTTATCTATGCACTCAACACCGACTGTTTTTTTATTTTCAAAAATAATCTTATTAACGTTTGTATCTGTCATTACAGTTAAATTCTCTCGGTCTAAAGCAGGAACTAAATATGCCCTAGCGGTACTACAACGTTTACCATCTTTTTGAGTTGTTTGATAATAGCCAACTCCTTCTTGTTCCTCTCCGTTAAAGTCCTCGTTAAAACCAAATAATTCTGAACCAGTTTTAACAAAATCATCTGTGGGTGTATTTTGATTTCTAATCTTTGTAACATTAAGTGGGCCATCTTGGCCATGATAGTTATTGTCAAAAGTCTCATTATGTTCAGCTTTTTTAAAGTAAGGGAGGACTTCATCATAAGACCATCCTTCATTGCCAAGTTCTGACCAATGGTCATAATCCCATCGATGGCCTCTGACGTACAACATTGCATTAATTGAGCTAGATCCACCTAAAGTTTTTCCTCTTGGTTGAAATCCTTTTCTGTGTTCAAGTGATTCTGTTTGAACTTTATGAGTGCCTCCAGCAGAATCAGCTATTTCGTGAACAGGTTCTGCAACCACTTCTTTTTCGAATTCTTTTTGTGGAACAGTTTCATAATTCCAACTATATTTACTACCATCTCCTAAAAAAGCAAATCCAATAGGAATATGAATTCTTGGATCGCTATCTTTGGAGCCTGCTTCTATTAAACAAACTTTATGATCAGGGTTTGAACTTAACCGATTTGCCAGTACACATCCGGCCGAACCAGCGCCTAAAATAATAAAATCATATTTTTTCATTTAAAGAGTCCCCAAAAAGATAATGTAATTAGTGTAAGATTTAGAATCAAAACTGTAAACTTTGTTTTTAAATTAATTTTATGAGTCCTTTTTATATTTTCTTAGTAGTTTGGGTGGTGATTGCCATCATTACCTTTATATATTTATTTTTCCAAAGTGCTCCCTACGGAAGGCACGTTAAAGAAGGATGGGGATTTAGTATATCTGCTCGACTTGGTTGGGTTGTAATGGAATCGCCTTGTGTATTTCTTATGAGTGCCTATGCATTTATTGTAAGAGATCAATTAGAAGCAATTCATGTAATCTTTCTTACTCTTTGGTTAACTCATTATATTCATAGAACCCTCATTTATCCTTTTGTTGTTAAAATGACAAATCCAAGCATGCCAATTTCAATAGCTGCATCAGCATTTTTTTTTAATATTGTAAATGTAAGTGTTCAAGCTTTTGGTATCTTTTATTTTACTCAGTATGCAGAGAATTGGCTTACGAGTAATATTTTTCTAATTGGTCTGATTCTTTTCATAACTGGAATGTACATCAATATTAAGTCTGATTACATCATGATTAAACTAAAAAAAGAAAAAGGATCTGGATACCTTATTCCAAACTCATTTTTATACAAATATCTTTCAGCGCCAAATTACTTTGGTGAAATTATTGAGTGG
>CABYPB010000024.1 GCA_902520725.1 uncultured SAR86 cluster bacterium | reverse complement strand
ACTTACACAAGATCTTGTAATTCCAAGTAAAAATATTTGGGAATATATGTTTGCTAATAATCCTCAAAACGATAGTGAAACTATCAATGAGCAAGTTCTCTTTTATATGAATATGCATCTTAAAGATATTGATAAATTTAAAGAATATCTCAATGATTCGTATTATTTTATGTATTTCGTAATTAAGGAACTTGAAAAAGAGCAACTTCCGCTTGAGTTATCACTAGTACCATATATAGAAAGTAACTATGATCCTTTTTCAATCTCTTCTTCTGGAGCAGTTGGCATGTGGCAGTTTATGCCAAGAACAGGAAGGCTATATGAGCTTAATAAGACTTGGTGGAACGAAGATAGGCATGATCCATATAGGTCTTCGCAGGCTGCTGTAGGTTATTTAAAATATTTGTACAATCGATTTGGTCAAGATATTTATCTGACACTGGCTGCATATAATGCTGGGCCAACTCTATTAGATAGAAGAATAAATCAGAACAAAAGACGAGGTCTTGAAACTGATTTTTGGTCACTTTCATTACCTAATCAAACCAAAGAATATGTCCCAAAATATGTAGCTTTAAAAGAATTAGTTTTTAATGCTGAAAAATACGAACTCTTACTTCCAGATATACCTAATAGTCCTGTTGTTAGACAGATTAAAATACCTGGTCAGGTTGAAATAATAACTTTAAGTGAATTCTTAGATATGAAGCCAGAACTTTTATATAAACTTAATGCTGGTTATACAAAATGGGCCTCTGCACCAAAAGATGAAAGTATTTTTTATATCCCAATTGATAAATACTTTCTGTTTGAAAGTGAGACAAATCCTTTTCAAGATTCTAATCAAATTAATTGGATATCGCATGTTGTAGAGTCTGGAGATAGTCTTTGGGCACTAGCATCAAAATATGATACAGAAGTTCAAATTATTGAGCAGATAAACTTTCTTAATAATGATCTGTTAACCATTGGTTCGACTTTATTAATACCATTGAGTAAAACTCCTACAAATAACTTTATTCCATATGAGATGCATATAGTTTCAGAGGGAGATACTTTGTGGGATATTGCAAATACATATAATCTTCAAGTTTCTGATCTTGCAAAAATGAACTCGATTGATGAAAGATCATATTTGCAATTAGGTCAACAGTTAACAATTGGAAATAAAAATATTCATAGAAATATAGAGTCAAAGAAAAGAACAATTCTTTATTCTATAAAACAAGGTGATAACTTATATAAAATTTCTGAGCTTTTTGATGTAACTATTAAAAGCATTAAAGAAATTAATGATTTTAGCGACGATTCTTTAATGCCCGGTCAGATAATAAAGGTAGCTATAAGAGCTTTTTAATTATCAGTAGTTTTTGGATCTAAAGCATCTCTCAAACCATCTCCAAAAAAATTTAAGGCGAACAAAGTTATTGTGAAGGTTATACCTGGATAAATGAGTAACCAACTGAATTCTTCCATAGATTCAACCCCGTCCTTAATCAAAGTACCCCAACTACTCATTGGTGGCTGAATACCTAGGCCTAGGAAGCTTAAAAATCCTTCCAATAACATTACTTGCGGAATTGTGAGGGTTGCATAGACAGCAATAGGTCCTAATATATTTGGAAGGAGATGCCTTCTGAACATTGACAGATTAGATACACCCATAGCTTTAGCAGCAAGAACAAATTCTTGATTTTTTAATCCAATAACTTGTCCTCTAACAATCCTAGCCATTGTAAGCCATTCAACAGCTCCAATTGCACCAAATAAGAGCCATAAGTTTCTTCCAAAGATAACCATAAGAAGAATAATAAAAATTATGAAAGGCAAGCCATATAAAATATCTACTATTCTCATCATTACTGAATCAACTCTTCCACCAGCATATCCAGCTATGATGCCCCAAGAAACTCCTATTACTAATGCAACTCCAGTTGCAACAAACCCAACAAGCAAGGAAATTCTTGCCCCATATAAAATTCTGCTAAGAAGATCTCTTCCAAGAATGTCTGTTCCCAATAGGTGATCTAAAGAAGGAGGACTTGCTCCTAAATTTAAATCTTGATAGGAATAAGAATATGGTGCAAGCCAAGGTGCAAGAGCTGCTGAAATAATTAGTAAAATAAGAATAAATCCACCGAACATTGCAGCTCTATTTCTAGTTAATCGATAGATTGCATCTGACCATAAAGAATTATTTTTCATGATGCATCTCTTGATCTTGGATTAAGCCATAAAGCAGCAAGATCAGAAAGTAAATTAAAGAAAACTATCATTGCAGAAAAGAAAATGGTTGTTCCAAGAATCATTGTGTAGTCTCTATTAAATGCTGCTTCTACGTAGAATCTTCCCAAACCTGGGATTTGAAAGATTGTCTCAACAACAAATGAACCAGCCAATAACCCTGCTATTGCTGGTCCTAAAAATGAAACAACTGGTATCAATCCACCTTGCATAGCATGTTTTATAACTACCATACGTTCTGTTAACCCTTTTGCTCTTGCCGTCCTAATAAAGTCTTGGTTTAGTACTTCAAGCATCCCTCCTCTACTTAACCTTGCAATATATGCAGCGTAGGCAAAACCTAGTGTTAGTGATGGCAAAATTTTGTCTCCCGGCAATTGACCCCAACCAGATACAGGAAGAATTTCAAGATTAATACCGAAAATTAATACCAATAATGGACCCATTAAAAAAGTAGGAACACATATTCCAATCATTGCAATTGCCATAGGAATAAAATCTAAAACAGTATTTCTTTTTAATGCAGCTAAAACTCCAGAAAAAACTCCCATCAACAATGCAATTAAGATTGCATAAAATGCGAGCTCAAAAGTAACTGGTAAACCTGTGGTTATCATTTCTGTTACAGATCTTCCAGGAAATCTGAAGGATGGACCTAAGTCACCCCTTAATAAACCTGACATGTAATCCAGGTATTGCTCCCAATTGGAAGCATCTAAATTATAAGCCTCATTTAAATTTTTAAGAACTTGAGGCGATACAGCTCTATCTGCATCAAATGGTCCGCCAGGAGCTAATTTAATTAAAAAAAAGGTGATACTTGCAACTGCAAATAAAACTGGAATCGCTAATAGGATTCTTTTAAAAAAGATTGCCAGCATTAAAGTCTAGTCTCTTTCTAAATATATAAATTTAGGATGGTGATGATCAAGTATATGCGGATTGTATCCTTTAACATCCGATGATAGTTGATAAGCCCTTACATAGGTATAAAGAGGAATAATTGGCATATTATCGATAAGAATTGACTCAGCCTCCATTAACAATTTATATCTCTCTTCTTGATCAATTGTAGAATTAGCTTTTTGAACTATTGCGTCATACTCTGGGTCTTCCCAACCTGTTTTGTTATTTCCCCTGTTTGGACGCATAAGGTCTAGAAAAGTATTTGGATCTTCATAATCTCCTATCCATCCAGCTCTTGAAACTTGAAAGTCACCAACCATTTCTCTGCTTAGATATACTTTCCAATCCTGATTAACAAGCTCTACTTCAATACCAAGATTTTGCTGCCACATTTGTTGAATCGCTAATGCTATCTTACGATGATCTTCATTGGTATTGAACAAAATCTCCAGCTTAGGGAAAGGATTTGAATCAGAATAACCAGCTTCCATCATAAGTTGTTTTGCAAGCTCAGGATCAAAGGGTATCTCTGTATCAGGAAAATATCCATTAGATCCAGGTGGAGTAAATGAGTAAGCTGGTAATTGACCACATTTTGTTACCTTTTCAACTATAGCTTTTCTATCAATTGTATAAGCTAAAGCTTTTCTTACTTTTATATCATTTAAGTAAGGATTATTTGTATTTAATCTGTAAAAATACTGCCCCATATAGGGATCGATTCTAAGGTCAGGATTGTTTTCCTTAATATAAATAGGACATTTCTGAGAGGGTAGTGTTGAAGTTAAATGAAGCTGGCCAGCTCTAAACATTCTATCCTCTGTCATGACATTTGAAACGGGGTAAAAATGCATTTCATTTAACTGAACTCTAGATGCATCCCAATAGTGAGGATTTTTTTCAACAACGATTTTATTATTTAATTCCCATTCCTTTAATTGAAATGGTCCATTGCATACAAAATTTCCTGGTCGAGTCCATTGACCGTTTCTATCATCAATTGTTCCATGTTTTAAAACAGTTTCTTTATGAACAGGCCAAGTACTATAATGACTTAATAGACCTAGAAAAAAAGGTGTAGGTGTTTTTAGGTTTACTTTTAAAGTATGTTCGTCTATGGCTTTTACACCAACGTCATCAAAATTATTAGTTTTACCAGTATGATATTCTTCAGCTCCTTCAAGGTAATAAAGCATGTCAGGATATTGTGAACCTAGACTTGCCGTTAGTATTCTCATCCAAGACCAAACAA
>CABYPB010000023.1 GCA_902520725.1 uncultured SAR86 cluster bacterium | reverse complement strand
TGATTTTCTAAGTTTAATTGCATTTTTAAAAATTGAGATAATTAGAAATAAATAAATAAACATCAATGGTACAGATATTATTACCAAAAGCCACATAAAAGCATCCTTACCCCCTAAAAACATAATTAACGCAGGTTGTATCATTAAAATAACAGCAAAAAATACCCTTAAATTTTTTGATGGCGTATCTTTAAAGTTCTTCATAGATGCGGATGCAAGAATATATGAAAGTGAGTCATATGTTGTGCACAAAAATACCACAGCGATGATAGCAAACAATACAAGAAAAATATTTCCAAAATCCAAAGATGCTATTGTTTCAATAACAAGTGCATGAGTTGTCAGGCTTCCATCTAAAAAGATTTTGGGCGCATCTAAAATTCCATTTTCATAAAAATAAATAGATACATTTGAAAGAATACCAATATGAAATATGGTCCCAAGTGATCCAACAATCAAAGCACCAAAAATAAGCTCCCTTACAGTTTTATCATTAGATATATTTACAATAAATGCGCCAACCGCTGGTGCTAAAGCAATATACCAAGCCCAATAAAAAACAGTCCAATCTAAGGAATATTGAGACTTAACTAAACTTAAGTTTAAATAATTCTTAATAACATAAACCACTGGCTCAAATGTATTAACAATAATATATTTGGTAGGACCTGTTACAAGGATTAAAAGTAAAAAAATTATCACAAGAATTATATTAAAGTTACTTAATTTTTTAATTCCATTCTCTAAACCTTTATAAACACTAATTGCAACTATCAACATGCAAATAATTAGCATTAAGAAATCTAGGAATATAGTTTGATTTAGATTAAATATTTTAGATATTGCTGCAGACATTAAAGGAAATGATAGTGCTAAACCTACGCCAGCTCCGGTAAGTATTGCTCCTATAAAAAATACATCTAAGATAACTCTAAGTATGCCTGTTTGCCTTGTTAGTAATATTCCTGAAAATGTTAGAGGTGTGCTGGAATTTCTCATAAGAGAAAAAACAAATGCTACTGTTGGAAGGATATATAAAGCCCAACCTGTAAACATCCAATGAAAAAAAGGATAAGATCTAGAGGTAAGAAGATTTTGATCATTGTTATTAATAGGATTTGTGTAATATACAAGCCACTCATGTGTAGACCAATATAACAAGGCCGCACCCATTCCTGTTGCAAATAACATAGAGCACCAAGAAAAGTATGAGTAACTTTTCTTTCCTTCAAGCTGAATGGTTTTCTTTCCGGCAGGTGATAGAGCTAATACAATTAAAATTAATAAAGTAATAAATCCAAAAAATAGAAAAAACGATTCAAAATTAGTTGCAAAAAAACTATAAATTTTTAATAAATTTTTTGCACTACCTTGGGGGTCTAAAAGAACATATGATGAGAGAATAACTAAAAAACTAAATGTAATTGCAAGAACAGTTTTGCTCCAAAGAGGATTTAACTTTATATTAATCATAGTTAGTAAAAATAAAGCACAATGATAACAAATAAATTCAATTATCCTGAATTAAAAAGAATTAATAATGATCTAGGAAGATTCTATATAGACCCTTTAAATAATCATGTGCCAAGCGTGACGACTGTTTTAAACAATATATCTGATAAAAAGACATCACTTGATCAATGGAGAAATCGAGTTGGTGATGTTGAAGCAGATAGAGTTATGAAAGAAGCAACAGATATTGGAAGCATGGTTCACTTGTCATTAGAAAATTATCTTAATGGTATTGATGACAATATTTTTACCGATGATAGTTTGGGCAAAATGGCAAAAAAAATGTCTGAAAAATTAATTAGTGATGCTCTTATAAATATATCAAACGTTTATGGCTTAGAAGTGCATTTAGTTTTAGATAAGCTTTATGCTGGAACAGCAGATTGTGTTGGTGTAATTGATGGCAAGGACACCATTATTGATTTTAAAACCTCAAAGAGAATAAAGAAAAAAGAATGGATTGATGATTATTTTCTTCAAGGTTGCGCATATGCAAATGCTCATAATGTAATGTTCGATACAAACATTTCACAAGTTGCAATATTAATGGTTGACAGGGATTTAATGTATAAAAAATTTATTATCAAAGGTGCTGAATTTGATCATTTTACTAACATTTGGAAAAAAAAATTATTAGAATTTCATAACTCTTTTCAGTGGTAATGTTAATTTGTTATATCTATAGGTGCAGCAATACTCATGTCAGCATTCCTAAAACTTTGATCAGAAAGAATTGGTTTTATTTTTTCTAAATCGCTGTACATTAACACTCCTGTTAAATCTATTAATGTTGAAGTTTGCTGAACAAATAGTTCTGAATTCCATTTACTAATATCAGAATATTTATTCCAATAGTATCCTAAAAAGCCTCCTTGACCATAGGCAGGAACATTTAAGCATGTCCATACTTCACAACTTGATCCATCCCATACTAATGGGCTTTGTGATGTCTTGTCCTCATCACATGAATATTCATCGCATTGATCATTATTTCTCAACTCATTAGCTAGAGCAATTATTCCAACTCCCCACCAGACTTGTTGGATATTACCATTTGGGCCTGGTCGTTCAGGAACAGATAACATACCTCTTGACCATCCATATCTATCAAGAGCTTTCTTAGCAGCTTCAACCAAATAATCATTATTTCTTGTCCATAAATATGATTGCTCTGCATATCCAGTTGGTATTACTTCACCATTTAATTCTTTAAAGTCCATTTCACCTAAGTGTTCTGCTTGAATCAATCCAACCACTTTATCTTTTAAATCAGGATTTTTTTTCAACCATGATACATCTTTATGAGCTTGTTCCATTCCAGGCATGTAGTGTCTGCAATCAAGATAGATTAGTAATGTTCTGTCTCTTTGATCTTTAGGAATATTTGAAAAATATTTAATAATACCTAATATTCCTAATGCTCCATTATCTTGAGTAATTGAAGGTCCATCAGTATGATTTGTTAATATAATTTGTTCGTCTTTTTCAGTCCCATAGTGTTTTCCTGGTAAGTAGCCTATTAACTGGTATGCTTCAGATTTCTCAACATTACTGTTTAAAACAATTGTTGCATTTTTATTTTCTTTAGCTGCTTGAATTACATCTGCGCCATCTTCTCTTGAGAGAATTAGTGTTGGAGATTCATAATGATCTGGGACTGGAAATGTGTATAGACCCTTGGTTCTGTCATACGCCATATCATAAACAATTACAGCTCCTGCAGCTTCTCCATCCTCTGGAATTTGATCTAATCTTTGCGCAAGTTGATACCATATATCAAAAGTAAAAGAGGTTTCTGGATCAACATACTCGAACGGTTCTGGAAGGGTATCACCGTCTAAAACATATTCGTATTCATTATAAGTGAAATTAGTTAAGTAATTTGTACTGTAGGGCTTACTAGGATGTTTTCTTGTTGGAATAATTACAATCTTATCCTTAATATCTCTTGGTGGATTATCATGATCATAGTAAATCATTTCAGCCGTTATTCCTTCTAGACCTGTTGAACCAGAATATGCTCCATAATAAGCAACTCTCACATCTTTTCCATCAACCGCAAGTGTCCAATTTGTAGAATCTTCAGATATATTCCATTTATCAAATTCCCATTTATTTTTGTGTATATCTATCACACCATAATTAATAAATGATTCTTCAAGAAAATTCATGTAATTTAGCCATTCTTGAGATCCAGTAAGAGTAGGCAGATTATTACTTTTAACCATAGACCATGATGTTGCTTCCTTTTCATCAACAACCCAAGAATCTTTAAGTGGCAAAAAAGAATCCACCTCATTTTTGGAACAAGATACTAAAATAATTAATAAAAACGATAATTTAAAGATTAATGTATACATAATTGAGTGTAATAAAAATTTACTATATTAAGATTTTATTGTATATTTTTTATAAGTTATTTAAAAATGGGGGAAAAATGAATATATTTCACGCTGAAAAAGTTCACAATGCTGTAGTAAAAACTACAAAAGCAACTGCTATTGCTTCTGCTGTTCTTGTGAGCTCTAATGCTATCGCACAAGATGATTTGGCTATTGAAGAGGTAATTGTTACCGCTCAGAAAAAATCTGAAAACCTTCAAAATGTCCCAATTAGTGTTACGACTTTATCATCAGATGAGTTAGAAAATTTAAATATTAAGGATTTTGCAGACTATGTTCTTCAACTTCCAGCAGCTTCTGCTGTTCAAAGAAGACCTGGTCAGGGTCAAATATTTATGAGAGGTATTTCTGATGGAGGAAATTCAAACCAATCACTTCAAGGTCCTGCAGTAGCTATATATTTAGATGAATCACCAGTGACTATGATTGGTGATAATTTAGATATACACGTTTATGATATTGAAAGAGTTGAATCTCTTACTGGTCCTCAGGGTACTCTTTACGGTGCTGCTTCACAGGCTGGTAATTTAAAAATTATTACTAAAAAGCCCTCCAGTGAATTTGATGCTGGTTATAACTTGAGCGCTGAATCTACAAGAGGTGGTGATGGAAGTACTATGGTTGAGGGTTTTGTAAATATTCCTTTATCTAACAATGTTGCTCTAAGATTTGTTGGTTATAACGATAGAGATGGAG
>CABYPB010000022.1 GCA_902520725.1 uncultured SAR86 cluster bacterium | reverse complement strand
CTTCTTTTCCCGAAGTGATATCATCCATACCCAATATTATTCCTCTTCTTCTATTAAGATCTCCAACCACATCACCATGTGCTCTTCAGGTGTAACGACAACAACCTTCATTACTGGCTCAAGCAGAGCTGGATTAGCTTTGTTTGCACCTTCTTTCAAAGCCATAGAGCCAGCAATTTTGAACGCCATTTCATTAGAATCGACATCATGGAATGATCCATCATATAAAGTGGCTCTTAAAGCTAATAATGGATATCCAGCTATTACACCATTTTGCATTTGTTCTTGAATACCCTTGTTTACAGCAGGTATATACTCTTTTGGAATAACACCACCTACAATCTTATCAACAAATTCATATTCATCATCTAAACCAAGGGGCTCTAATTTTAACCAAACATGCCCATATTGACCTTTACCACCACTTTGTCTTACAAACTTTCCTTCAACTTCAATCTCATTTTTAATTGTTTCTCTGTAGGCTACTTGTGGTTTTCCAATATTCGCTTCAACAGAAAATTCTCTTTTCATTCTATCAACAAGAACATCCAGATGTAGTTCACCCATGCCAGAAATAATAGTTTGTCCAGACTCTTCATCACTAGCAACTCTGAAAGAAGGATCTTCTTGTGCTAATTTTCCAAGAGCTAAAGACATTTTTTCTTGATCTTGTTTAGATTTTGGTTCAACCGCTACAGATATTACTGGTTCGGGGAAGTCCATTCTTTCAAGAACAATTGGTTTATTAGCATCTGACAAAGTATCACCAGTTGTAATGTCTTTTAAACCAATACAGGCTGCTATATCCCCTGCTCTTACTTCCTTAATTTCTTCTCTATTATTGGAGTGCATTTGAACCATTCTTCCAACTCTTTCTTTTTTTGAACGAGTTGTATTCATAACTCCATCACCAACACTCAATACTCCAGAGTAAACTCTTATAAATGTTAAAGTTCCAACAAATGGGTCTGTAGCAATTTTGAATGCTAGTGCTGAAAATGGCTCGTCATCAGATGAAGTTCTTGAATCAGTTTCTTCTTCTTCATCACTATTATTTGGTATAACACCTTCTATAGCTTTTACTTCGTCTGGAGCAGGCAAAAAGTCAATTACAGCATCAAGAACAGCTTGAACACCTTTATTTTTAAAAGCTGAGCCGCAAAGAGCAAGAATAATTTCATTTCCTAATGATCTTATTCTTAGGCCCTCTTTAATTTGTTCTACAGATAGCTCACCTGACTCAAGATAAGCATCCATAAGCTCTTCATTTGCTTCTGCAGCAGCTTCTAGCATTTCTTCTCGCAATTTTGAACATTTGTCCATCAGGTCTTCAGGGATTTCTTTAGAATCAAAGGTAAGGCCTTGGTCTTCTTCATTCCAATATATAGCTCTCATATTAATTAGATCTACAACGCCCTTAAAGTCTTCTTCTGTTCCAATGTTGTATTGGATAGGAATGATGTTTGCTTGAAGCCTGTCTTTAATCTGATCTACAACTTTTTCAAAATTAGCTCCAGCTCTATCCATCTTATTTACAAATACGATTCTGGGAACTTCATAACGATTAGCTTGTCTCCATACTGTTTCAGATTGAGGCTCTACACCTGATGTTCCACAAAAAACAACAACTGCTCCATCTAAAACTCTTAAAGAACGCTCAACTTCGATTGTAAAATCAACGTGACCTGGAGTATCAATAATATTAATTCTATGTTGGGGATATTGTTGTTCCATCCCACTCCAAAAACAGGTTGTTGCAGCTGAAGTTATAGTTATTCCTCTTTCTTGTTCTTGTTCCATCCAATCCATAACGGCTGCACCGTCATGAACCTCTCCGATTTTATGAGATAGACCCGTGTAAAATAAAACCCTTTCAGTAGTAGTGGTCTTACCTGCATCAACGTGAGCACATATACCAACATTTCTATATTTATTTAAAACAGTATCTCTTGCCATAATTATATTTTTTTAAATTTATTTAAAATCTGAAATGTGAAAAAGCTTTATTTGCCTCAGCCATTTTATGAACATCTTCTCTTTTTCTGAATGCTGATCCTTTTTTTTGAGATGCATCTTGAAGTTCACCAGCAAGCCTTAAATCCATAGATTTTTCGCTTCTTTTTCTTGCAGCTTCTACTATCCATCTCATAGCCAAAGCCTGTCTTCTGGAAGGACGAATCTCAACAGGAACCTGGTAGTTAGCACCACCGACTCTTCTTGATTTAACCTCTACAACTGGACTTACTTCTTCAAGAGCTTTCATGAAAATTCCTAAAGGATCCTCTTTTGAATTTTTATTAATTTGATCAAAGGCTCCATAAACAATCTTTTCTGCAACTGACTTTTTGCCATCTTTCATAAGGTTGTTCATAAATTTGGCTAATACCACATCTTTATATTTTGGATCTGGTAGTACTTTTCTTTTTTCAGGACTTCGTCTTCTAGGCATAATTATTTACCTTTTTTGGCTCCATATTTAGATCTTCTTTGTTTTCTTCCTGCCACACCTGATGTATCAAGGGTTCCCCTAACAGTATGATATCTGACACCAGGTAAATCTTTAACTCTTCCGCCTCTGATTAATACAAGTGAATGTTCTTGAAGATTATGACCTTCACCACCAATATATGAGGTAACTTCGTAACCACTTGTTAACCTTACTCTACAAACTTTTCTTAATGCAGAGTTTGGTTTCTTAGGAGTTGTAGTATAAACACGTGTGCAAACGCCTCTTCTTTGAGGACATGCATTTAAGGCAGGAACATCAGTTTTTTTAACCTTAGGTTTGCGTGACTTTTTAATTAATTGATTTACAGTTGCCATATTAAATTTCTATATACGCGGCGATTTTATAGAGCAGATCGTTAATGGTCAACATTATTCTTCATCATTTTCTTGAAGTTCTTGTCTTAAAGCTGCTTCTATATCATCATCTGATAGCACTTGGTCATCAAATTCACCTTGTTTTTTGCTTTTTAATCTATCATGGAACTCCATTCCTGTTCCAGCAGGAATTAACCTTCCAACAACTACATTTTCTTTTAGACCTCTAAGATGATCTTTTTTACCAGTTACCGCAGCCTCTGTTAAAACTCTTGTAGTTTCTTGGAATGATGCCGCTGAAATAAACGAATCAGTTGCAAGAGAAGCTTTGGTAATACCGAGAAGAACTCTTTCATATTCAGCAGGAGTTTTACCATCAGCTTCAGCTTTTGCATTTTCATCTACAAGTTCAGCATAGCTAACCTGATCTCCTTGAATGAACTTTGTATCTCCACCATCAAGAATTAAAGCTTTCCTTAACATTTGTCTTAGAATAGTTTCAATATGTTTATCATTTATTGAAACACCTTGAAGCCTATAAACATCTTGAATCTCATTAACGATGAAGTTAGTAAGCTCAGGCACGCCCTTTAATCTGAGAATATCATGTGGACTTAAGGGTCCTTCAGATATTACATCACCCCTATTGACTCTTTCACCTTCAAAAACATTAAGAGTTCTATGTTTAGGTATTAACATTTCTTTATTCTCAGTTTTCTTAGTTGCACCCTCTGGTGTTATAACTAATCTAACTTTTCCTTTTGTTTCTTTTCCAAAGGAAATTACTCCAGATTCTTCTGCCAAGACTGCTGCATCTTTTGGTTTCCTAGCTTCAAATAGGTCAGCAACCCTTGGCAAACCACCTGTTATATCCTTAGTTTTAGATGCAACTAAAGGCATTCTTGCGATAACTTCACCTGCATTAATCTTTTGACCATTTACAAGATTGACTAATCCTCCAGCTGGTAATGGATAAACTGCAGGTTGTTTAAATTCGCCAACTAAAACTGGCTTCCCTTTAGAATCAACAATTTCGATTGTTGGTATCATATCTCGCCCTGCAGAAGTTCTGTCTGCAACTTCAATTATTTCAATACTTGATAATCCTGTTAGTTGATCTAATTGCTCTCTTACAGTCACGCCATCCTCTATATCACTAAACTTAACCTTACCTGAAGTTTCAGAAACAATAGGTCTTGTATATGGATCCCAAGATGCTACCTTAACACCATCAGCAAGATCAGCTGCATCATCAACCTCTAGAGTTGCACCATATGGAACTCTATATTGTTCAATAATTCTTCCATTAACATCAGAAATAGAGCACATTGCATTCCTTGAAACAACAACTTCTAATTTATCTTTATTAGTTACTGTTTTCATATCATCAGAAAAAGATACAGCGCCTGCACTTTTATTGAAAATTGCATTGTCTTCAGATGAGCTTGATGCAGCTCCACCAATATGGAATGTTCTCATAGTTAATTGTGTGCCAGGCTCACCAATTGATTGAGCTGCTACTACACCAACCGCTTCACCTCTGTGCACAAGATGTCCTCTAGCTAAGTCTCTTCCATAACACATTGCGCATACACCAATAGAAGCTTCACATGTCATTGGAGATCTAATCTTCAAACTCGATAGGTTTAGCTCATCGATGACTTCTAGAGCATCCTCATCTAGCATTGTATTTAATGGGAAAAGCTCATTTCCATCAGCATCCATTATTGGTTCAGCAATTACCCTTCCAAGTATTCTGTCAGTTAATGCTTGAATAATTTCACCGCCATCAATGATAGAAGTAACCACAATTGATTCTTTTGTTCCACAATCCTCAATGTTAATAACAGAATCCATCGATACATCACATAATCTTCTTGTTAAGTAACCTGAGTTAGCAGTTTTAAGAGCTGTGTCAGCAAGGCCCTTTCTAGCACCATGTGTTGATATGAAGTACTGCAATACAGATAAACCCTCTCTGAAATTAGCTGTAATTGGTGTTTCTATAATTGAACCATCAGGCTTTGACATTAACCCTCTCATACCTGAAAGCTGTCTTATTTGAGCTGGAGAACCCCTCGCACCTGAATCAGCATAAATGAATACTGAATTAAATGAAGATTGGTCAACAGTTTCTCCATCAGGAGTACTGGCACTTTCAGTACTAATTTTTTCCATCATTGCTTTTGCCACTTGCTCATTAGCTCTCGACCAAATATCAATAACTTTGTTATATCTTTCACCTCTTGTAACAAGAC
>CABYPB010000021.1 GCA_902520725.1 uncultured SAR86 cluster bacterium | reverse complement strand
AGTAAAAGGAAATTTTTTATCAGCATTGGCCATGTTAATTGCCGTTGTAATTACATTCTTAGATCCAGATGTTCAAGTGAATCCATATTTAATTTTGGCGGGTATAGGGGTTGGTGCAACAGTAGGCTCATTAATAGCATTAAAGGTGAAAATGACTTCAATACCAGAAATGGTTGCACTTTTTAATGGATTTGGTGGACTTGCTACCTTCTTTATCGCTTGGTCAGAATTCAACTCTGTCCCAGATAACACCTTTCAGTATGTGCTAATAATGTTGACCACCTATATTGGAGGAGTAACATTCTCCGGAAGTATTGTTGCATACGGAAAATTATCTGAGAAACTAAAGATACAAAAAACTTCAATTATTACTAAATTTTTTACAACGATATTTTATGTTTCCATAATTTATTTAATTTACTCAATTTTAATAGCTAACATTTTTATACCTCCTTTTGACTTTTTCATCGTCTTGCTTGCATTGACTCTGCTGGGTGGTATTGGTTTTGTCATTCCAATTGGTGGTGGTGACATGCCAGTTGTAATTTCTTTATTAAATTCTTTTTCTGGAATAGCAGCTGCTTTTGCAGGATTGTTATTATTAAATAACGTTTTGATTGTTGCTGGATCGCTGGTTGGTGCAAGTGGGTTAATACTAACAGTTATTATGGCCAAGGCTATGAATAGATCAATTGGAAATATTCTTTTTGTTGGATATGCTTCATCACCCTCTGGATCAAAATCTGAAGAAACAGGAGAAGTAAAACCTATAAATGTTTCAGATGCTTATCTTATTCTAGAAAACGCTAGTTCTGTATTGGTAATTCCTGGTTATGGAATGGCTGTTGCTCAAGCACAACATGTTGTAAGAGAATTAGGAGAGCTGCTTGAATCAAACGGAACAGAAGTAAAATATGGAATTCATCCAGTAGCTGGAAGGATGCCTGGTCATATGAATGTTTTATTAGCAGAAGCAAATGTTCCATATGATGTTCTGGTGGAGCCTGATGACGTAAATCCAATGATGGATACTGTTGATGTTGCAGTTGTAATTGGTGCAAATGATGTAGTGAATCCATCGGCAACTGAAGAACCAGGTAGTCCAATATATGGAATGCCGATAATTGAAGCCCATAATGCAAAAACTGTTTTTGTTCTAAAAAGGTCTATGTCTTCAGGTTTTGCAGGTGTGCAAAATCCTCTCTTTTTTAAGGAAAATACTAGAATGCTTTTTGGAGATGCAAAAGACTCTATCGGTGGCTTAGTATCAGAATTTAAAGAATAAATTACCCCATAAATATGCTAAAATATATGCTTATATAAGTAGGAATATTCGTACGTAAATCAGGGGCTAAATAAGCAAAAAAATGAGTGATTTTGCCAAAGAAATTATATCTGTAAATATTGAAGATGAGTTAAAACAATCATACTTGAGCTATGCCTTAAGTGTTATTCATGGAAGGGCACTACCAGACATTAGAGATGGTTTAAAGCCTGTTCACAGAAGAATACTATATGCCATGTATGATTTAAAAAATTACTACAATAAGCCTTATAAAAAATCTGCTAGAGTTGTTGGAGATGTGATCGGTAAATACCACCCTCATGGCGATTCTGCGGTTTATGATGCAATGGTTCGAATGGCACAAGATTTTTCTATGCGGTACCCAATTGTAGAGGGTCAAGGTAACTTTGGTTCAATAGATGGTGATCCGCCAGCTGCAATGAGGTACACAGAAGTTCGCATGGCAAAAATTACAGATCAAATGCTAGGTGATATTGAGAAAGATACTGTAAGTTATTCTCCAAACTATGACGGAAGTGAACATATTCCAGATGTTTTACCAACGAAGATTCCAAATTTGTTAGTGAATGGCTCATCAGGTATAGCAGTAGGTATGGCAACAAATATTCCACCTCATAACCTAAATGAAGTTTTAAATGGCTGTATCAATATAATCAATAATCCAAAGATTACTATAGATGAATTAATTAAAGATATTTCTGGGCCTGATTTTCCTACAGGTGGAACGATTGATGGAAAAGCCGGCATATATGAAGCTTATAAAACTGGTAGAGGCATAATTCATATAAGATCAAACACATCTGTAGAAGAGGACAAATCAGGCAAACAATCATTAATAATTAATGAAATACCTTTTATGGTTAATAAAGCAAGGATGCTTGAAAAGATAGCAGAATTGGTAAAAGAGAAAAAAATTGAAGGAATTACTGAGATTCGTGATGAGTCTGATAAGGATGGGTTGAGAGTTGTAATTGAAGTTAGAAAAGGAGATTCTGTAGAGGTTCTTGAGAATAATCTTTTTGCTCAAACTCAGCTAGAACAGTCTTTTGGAATAAATTTTACTGTTTTATCTGAAGGTCAACCAAAAGAAGTTAATCTCAAAGAAATGCTTCAAGCATTCATTAAACATAGAAAAGACATTATCACTAAAAGAACTAAGTTTGATTTAAATAAGGCAAAAGAAAGAGGTCATGTTGTAGAGGGACTAATGGTCGCAATAGCAAATATTGATGAAATTATTTCTATTATTAAAAAATCAAAAGATCCAAAAATTGCGGCTGCTGCATTATGTAAAAAAGTATGGAAAGCTGGGCCAGTAGAGGCAATATTAAAAAAGGTTGGTAATGACGCTTGCAAACCAAAAGGTCTCAGCAAAGATCTTGGTTTAAAAGGAAAAAAATATAAGTTATCTTCAGACCAAGCAAAAGCTATTCTTGAATTAAGGCTTGGAAGATTAACAGGACTTGAGCAGGATAACCTAAGCAAAGAGTTTTCAGAGCTAGTTGAAAAGATTCTTGGCCTTCAAAAAATTTTAGATGATAAAGAGACTCTTACGACCTTGATGATTAATGAACTTGAGGAGATTAAAAATAATTTTGGTGACGAAAGAAGAACTCTTATAAATGATACTAGAAGAGGTATTACAAATGAGGACTTAATTCCAGAAGAAACAAGAGTGTTAACAGTATCAAGAAGTGGTTATGCAAAAACTCAACCTCTTGATGAATATCGTGAACAAAGGAGAGGAGGTCAAGGCAAGGCAGCTGCGGCAGTAAAAGAAGAAGACTTAATTCAGAATTTATATGTTCTTAGTAGCCATGTTCAAATACTTTGCTTTACAACAAAGGGTAAAGTTTTTTGGTTAAAGGTTTATGAAATTCCAGTTGCTTCAAGAATATCAAAAGGAAGACCTTTGGTTAACATGCTTAATCTTGATGATGATGAAAGAGTAAGTGAAATACTGCCGGTTGAAGAATTTTCTGACAAACATTTTATATTTATGGCCACTAGAAAAGGAATAACGAAAAAAACCAATCTTAGTCTTTTTGCAAGAAAATGGAAATCTGGTATTAAAGCAATAAATCTTGATGATGATGATAGGCTAATTGGCACTGCTATTACAGATGGTTCAAAAGAGATTTTGCTTGCTTCATCAGCTGGAAAACTTATTAGATTCAAAGAATCTAAAGTGAGAGCAATGGGAAGAACAGCAAGAGGTGTAAAAGGAATTAAGTTAAAGAAAGGTCAAAGATTAATTTCGTTAAATGTTGCTGATTCAGCAAAAACCATTCTTTGTGTATCAGAAAATGGATATGGAAAGAAGACTCAATTAGATGATTTTCCGACTCATAATAGAGGTGGACAAGGCGTAATCTCAATTAAAACAAGTGAAAGAAATGGTTTAATGGTTGCAGCAACTTTGGTTGAAGAAAATGATGGAATAATGCTTATAAGTGATAAAGGTACAATGATACGTACTAATGTTTCTCAGGTGCCTACTTTAAGTAGAAATACTCAAGGTGTAAAAATTATTACTCCAAAAGAGGGTGAAAAGCTTATGGAGTGCGTAACAATACCTCAGGAAGAAGACGAAGAGGAATAGTTATGAGGAAATGGAATTTCTGTGCTGGACCGGCAGTGATTTCAGAAGAAGTTCTATCTGAAGTTCAATCTGAATTACTTGAATTCCCTAATTCAGGCTCATCTATCATGGAAATGAGTCATCGTTCAAAGACATACATGAATGTGGCACTAGATGCTAAACAAGACTTAAAAGATATTCTTAAAATACCTGAAAATTATGAAATTTTATTTTTGCAAGGAGGAGCAACACATCAGTTCTCAATGATTCCAATGAATTTCAATCACTTATCAGGCTCAGCAGACTATATCACTACAGGCACATGGACTAAAAAAGCTTTTATAGAAGGTTCAAAAATAATGGATTTAAAAGAAATCTATTCCTCAGAAAAGAATAATTTTACTTTTGCACCAGATATAGAAAATTTGGAGCTTTCAGATAATGCAGCATATGTTCATTATTGTCCAAATGAAACAATTCAAGGAAACGCAATTCATAAAGTTCCAAAAATCAATAAACCGTTAGTTGCTGATATGTCCTCTGTAATATTAAGCGAACCCTTAGAGGTAGATAGTTTCTCGTTGATCTATGCTGGAGCTCAAAAAAATATTGGGCCTGCTGGACTAACAATAGTAATTATAAAAAAAGAATTTATGGAACGTGGCAACTCCAATCTTCCAAACCTTTTTAGATACTCAGAACACGCAAAATCAGACTCAATGCTTAATACTCCGCCAACTTTTTCATGGTATGTTGCTGGCAAAGTTTTTAAATGGATTAAAAAATCTGGCGGCTTAGATTTTTTTAAAGAACAAAATCAATTAAAAGCTTCTAATTTATACAATTTTATTGATATATCTGATTTTTATTTAAATCCTGTAAAGCTTGAGAATAGGTCAATCATGAATATACCTTTCATGCTAAATGATAATGCCTTAGATTCTGTATTTCTTTCTGAATCAGAAGAAAATGGACTAATGAATCTAAAAGGCCACCGGTCAGTTGGAGGAATGAGAGCAAGCATATATAATGCTATGCCCTTAGAGGGAGTGAACGAACTAATAAAATTTATGGATTATTTTGAATCAAAGTATGGTTAAGGAAAATGTCTGATAAGAACCTTAAAGGCTTAAGGAATAAGATTGATAAAATTGATCAAGAGCTTTATGCACTTATACAAAAAAGAGCATCTCATGCAGTTGCAATAGGTAAAATTAAATCTAAAGTAAGTTCTTCATCTTCATTTTACAAGCCTGACAGAGAAGCAAAGATACTTCGAAACATATTAAAAGCAAACGATAAGGGTTTATTACCAGATTCTAAAATAAGAACTATATATAAGGAGCTCATTTCAGGATGTTTATCTTTAGAAGAAGTCCTTAAAGTTGCTTATCTTGGTCCTGAAGGAACCCATTCAGAAGCTGCAGTTTATAATCAATTTGGCTCACAGGTGACAAGAAAACCTGCAGCCACAATTGATGATGTATTTTTTCAGGTAACACATAACGAAGTAAATGTAGGAGTTGTTCCAGTTGAAAATTCATCTGAGGGAGTTATAAATACAACTCTTAATTGTTTAGCAGATAGTGAAAATATAAATATAATTGGAGAAATAAATCTAGATATTGATCACCAATTAGCCTCTGGTAACAAATTTAAAATTGATGAAGCTTTTGCAATAGCTTCACATCCTCAGGCACTAGGACAGTGTTCAAAATGGATTGAAAAGAATTTAGGTAATATCAAAAGATTAGAAATGCCAAGTTCTGCAGTTGCTGCTAAATATGCTAAAGATAATAAAAATATTTTATGTATTGTTAATTCAATGGCGGTAGAAAAATATAAACTTAAATTGCTCAAGACAAATATTCAAGATTTTTCAGCAAATAAAACAAGATTTCTTATAATTGGTAAACATGAAGTAAATAAAACTGGCAGAGATAAAACTTCATTTCTAATTCAGACACCAAATAAACCTGGATCACTTCTATCGGTGCTAAAACCATTTGACAAGAGAAAAATTAATTTAAGTAAAATTGAAACAAGACCTTCAAGAGGTAATATAAATTCACATGATTTTTTTGTTGATTGCGAGGGTCATATTAAAGATCAGAAACTCCGCTTAGCAATTAAAGATGTAATCAATACTGGAGCAATAGTTAGAAATTTTGGGTCCTATCCAGAATATATATGAGTATAAATGCTAACAATATTTTAATAATTGGATTAGGGATGATTGGATCTTCCATAGCATTGGCATGCAAATCCAAAGGAATTAATGTTAAGGGCTTTGATTTAGATAAATCAGTTTACGAAGATGCATTAAAAAATAATGTTATTGATGAAAGTGTTGAATTCTTCGATAACATAAATTCTTTAGAATTTGTAAGTGACATAGATCTGATAGTAATTGCTGTTCCACCTAAACAAACTTTAGATGTTATAAATAAACTCGACCTAATATGGAATACCGAAACTACCATTACTGATACTTCTAGTGTCAAGAATCATATTAAATTAGCAAATGTTAATAATATTGTTCTATCTCATCCTATTGCTGGCTCAGATAAATCAGGATTAAGTGCAGCAGATTTGAATCTTTTTAATAATAAAAAAAATGTGATATGTAATCCTTTTAATGTTGATCAAATGCATCTAGATAGGATAGAAAGCTTTTGGAGCGGGGCTCTTAATATGAAGATATCATATATGTCAGTTTCTGAGCATGATTTGATATTTGCAATGACAAGTCACTTACCTCATTTAGTTTCTTACGCACTTATCGATTCTATAAGACTATCTCCTATTGATGTTGCTGATAATGCTGGAGGGGGATTAAAAGAATTTCTAAGATTAAGTGGTTCTAATCCTGAAATGTGGAGAGATATTTTTACTTTGAACAGAGTAGATTTAATTAAAGCATTAGCTGGCATGCAAGTATCTTTAAATAACCTATTAGAACTGATAACTGAAGCAAAAGAAATACCAGATGTTTTGTCTCACCTTGAAATATTAAAAGATGAGCTTAATGAGATTAAGTCCTTCAAAGAAGATAAGTTTTGAATTTAACATCACATCAAACACAATTCTTAAATGGAGAAGTAATATGTCCTGGAGATAAATCAATATCTCAAAGGATAGTTATTTTGGGATCTCTATTAAATTGCGATATGAAAGTTAGAGGCTTTTTAAATGCTAATGACCCTAACTCAACATTAAATGCACTCAATAAAATAGGTGCTGGAATTGAGAAGCAAGACGACCAAGTATTTCTTCATAATAGAAAGAATTCGCTTAAAAGCTCATTAGAGGATTTAGATCTTGGAAATTCTGGAACAGGAATGAGATTAATGATGGGTTTAATCTCAGGATTGCAAATTAAAGCAAAGCTTATAGGAGACTTATCTTTATCAAATAGACCAATGCTAAGAGTTATAAAGCCATTGAAAGAAATGGGAGCATTGATAAAGAGCAATAAAGGAAAAGCACCTATTGAGATACTTGCATCATCTATAAGTGATAATTTTATTTATG
>CABYPB010000020.1 GCA_902520725.1 uncultured SAR86 cluster bacterium | reverse complement strand
AACATGATGCTCATAAGTTCATCTCTCTCACCAGATACAACTTCTTTTACTGTTCTTTTACCAAAGTTATTTTTTAAAACAAATTCAGACCTTTGCCCTAATAAACTATTAAGACTGTTGAAGCTTCCATTATTAGCTTTATAAAAAGTTAAAACATCAGTAACTCTATATTTGATGAAAGAATCAACTAATAAATATTTACTTTCAACGGTAAGAATCCTATCAGGCTCTTCATCAAGTGTTTGAATACGCGCGTCATACTTTTTAACATCTTGAATAATAGGAAGTTTAAAGTGCAACCCAACTGGGATATCAGGCCTTACTGCCTCACCAAATTGAAAAACAATCGCCCTTTCTTTTTCGCTTACAATAAAAAAGCTATTAACTAAAAGACCGAAAGTTAAAGCTCCAAATACAAGGTATAAAGTAGTCTTATTCATCATCATCACCCTTCTTTTTATTTTCTTCCATTATTTTGTCTAAAGGAAGATAAAGTAAATTATTTCCGCCTTCTACATCTACCATAACTTTTGTCGAATTTGATAACACCGACTGAAGAGCATCGAGATAAAGCCTATCTCTTGTCACTTCTGGTGCTTTTTTATATTCTGCTAAAAGTTTATTGAATCTATCTACTTCACCTTCAGCTTTTGCTACAACTTCTTCTTTATATGCTTCAGCTCCTCTGATTCTAGCTTGGGCCTGACCACGAGCTTCAGGAACAATTGTTAAAGCATATCTTTCAGCCTCATTTTGTAGCCTTTCTTTGTCCTCTCTTGCTGCAACAACATCATCAAATGCGTTCTTTACAGCTGCAGGTGGATCTGTTTTTTCTATATTTACCTGCTGAACTAATAAACCAGTTTGATAAATATCTAGATACGATTGAAGTCTTTCTTGAACTTCTATAGCAATATTTTCTCTTTCTACAGTCAAAGTTTGATCAAGTGTATTGTCACCAACAACATGTCTTAAGGCGCTCTCAATTGCATTTCTTAGACTACCTTCTGGATCTTTAACATTAAGAACAAAATCTTTTAAATTAGCAATTCTATATTGGGCAGAGACTGTTACATCAACTATATTTTCATCTTTAGTTAACATGCTATTGGTCTGAGTATATCTTCTTGTTAGAGATACATTTTCAATGTACCTTTCATCAATACCAGCCAGCCTAAAATTAAGTCCCTCTTCTTGTTCAACAAAAAACTTTCCAAATCTTAATATAACAGCCCTTTCTGAAGCATCTAGCTGATAGATACACTGTGAACCATAGATTATTGAGAAGGCAAATAATGCATACATAGATATTCTTGATGGAGAAATATTAAATCCACTTCCTTTTCCGCTACCGCCAGAACCATTACTAGACTTCTTTCCTCCAAGAATAGAAGAAAACTTTTTCACCAATTCATCAAAATCTGGAGCATCATTATTGCCGCCCCAAGGATCTTTATCTTTATTATCCCAATTCACAATTAATTACCTCATTTTAAATGTCTTATTATAGTCATATGTTGGGACTTATTATCATATTTAAAGTAAAGATATTGCTTTTTTAAGATTATTTTCTAATGTTGTTAAGTCACCTATTTTAATTTCAGTAAAATCTTTCCATCCTCTTATCCATGTTGTTTGTCTTTTCGCTAATTGTCTTGTTCCAAACAACGCTTTTTCAAAAAAAGTTTCAATATCGTATTCCCCATTTAAGTAGTTAAAAATCTGTTTGTAGTTGACAGACTTTCGTATTGGATGATTTTCTGCAATATCATAATTTTGTTCTAACATTATTGCCTCTTCCTCTAGACCACTTGATAAGATTAGTTTCAATCTTTCTTTGATTCTTTCATGAATTAAACTCCGATCATCTAAGATTCCAAATTGTGAAATAGAATATTTGTTGGATAAAGGTTCTTTATTATTTTCTTTAAGTAAATTACTAAGAGGCGATCCAGTTCTATTTATAACTTCAAGAGCTCTAACAATTCTTATTTCATCATTTTTATCAATTCCTTGAGCATATTCAGGATCTTTTTTTTCAAGAAGTTTATATAAAAAATATGGTTTGTTTTTTAGCTTAAGTTTTTCTAACTCTTCTCTGAAGTTATTATCCCTGTCTGGAAGATTATGAATACCATCGAGAAGAGATTTAAAATACATCATTGATCCGCCAACAAATAATGGCAATTTATTAGCTTTATGAGATTTTTCTATTATTTTGTTTGATAGAGTACAAAAATCTGAAACTGTGAATATTTCACTCGGGCTGACTATATCAATCATTTCATGAGGAAATTCTTCTAATATATCTTTAGTTGGTTTTGCAGATCCTATATCGCAACCCTTGTAGACCATTACAGAATCCACACTTATTATCTGAATAGGTAATTTTTGAGCTAGTTTGATAGCTAAATCTGTTTTTCCTGAAGCGGTAGGGCCAAATAGGAATGTTACTGGAGGATTAATATTAATTTTTGTTTAAAGCTTATAGAGCATCTTCATTAGTTTCACCGGTTCTAATTCTTACAACTTCATCTATTGGTGAAATAAATATTTTGCCATCTCCAATCTTTCCAGAAGCCGATGATTTAACAATAGCAGCTTTGACTTGCTCTACCATTTCATCTGAAACAGCAATCTCAATTTTAATTTTAGGAAGAAAATCGATTGTATATTCAGCACCTCTATATAGCTCTGTGTGGCCCTTCTGTCTTCCAAAACCCTTAACTTCTGTCATTGTCATTCCTGAAACACCTATTTCATCCAGAGATGCCCTAACTTCTTCAACCTTGAAAGGTTTTATTATTGCTGTTACTAACTTCATAATTAATCTATTAAATGCTTTATATATTCATATTGTTCATTTGATGAGCCTTTATTTTCACTCACAACCTTAAAGGCATTATCTATCATATGTGCTCTTAATTCATCATTATTAAGTAATTTTTTATAGGCATCGTAAAGCTGCGAAGACTTTTGTAATTGAATACATGCATTTCTTTTTAAAAATAAATTAAGAATATCTTCAAAATTTTTCATGTGTGGTCCAACAATAAATGGACTTTTATTTGATGCAGGTTCAATTATATTATGTCCTCCATATTTACTAAAAAGGCTGCCACCTATAAATGAGACTTTGGCTTTTTTATATAGGTTAACAAGCAATCCTGTTGCATTTATTATCACAACATCATTCTTATTTAGATTAAATTTACAATCAGATGACATTTTAAAATTTATTTTGTGATCTTTAAGAATTTCTTCAATAGAATTTGTTCTTTCAGGGTGTCTTGGAACAATAACAAGTTTTAAATCTTTAAATTCTTCTTTAAGTTTTAAGTAAGAGCTGATTATTAACTCATCTTCACCTTTGTGAGTGCTGGCAGCAAGAATAAAATCATGAGACAAAATAAAATCTTGTGATTCAAATTTGTTATTACTTTCAAGATCGAATTTTGAAGACCCAACTTTAAAAATAATATTATCATTAACCCCAAGAGCCTTGAATCGAGTTACATGTTCATAACTTTGGGCCAAAATTAACGAAAATTTGTTTAAAGTTTTATTTATAAATAACTTAACTAAGTTATATTTTTTATATGAAGATTCTGACAATCTTGCATTTGAAAGTATTACTGGAATTTTATTTTTCCAACAGGCATGAATCATAGATGGCCAAATCTCTGTTTCGAATAATATTAATGCTTTTGGACGAAATTTATTTAAAAAACTGTTAATAAATATAATGGAATCCCATGGAGCGTAAACAACAAATAATTTTTGACCATAAATCTTTTTTGCTTCCCTCAATCCTGTTGCAGTAGAGACTGAAAGGATAACTTTATTATCCTCTAATAGCTCTTTTACAATTATTTGTGAACTTATTACCTCACCTAAGCTGACAGCATGGAACCAAATAACATTTGAGTATGATTTTTCGCTGTATAGGCCCAGTCTATTTGAAAAATTTTTTAAATAATCTTTATCTTTAAGACTTTTAATGACTAATCTTATTATCAAAATTGGTAATAAAATTAATATGATGCAGTTGTAAAAAAATAATCTCATTAATAATTTATAGCTTTATATAATGTAATAATACATCCTAATAATATATGAATAATGCTTTTTTAATAATTCTAATTTCTTTATGGAGGGCATTGGTTCTTCTTCCAAGATGGCTACAACTAATACTTTCATCTTTTATTGGACTTTTATTTTATTTGATTCCAATAAAAAGAAATAAATATAGCAAAATAAATATTGATTTATGTTTCCCAAATAAAACTCCAGAAGCACGTAAAGATATATTTAAGAGAAATGTGATCTCATCTGGACAAGTTTTTTTTGATACGGGCATTGCTTGGTTCTGGAATAATAAAAGAATAAAAAGAAATATTTCATATGAAATAAATGGACTAAGTAACCTTTTAAAAGATCAAGCCTCTGATAAGGGTATTCTTTTATTTTTTAAACATTCTTTACATTTAGAGCTTGATTCAAGAATTCTTGGAATGCATGCTGAAATATATGGTGTTGAAAGAGAACATAACTCTAAATACTTTCAATCAATTCAAAGAAAAGGAAGGTTAAAAAGTATGCTTGATGTAGTTGATAGAAAAAATACTATAAGATTTATAAAGTGGCTTAAAGATGGAAAAACAGTTTTATATGCTCCCGATCAGGATTACGGTATGAAAAAATCGAATGAAATAAAATTCTTTAATCATCCTGCTGCAACTGTTTCAGCTCCTTTTAAAATTATTCAAAAAACAAATTGCAAAACATACTTTCTTAATAGTTACTTTAAAAAGCATAAATTATTTATTGATATTGAGGAGTTAACTTTTAATGATACAGAAGAGATTGGTTTTTCTAAAAATTTAAATAGTTATATTGAGGCTAAAATAAAATTAAATCCTCATGAGTATCTTTGGCAGCATAGAAGATTTAAATCAACGTTGGGAAAGAATGAAATCTACAAATGAATCTGAGTGGTATTGAAAAAGTTAAAGGTTTTATGCCTAAACATGAGGGATATGCTTTATTTAATTGGGCAGAAAAATTTTCAGACATTGGGCCAATTTTTGAAATTGGATCATATTGTGGAAAATCAACTTTATATTTAGCGAATGGCGCATCTCAAAATAATCAACTTGTTTATACAGTAGATCATCACTCAGGATCTGAAGAGCATCAACTAAATGAAGAGTACTTTGATGAAGATATATATGATTTTAGAGAAAAACGTGTCAATTCCTTTCCATTATTAATTAAGAATATTAATGATCACAAAATGCAAAATATAGTTCCAATTATTTCTGATGCAAATAATTTATCATCAAAATGGTCAGCTAAATTAGGTATGCTCTTTATTGACGGTGGGCATTCGCTCGAATCTGCAATGAGTGATTATAATTCATGGGAGTCAAAGATTCTTTGTAATGGAGCTCTAGTAATTCATGATATTTATGAAAAACCTGAGGATGGAGGACAAGCTCCATTTGAAGTCTATAAAAAGGCATTGGAAAATAACTATAGATTATATGAAAGAGTGGATACTATCGTATGTCTAATAAAGGGTTGATTGATTAATAGTAAATAAGTCAGCTGCATCTGAAAGATTAAATAGAGTATCAGCAGCAACTATTAATGCTGAGGATGTCCAGCTAGGCTTTTCATCAGGCCAAAAGATATTTTCTTCATATTGCCATCCCATATATGGAATTCCAGTCTTATCTGAAATATTTAACACATCTATTAAAAGTTTTTGTGCATCCTTTCTTCTTCCAGCAATAATTAATGAAATAATGAATTCAGACGTTTCAGCGACTGTGATCCAAGGCTCATGAACAACACACTTAACACCTATATCTTTTACATAAAAATGTTTAAATATCTTATCTATATATAAAAGCTTTTCAGACTCACTGAGACATCCTGAAATAATTGGATAATACCAATCCATAGAAAAACTTTTTCTATCTTTTAACAAATCGAATTTGCATTCAGGATTTCGAATAGCATCTGCAAGTGAATGATAAGATTGAGTCCATTTATTAATATTTGTTTTATTATCTAGAATCTTTGCTATGGCGATTGCACATTCAATGCTTTTAAGAATTGATGAAGATCCTGTAAGTAAATAATCTTTCTCAATTAAACCATCGGAATCAATTGACCAAGGTATTGTTCCATTTGAGATCTGAAAGTTAATCGAAAAATTTACAGATGACTCTATTGTTGGCCATAACTCTGTAAGATATTTTTTATCAGCAAAAATTTTATAAAAATGAAGTGCTGCTACAGCTATATATGGTCCGAAATGGGTGGGTTTATTTTTTTCAATTGGCTTTTCGTCCTCATATTTTGAAAACCAGCTTCCATCAGAATTCTGATTATCAATTAACCATTTAAAAGCTAATTTAGACGAATTTAATTCTTTGGAGAAGTTTAGGCCCAATATTGATTCCATATGATCCCATGGATCATGATTTTGATTATCATCTGAAGGTATTGCTCCAGATTCTAATTGAATCGACTTAATATATTTACCTATATTTTGAAAAAAATTATATGAAAGATCTTCTTTGCAAAGAAATCTGTTCAATGGCTTATACATAAGTTATATCTTTTCGAAATACATTGAGAAACTTTTACCCATAAAAGGATTAAATATTTTATCTATACAATCCAAAAAAAATGGTTTTTTAAGAATGTGTCTCTCAAGTATTTTTTTGTAAAGTTTTACAATAATATTTGAATCTTGAGTATTCCAAAAAAGACATCTAATCCACCAATATGGTGCATGAATTGAGTGAAATCTGTCAGAGGACAAAAATTTAAATCCAGCATCGCTTATTTCAGAAACTAATTTTGATTGATTAAATATTCTTAGATGTCCGCCAGGTTGGTTTTGATAATCTTTTGAAAGTGCCCAACAAATTTTTTCTGGCCATGAAGCTGGAACACTTGCATAAAATTTTCCACCAGGCTTTAACACTCTGTGAATTTCTTTAACAGCATCATTATATTGATGAAGGTGTTCTAACACCTCAGAGCAAACTATTAAATCTAGGCTATTGTTTTGAAAAGGCAATGAATATGCAGATCCTTTAAGAAATTCTGCACCTGCATTTGAAATAGATTCAAAAAATTCATATCCTTCTTCAGCTTTTACAAGAGAATCATCATCCATATCTAATCCAATACATTTCATTTCAGGATAATTTTGCATTATTCCAAATATATGTCTGCCTTCACCACACCCAACATCAAGCATTGTCCCACTTTCATTAAGACTATATTTTGTTAAATTAAATGTCAGCATTTTTGAATTCTTTTATTGTTTCATAAATAGTATTTTCATATTCTTTTGTAATTTTAGCCCAATTAAAATGCTCAATTACGTGTTGTCTGCCTTTTATAGCAATTTCTTTATATTTATCATAGTCCGAAAGAATCTTTATTGTTGATTCAATTATTGCTTCATGATTTCTGGATTCAATTAAAGATGCATATTTCCCAGTTAATTCTGGAATAGATGATGTATTAGTAGCAATTAAAGGAACCTCGCAGCTCATAGCCTCTATCACAGGATAACCAAAGCCCTCATATAAGGAGCTCACAATTGCTATTGAGCTTGTTGAGTACAATTCAGTTATTTCAGGTTTTGAAATATTAGATTTAAAAATTATATTTTGCTCTAACCCAAGTTTGTCTATTAATCTTCTTGTATGTCCGTTCTCTTTAATAGTCCCAATTACAATTAAATGTATTTTTGAATATTTAGTTTTTAATAAGCTTAAAGCTTTCAATGTATAGTCTAATCCTTTCAATGGTACATCAGCACTCGCTGTAGTAATTAATCTAAATGGATTTCTATTAGAATTGGTAAGTGGTTTAAATTCCGATGTGTCTATACCGTTGTTTATGACAGTTATGTTTTTAGGATTACATTTAAAATCTTGAACAATGCCTTTTTTTGAGCTGAGAGAAGGTGAAATAATTCTATTTATTTTAGGAGCAACCTTTTTTTGCATCTTTAAAAATGAATACCACCTGTATCTAGAAATTTTGTATCTTAATTTTTTAGTAGCTTTTAATTCAAATCTAAAATCAAAAGTAATTGGATGATGGATAATTTCTATAAGGGGCAATCTTTTTTGTATATCCAATACTCCATAACTTATTGATTGATTATCAAAAACTAAATCATAATTTTTTTTATTTAAAAAGATATTTGCTCTATCACCAAAAGTTCTCATCTCTGGAAAACCTCCAAATAATACTGAAATGAATTCATAATAGTCGTTAATACTTTTACTTTTTTTTGATAAGAA
>CABYPB010000019.1 GCA_902520725.1 uncultured SAR86 cluster bacterium | reverse complement strand
GTCATTTAGGTATATGATTATTTCTGTACCATTTGTTTCTTTGGATACAGATTTAATTTTATATTTTTCTTCGCCATTGCTTTCCCATAACGTTCCTTCGCCATCAAGATCTAATGCAGATTTAGTAATTACTTCAACCTTTTCGGCCACCATAAAGACAGAATAAAATCCAACACCAAATTGACCGATAAGATTTGAATCTTTCTTTTTATCACCGGTTATATTTTCTAAAAATGATGCAGTACCAGACCTTGCAATTGTCCCAATATTTTCTATTACCTCATCTTCGGTCATTCCTATACCATTATCAGAAATTGAGATTTTATTTTCTTCTTTAAATACGGTTACATTTATTTCAGGATTTTTTGTTAATTTAGATAATGATTTGTTTTCAAAAGATTTAAAGCGAAGTTTATCAATAGCATCAGATGCATTCGACACCAATTCTCTTACAAAAATTTCTTTATTTGAATACAAAGAATGGATCATAAGCTTCAAAAGTTGCTTAGTTTCAGTTTGAAAGATTCTTGTTTTTGATTTACTCATATGTAATTTGTGGTTATTAAAATAAAAATTTCAAGTAATTAAACTTATAGGGTGGTAACCCTAAAGATTTGTATGATTGCAATAATCATTATTGCTATGGTATTGAAAACACTTAAATTGTGAAGCCATTTAAACAGACTATCCCAACCTCTATCTTTAGCAACATTTGTTAACGGGATTATTAAGTACCCAAGTAATGCAAAAGCTGAAGCAACTAATGCTAAAAACATATCGAATTTTGTAAAAAATAAAAAGGAGATAAGTAAAGCTAATAGTGTTATTAAAAATAACAATAAATAATATCTAGGAAATATTTTTCTAAGAAACTTGGAAGCGTTTTGTTCATCAAGGACTTTAAAAACTACTGGTGCAGTTAACAAAACTTGAGCAAATATTATGCCCAAAGTCAGTGCGTAACATAAAATTAATAAACTTATAATTAAAGTATTCATATCATTAAATGGCGGTCCGACGGGGAATCGAACCCCGAACGCCGCCGTGACAGGGCGGAATTATAACCGTTTAACTACCGGACCACATTTTTAGGTGCATCATATATATTCTATATAAAAGTTCAACCTAAATGGTGGGTGATGACAGGTTCGAACTGCCGACCCTCTCGGTGTAAACGAGATGCTCTACCAAACTGAGCTAATCACCCTATCCAACTTAATTAATAATTAAGGCTGCTAATAATACTATTATTATTAAAAAATAACATTAATTGTTATGTTTGTTTGCCCTGGATATTGGGTAGATTAATTCTTGCCAAATAGATTCCAAACATTGCAACTAATACGAATACGACTTGTATAGTATTTAATATCTCGTTGAACAAAAAAGCTGCCAATAATGTTGCAGTTATAGGTTGCATTAAAAGACCTATCGATCCTCCTGATGCTGATATTTTACCAATTGCATGTGTAATGAAATATTGGCCCCCAAGCTGACATAAAACAGCTAATAATATTAAATTTATCCACTCAAAATTAGAGGCTGGAAATATATCTCCACCTTCAATAAGCATTGGTATAAGAGAAAATAGGCAACAAAAAAAAGTAGTATAAAAGATAATATTTAGGGAATTTTCTTTTCCAAGTTTTGAAATAACCAAAAGATAAATAGCATAAAAAAATGCAGCTATAAGACACAATATGTCACCTAAAAATTTTCCATTAATATAGTTATTTGAAAAATAGATTAATCCAATAATTCCGGTATAAGTAATAAAGAAAGAAAGCATAAATCCCTTAGAAAGTTTCTCTTTAAAGATAATAAGGGAAAGTATCGCTACAAATATTGGTGCTGAATTAACTATTATAGTTGCGTTAGAAACTGATGTTATTGTCATACTAAAATGCCACAAAGTTAAATCAGTTGTAAACGCAAGAGAAGCCAAAGCTGTGTATAAGATAGTTTTTTTATTGTTCACCTTGAAACCTAGTCTGTTGTTAATTAAATAATTTAAAACAAATAAAAAAGGAATCGTCAGTGACATTCTATAAAAGGCAATTGCTGAAGATGAGAGCATGCTCCATTTAACAAATATTGGCGCAAATCCAATTAACATAGCTCCAAATGCTAAAAGAATAAAATAATTAGTTCGCTGAAAATTGCTCTTCATAAAGTTATAATTTATTTATGACTGATAATATTGTAATTCAGAATGAAGAAATTATCTCCGTAGGTGAACTGAACAAATCTGCAAAATATTTACTAGAAAATGCCTTCAACAATGTTTCAGTAATTGGAGAGATTTCTAATTTATCAAGACCTAGTTCAGGCCATATTTACTTCACTCTCAAAGACTCCGATGGAGCTATAAGATGTGCAATGTTTAGAAACCAAAATCTTAAATTAAATTTTTCACCTGAAAATGGAGATCAATGCATTTTAAAAGGTCAGGTCAGCATTTATGCAGCAAGAGGAGATTATCAGTTAATAGTTAAAACCATTGAACCTGCTGGAGAAGGAAACTTAATGCAAAAGTTTGAGGCATTAAGAAAAAAGCTTGATGATGAAGGCTTATTCGATAAAAGTAAGAAAAATGAAATACCTGTCTCACCAAAACATATTGCGATAATCACTTCCTCTTCAACTGCAGCATTTCAAGATATTATTTCTACAGTTAAGCGAAGAGCGCCAAGCTCTCAAATTTCATTAAGTGAAGCAACAGTTCAGGGTGATAATGCTCATATTTCTATTATTAATGCGTTAAATCGAATAATAAATTTTAATGAATTAAACAAAGAAAATCCGATTGATGTAGTTATCCTATCAAGAGGCGGAGGTTCAATAGAAGATTTATGGTGTTTTAATAACGAAGAATTAGCACGTGAGATTTATTCATTTCCTATACCAACAATATCTGGTGTTGGCCATGAGATAGACTTCACAATTTGTGATTTTGTTGCAGATATTAGAGTCCCTACTCCAACCGCCTCTGCAGAATTAGTTACGGAATTTGTCTATCAGCTTAGTGATAGATTAAAAGATAATAAACAAAACCTTTATAAAAATATGATTAATATTATTGAAAATCATAAGCAATCTATTGATCTAAATTTTTCTAGGCTTAAAAATCCGATGAACTTACTTAGAGAAAAATCTCAGCGTCTTGATAATATAGATTTAAGGCTGCAGCAAAATCTGAGTTCAATAATGACAAATAGATTAAGTAAAGTAAAAACATTAGATTTATCTTTAAGGAATCAAAATCCCATCTCAAAATTAAACTTAATGAAAGAAAGGATTAATAGTTTAGGAGTAAATCTTAATCGCGGTGTTGAGGAAAAATTAAAATCCAATCAAAATTTGCTTGAGAAACTTTATAAAAATATCCAAATACTTAATCCTTTATCCATTTTAGATAGAGGGTATGCCATTATCATGAATGAAAGTGGTATTGCTTTAAAATCTGCTAAAGAAACATCTAAAGGAGAAAAACTTAAAGCAAGACTAAGTTCAGGATCTGTGGATGTAGTAGTTAAAAAAGTAAATGAATAACTTCTTTTTATCTTTTTTTATTTCTTTACTACTTTGCTCATATAGTCTTCAAGCTTCCTTGTCAGGAATCCCTGGTGAGATTATTGCAATAAAACTTAATTCAAATAAGAATCTAAATTCCTATTTAACAATTGAGAAAGACGGACATTTTTATGCGCTAGTTCCTATGCCTTTTGACAAGCAAGGTGAATATATTAAATTTCAGAGTGAAAGCATCTTTGTAACTGAAAAGAATTTTGGTGAATCTAGAATTACTATTGAAAATTCATCTATGGTCAATCTGAGTAAAGAAGATTCTGAGAGAGCGTTCAAAGAATCACAACTAATAAGTAATGCTTTAAAAACATACTCTCAAATATACAAATCTAAATTAGATTTCTTAAAGCCTGTCGATGGAGTTATATCAAGTCGATATGGAAAAAAACGTTTTATTAATGAGCTTCCAAGATCCCCTCATCTTGCTTTAGATATTGCAGCTCCAACTGGAACGACAATAATTGCACCAGCCAACGGAAAAATTATATTAACTGGAAATTTCTTTTATTCAGGAAATTATTTGATTCTGGATCATGGCTATGGCCTCTTAACATCTTACAGTCATTTATCTGTGATTGAGGTATCAGAAGGGCAACTTGTAAAACAAGGTCAAAAAATTGGTGAAGTGGGCACAACAGGAAGAGTAACTGGTCCTCATCTGCATTGGACGGTCTATCTTAATGGAACAAGGATTAATCCTGAATCAATAATAAAAGAAAATTTCTTAGAAAGTATTTTTTAATTCAACAATTATTTTATTAAGTTCGTCTTTAGTTTGAGGTCTGAATAATGAAAGAGTTAATTCTCCATCAGGATTAATAAAAAATGTTGCAGGCACTGCAGGAGGTGTTTGTATACCCCAAATATCTCTTGGGTGAGTTATTAAAGAAGGTACTAAAATATTAAATCTTTTTGCAATTGGTTCCAAATCATCAATTTCTAGTTGATCAAAATTAAAAGTATAAACTTTGAGATCTTTGTTTTCTGCAGCAAAATCATTTAACTCTGGAATTTCTTTAATACAAGGAGCACACCAGTCAGCCCAGTAATTTATAATTACCCAACTTCCATTTAGATTAGCAAGATTTGTATTTGAACCATTAAATACTTCTATGTCATTCCTCTGGCAGCCAAGAATCACGAATAAGCAGAAAAGTTGTATAATCTTTATCTTCATCGCGTACATAATATAATTAATACTTAAAAAGTAAACATGGAAAAAAGTTTTTTATTAATATTGTTCTATTCTGCATCAGGTTCTGTCAAAAAACTTGCACATGCAATAGCAGATGGAGCAGAAGAACAAAATTTAAACATAAAGTTAAGAACTGTTCCAAAAATATCAGCTCAAAATAAAAAAATTGCTCCTGAAATTCCAGAATCTGGTGAAATATATTGCTCAAAAGAAGATTTAATAAATTGTTCAGGTCTTGCGCTAGGGTCTCCAACCCGTTTTGGATCAATGGCTGCTCCACTTAAATACTTCTTGGATTCAACTGGAGATCTATGGTCAACAAATGCTTTGGAAGACAAACCAGGAATAGCTTTTACTTCGACAGGTTCAATGCATGGTGGCCAAGAAATAACTTTATTTAATCTTCATACTTTTATGCTTCATCATGGAATGTTAATTAGTGGAGTGCCCTATTCATTTGAAGAATTAAATAAAACGAAATCTGGTGGAACACCCTATGGTGCATCGCATGTAGAGAGTTTTAATTCATCCAATGAGCTTTCTATAGATGAATATGAGATTGCTAAAAAATCAGGTATTCGTTTAGCAAAATTAATTCATAAAATTAATGTTTAATCTTAGTATTGAGAAATACAAAATATTAACGCATATTATATTTTTATCTCTTTTTTTAATAAAATTCATTAACGTAATTCAAGATAGGATAGATATATTTTTATATTTAACTTGGATAGCTCCACTATTAATATTTTATTATTTTATTAATAAGCTTTTAGTTAGATCCTACCAATGGTTCTGTTTTTTCTTACTTATTTACTTTTTGTTTTCATCTTTAAGGATTTTTGGTACCACAACATATTGGCTAGATATTCTTGAATTTATTTTGATATGTTTTTTATTTATACATATTATGTTTGGTCCAAAGATCATCAAAAACACAAATTGAAATATATTTACAGTCTAGCAGTAATAATCTATCATCATACTCCTTTTAGGAGATTTCTATGGATAAACCTCAGTCACTATGGTCAAAAGCTGACAAATTTTTAACGTTAACAAGAAAGATTCTTGTAAATACATTTACAGCAATTATTTTGGTTGTAATTACATTTTCAATACTAGGTGGTGTTGGTTCTTTATTTACTCAAGATGATGAAATTAATACTGAAGATAAAATACTATGGTTTAAACCTACTGGGGTTGTTGTAGACAGCTCTGTAAATTCATCTGCTTCGGTGGAAGCTCTTCTTTTGGGTGGTGGTGACGTTAATCAACATGAACTTTCAGACCTTCTTAAAGTTCTAAATGCTGCAGCGGATGACGATTCTTTAGCAGCCATATATATAAATGTTTCTGAACTTGGTATGTATTATGCATCTGCTTTTGAGATTGCAAGTGCAGTTAAGAATTTAAGAGATAATAATAAAAGAGTCATATCTTATGCTGAAAATTTTGGCAATAACGCCTATCTTATTAGCTCACAAGCTGAAACATTAATGGTCAATAATTATGGCATGGTAAGTGCGTTTGGTTTCTCAAGAAAAAGAGAGTTCTACAAAGATTTATACGAAAATATAAACCTTAATTACAATATTTTTGTAGCTGGTGATTTTAAAAGTGGACCAGAGCCATATACAAGAAACTCAATGTCTGAAGAAGATAAGCTTGCTTGGAATGAGTTTGCTAATCCTCTTTGGAAAAAAATGACTGGTATGATGGAAGCAGGAAGAAATCTACCTGAGGGAACAATACAAAATTACGGTGATACTATTTGGGATCTATCCCTTGAAAGTCCAATGCAATCAGAAATTGCACTTGAGTTAGGTTTGGTAGATATGGTTGTTACCAGAGAGGATTTGAGACATTGGATGTATGAGGAATTTCCCAACGAAGATAGAGATAAAAACTCACTACCTGACTCGATCTCCATTTATGAATACTTATCAACTTTAGAAGAAGAGGATAATAAATCTAAAAACAAAATAGCGATTGTAAATGTTGAAGGAACAATTGTTACTGGAGAGGTCTCATACAATGTTGCTGGCTCCGATACTATTGTTAAGAATATTAGAAAAGCAATTAAAGATGACTCTGTAAAAGCTTTGGTTTTAAGAGTTAATAGTCCTGGTGGAGATGTTTGGGCAAGCGAGCTGATTACAAATGCATTAAATGAGTTTAAGTCTTCTGGAAGGCCAATTATTTCCTCAATGGGTGACATAGCTGCTTCAGGTGGTGTTTGGGTTACAACACTATCAGACGAAATATGGGCAAAACCTGAAACCTTAACTGGCTCTATAGGGGTTTATGGAATAGTCCCTACTTTGGACGGTATTTATGATTGGGCTGGTATCCAAGTAGATGGTATTAGTTCAACGAAAGCAGGTGAATGGGATGAAAGATTTGCCATGCCAGATTATGTAACAAATGCAATTCAAGCTAGCATTGATAATACATATGATAAATTTGTTAATAAAGTTGCTGAAAACAGAGATATGCCGTTTAAAGAGGTCTTGTCAATAGCTGGTGGAAGAATCTGGTCTGGTGAAAAAGCATTGCAACTGGGATTAGTTGATAAAATAGGTGATCTTGATGATGCAATTAATGCTGCTGCAAATTATGCAGATTTAACTGACTTTAAAACTGTTTCATATACAAAAGATTTGGATCCTTTTGAAATGTTTATTGCAGAGCTTCTTAAAAACCTAGATGTAAATATTAACATTAGCAATCATGGAAAAATGTTACTCAATTTTCTAAATAAACAATATAACTTTATAGACACTAACAAAGATATAAATGTAGCCTTGTATTGTTTTGAATGTGAGTATTTGTACTCTAAATAACTTCTTTGATTAGAGGGATTGTTATTTTTCTTTTAAGTTCTAAAGATATCTTATCCAATTTCTCTAATATCTCTACTAGATTTGAGATATTTCTTTTTGAGTGTGTCATCAGATAATTAATTTCATTGTCACCAAGATTTAATGATTTTGTCTTTGTTATAAACCTAATCGCATTTTCATGGTTGTTATCAGTTATAGGAAATAACTCCATGTGGTCAATTTTCTTAATTCTTGAAAATAAATCTACTAGATTAAATTCAATAGTTGACGGGTTAAGTTGAGAAGAAAAAATCATTCTGCATTTTGAAATTAAGCAATTGTTTATCAGATTAAAGATTGCGATTTCCCATTCTGTGTTTCCAGCAATTAAATCAATTTCATCAATACATATAAGATCTAATTCTTCAAGGGAATCTAAAAACTCTGGTCCGTGTTTTATTACATCATTTAATGGAATATAAAGAGACAGCTTTTTGGCAAGTGAAATATGATTGCATGTAGACTGAAGCAGAAAAGACTTTCCAGTTCCGGAAATACCATATACAAATAAGTCATCTTGTTTAAGCAAAGCATCCTTTAATGAAAGATTGATATCTTCAAAGTAATAGTGTTCAAAAGAAGCTTTGTTTTTTGTACTCCAAGGAAAAATGAGCTGCTTGGGATTATTCATTGTGAAAGATTTTAATATCTTTGTACCAATTATATGCATATACAACTAGACTAAGAACAGTTACAAAAATTATAAAAATATCTAGCAAATACATACCAAATTTAACATCAAAGATTTCTTTTAAAAAGATTGTTGCTATATAGACTATTTGAAGACTTGTTGTTATTTTTCCGAGTAGATTTGGTAATGGAGTATCTGATTCATTTAATGTCATTTGTATTGCTGCACCAAGAAGAATTGCTACATCTCGACCTATGAAAATTATAAAAATATAAAAAGGTATTAATTGATTTAACCAGAGTATAAATATTGTGCCCGATAGAAGAAGTTTATCTGCAATTGGGTCTAACAAGGTCCCTAAATAGGTTTGCCATTTCATCTTCCTTGCCAAAAATCCATCAAGAGCATCGGTAATAGCTGCTATTATAAAAAAGACAATGCTAAGCTGAAAATTGCTTAAATAGATGTTATTTAAAATTGGGTATACTAATCCGATTCTAATAATTGATAACAAGTTAGGTATAAATATAAAATATTTACTCATCTTGTAAAATCTAACTCAATAGTCTGGTTGGAATAATTAGTCTCAATTGTATTCATAAAATTAATTCCGGATACTTCATTCACAAAAGTATCAAAATCACCATAAATACCAACCTGATATGAGATTTTATTAAATTCAAAACTACTAATATCAACATTCTTTGTTG
>CABYPB010000018.1 GCA_902520725.1 uncultured SAR86 cluster bacterium | reverse complement strand
TCTAGACAATGCGATTTTGTCATTTGCTTGACACGTAATACACCATGCCGCGGTGAAATTTATTAAATAAGCTTGATTTTTCTCTTTGAATGATTGTTCAATATTTGCATTCCAAACATTAAGTTCAGAATACTTTTGATTAGGTGTGGTTTCAGCACCTTCATAGTTTTTAGAATCAAATTTAAAGCCTTGAAAAATGACTACAGATATAATAGATAACCATAATATTGACTTTAAAAACTGGGACTTAGTTAATGTTAACAGCCATAGCAATATAGATATGACTAGTATAATTACAAGTAGATTAATTAATGCATCTACACTTGTTTGAAGACTAAAAATCCAAACCAACCACAATGATGTAGCAAACATTGGAAACGCAAAAAATTGTTTTAGAGTCTCCATCCATTTCCCAGGTTTTGGAAGAGAATTAATTAAATTCGGATATATTGCTAGTATCAGATATGGAATGGCAAAACCTATTCCAAGAGATGCAAATACTGGCATTGTTGTTCCAGAAGGTTGAATTAATGCATAGCCAAGTGCAGCTCCCATAAATGGTGCAGTGCATGGGGATGCTACTATTACTGCAAGAACACCAGTTAAAAATGATCCAAAAACTGAATTAGATCCAACACTCCCTAACTTCGTTAATGATGAACCTATATTTATATCTGTTAATAAAATCACTCCAATTACAAACATGACTATACTTAAAATGCTAACAATGACTGGCGATTGCAATTGAAAACCCCATCCAAGATAACTCCCAGCTTGTTTAAGCATAATCATGGCAAGGCCTATTAAAAGAAACGATATAAGAACACCTGAACAAAATGATAATGCATGCTGCCTGATTTTGAGACTAGATGAATTGCCCATTGAGACAAAACTTAATATCTTGAGGGAAATTATTGGAAATACACATGGCATAAGATTTAGGATTAGACCTCCAAGAAATGCAAAAATTAAGGCCTGTAAAAATGTTACCTCAAGTGAGCTAGATTCCTTTCTGTCCAGCTGACTTGTAATAAGATAATTTTTATCATCAATATTAAGAACTCCGCTTATTGTATTTGTTAGCTCAACATTTATATCAATTGGAACTTTTAATAACCAGTTATTTTCTTCCTTTATTAGATTCTGATTGCCTGAATGAATAACGGTGTTTTTTTCATCAATATAAAAGTAGATATTTGCTATGTCATCATTGTAAGAGAACCTTATTTCAAGAAACTCTTTATTTTTTTTAATAAGCGTTGGTAGGGTAATGCTTGGAACACGATCTAGCCAATTATCTAATTGGATGTCTTCTGATATTTTGCTTAAAGAAGTTTTGATATAAGCATTTTCAGGAACACATATATCTGCACATATTAAAAAATCTATATAGGCTTCAATATCTAAATTATCTGCAGTACTACCCTGATCAGAATAAGTGCTTTCATTTGATAAATTTACAACGAAAGGAAATATAACAAAGTCTTCATATCCATATGTCATCAAAGGTGGATATGGTATTAATTCTGGGGCTGGCCAAAGAACTTCGCCAACATTTAATATATTATTCGAGTAATTCCATTTTACTTTAATAGGGCCCCCTGAATCTCCAGGATTTTTCCAATAGGTATGCCAGTTTTCTTGCATATCCATTTTTACACCTATGATTAGTTGGTTATTTGCATAGCTTCCTTTGACTAAAGAAACTTCAGCATGTCCAGTATTTACTGGTTCTGCCTGAGATTGGACAAAAAATACTAATAAGAAAAGTAGTTTTAGATATTTCATTTCTCGTATATTATCCATGAATACATTAGGGGTGCATTATGCACCCCGATTTCCTCTTTGTGGAGTATTATTTATTTGAGATTCTTTTTGGTGATTTAATCTCAATCATTCTTGGTTTTTTTTCATCTGGAATTATCTTTTCCAATGAAACAGTTAATAAACCATTTATAAGCTCTGCACCTTGAACAACCACATCTTCAGATAATGTAAATTGTTGTTTAAATGCTCTCTGAGCAATTCCCTGATATACAACCTTATTTTCAGCATTTAAGACTTCAGTATTAGGCCCGTCATAACTTACTGATAAAATACCATCAGCAAGCTCGATTTGAATATCATCTTTTGACAAACCAGCAACAGCAATCTCAATTGCAAATGAATTACCATCTTTGCTTATGTTGTATGGTGGATAACTTGAAGATCTATCATTAGACTCAGAAAGTCTTTGTAATCTATCAAATAAAGGTTCAAACCCTAATACTCTAGTAGAGAAAAATGGGTCAGTAAAATTAAGTATCATATAGTCCTCCTTAAAGCGACTTACTTATGTGTATCTTAAAAAGCATACACTTGTTAATGTAGCAACCCACTATGGCGATGCTATCTACTAATATTTATAGCCATAAAATTTTTTTTCAACCTTTATTATTTTATTGTTAAAATAGAATAAGTCAGAAACTTTTTAAAAAAAATAAGGTCAAAAAATAATGATTAAAGTATTTATAATTTTATCTATTCTTATAGTTCCCAATATGCATAGTTATGATAATGAAACCACTAAAATAGAAATAGGCCAAACATGGTCTCTAGAAACAAGAAGTAATAAATCTTCAATTGGAGACAGCGAGGTATTATATTTTTTTTCAAATGATGCATATAACACCTATCAAGCCAGAAGATTCTCAGATTGGGATAGGTTTTCAATTGTTGATGGAAGAAATTTAGTTAGGCTTAATACTGGAGATAGAGTTGAAATCTTAAAATCAAAATACCAATCAAAAATCTATGAGGTTAAGTTATTAGACGGATTTCGAAAAAATAGAAGATACTTTTTAATAAAAGAAGACCTTATAAATGACTTTAGGTTGATGGAGTAAAAATTATGATAAATAAAAGCTTTTTAACAATTTTCAGTATCCTTTTTATTTCTTCTTGTGTAAATACATCGTTACAGCCTGATGTAGTTAATAGAAGTGATGCACAAAAAGACCAATACGTTGTTTTTGGAACTATTGCAGATATTACAAATGTACTTATTGAGGGTGATAGAGAAGTTGGAGCAGCTGCAGGCCTAGCAATTGGGGGCGTAGCTGGAAAAAAATCTACGGACTCCGACCTTGGGTCTGATGTAGCGTCAGTCTTGGGAGGGTTAATAGGTTCTGCTATTGGCTCAGAAATTGGTTCAGCTATCACAAAAAAAAATGGAGTTGAGCTATTAATAGAAACAGATGCAGGAAGGTTTATTTCAATTATTCAAGAAGTGAGTGACTTAAAATACTCTAAAGGACAGAAGGTTAGAATAATAAAGAGAAATGGTAAATCAAGAGTTATTCCTTTCGAATAATGACAGATGAATTATTCAAACTTATTTATAACAAAGCATTAGACCTACTATCTAGACGCGAACATTCACAGAAAGAAATTAAAGATAAATTATTGAAGAGGTTTGATGAAAGCGATCAAATCAATAAAGCAATTGAAAAATTAGTATCAAGTGATTTAGTAAATAATTATAGATTCGCAGAGCTGTATGTAATAAGCAGAAAAAGAAAAGGATTTGGCCCAAAGAAGATTGCATACGAGCTCCTTACAAAAGGAATCGGCGAATCAATTTCTCAAGAAGTTATTGATAATGAGGGTAAATGGGCTGATTCAGCTAAAAAAGTATTCATGAAAAAATTTAAAAATGGACCATCTGATGACTTGAAGGAGAGCATAAAACAAAAAAGTTTCCTTCAAAATAGAGGGTTTAGTTTTAAAGAAATTGAATCAGTTTTCATAAATGACATGTTATGATTCTTTGCTATGTCTTATGAGGTTTTAGCTAGAAAATATAGACCAATCAACTTTCAAGAAGTTGTTGGACAAGATCATATTATCAGAGCTTTAACCAATAGCATTGATCAAGAAAAAATACATCAAGCATATATATTTTCAGGCACTAGGGGGGTAGGAAAGACCACAATAGCTAGAATTTTAGCCAAGTGTTTGAATTGCGAAAGTGATTCTAAGCCAATATCAATTCCGTGCAATAAGTGCTCAAATACAATTGAAATCAGAGAAGGAAGAAGTGTCGATTTTTTAGAAATTGATGCCGCTTCAAATACACAAGTTGAAAAAATTAGGGATTTAATTGAAACAGTTGAGTACAAACCAGCAAAAGCAAGATTTAAAGTCTATCTTATTGATGAGGTTCACATGCTCTCAACTGCAAGCTTCAATGCTCTTCTAAAAACATTAGAGGAGCCTCCAGCACATGTTATATTTATCTTTGCTACGACAAACCCAGAAAAAATTCCTAAGACAGTTCAATCAAGATGTTTACAACTTAATCTAAAGACTGTTGATGAAGAGTTGCTTACAAAGCATTTCAAAGAAATTTTAAAAAAAGAGAAAATTAATTTTGATGATGAGAGTCTCATGTTGATTGCTAATTCAGCAAATGGCTCAGTAAGAGACGGCCTAACTCTTCTTGATCAAGCAATTGCTCATGGCAATGGCAAGTTATCTCAACAAGATGTAAAGGCGTTACTTGGAACCATTGATAATTCTCTTCTAATTGAATTAATAGAGTCTGTTATAGATGGAGATGGTAAAAATGTATTTGATCTTTTGGCAAAGATTGAAGAATTATCAACAGAATATGATGTCATACTTAAAGATATAATATCTATTTTGCATCAAATATCACTTCATCAATTTATTGAGAATTCTAAGTCGGAATCTATTGAAAATCTTTCTTCTAAAGTTGATAAAGAATTTTGTCAACTCTTATATGAAATTGCTATGAATGCTTATTCTAAATTTCCGGTTCATCCCAGTCCAAAAGAAGCACTAGAAATTTGCTTATTAAGGATGCTAACTTTTAATCCACTTCAAAAACTAAGCAATAAAGATGAAGCTAAAAAAGAAGGGATACCTGAAAAAAAAAATTCCATAAAACATAGATTAGAGCCATCAAAAGATAATGGTAAATCAAAAAAATCAATCACAGATAAATCTAATGATGGAATTATTAAAAATGACAAAGACTGGGTCACTTTTTTTAATAATTCGGAAATGAGTCCCTTTGCAAGAAATTATTTTGGCAACATGGCATTTGAGTCATGTAAAGATAATAAATTAACACTAATAAAGAGTTCTGAGGTGGAAACAGTTCCTGACAATATTATGTCTGAGTTTAAACTAATTTTGAAAAAATCCTTTAAAAAAGATATTGAAGTATCTTTTATTGATGGAAAAGTTTCAAATACACCTATGTCAATAAATGATTTAAGTAAAAAGAAAGACCAAGATATGGCTTATAAATCGCTTTATGAAGATAAGGATATAAAGGATTTTTTGAAAAAATTCAGTGGAAAAATTAAAGAGGAAAGTATAAAACCGATTAAATAAAATGGAAAAAGATTTAGTCATAGAATTAATAAATGCCTTAACAATACTTCCTGGTGTTGGAAAAAAGTCTGCTCAAAGAATGGCACTGTATTTATTGGATAAAAATAAAGATGGAGCCAGTATTCTTGCAAACACTCTATTACAAGCAGTTGATAATATTCAACGGTGTTCCTCATGCAGAATGCTTACTTCTAAAAATTTGTGCAGTGTGTGCGCTGATAATTCAAGAGATAGTTCAAAAATATGTGTTGTTGAAAGTCCTTCAGATGTTTTAGCTATTGAATCAACAGGCGGATTCAGAGGTAAATATTTTGTATTATTAGGCAGGTTATCTCCTATTGATGGAATAGGGCCTGAAGAATTAGGAATTAATGATTTATTAAATCGTATTAAATTAGAAGATGTAAAAGAGATAATATTAGCGACAAGCAGCACTGTTGAAGGAGATGCAACTGCCATCTATATAAAAGATCACGTAAAGACTGCTAAAGTTTCTCGAATATCATATGGAATTCCTATCGGAGGAGAGTTAGAGTATGTTGATGGAACAACTATTGCACGTGCTATCGAAGGAAGGATAGAAATTAATGTCGATTAAATCTGACAAGTGGATTCAAGAAATGTCTGAAAATCATAAGATGATTGAGCCTTATTCTTCTAATCAAATAAGAGTTGATAACGATGGTAATAAATTAATATCTTATGGTGTTTCAAGCTATGGCTATGATGTTAGATGTTCAAATGAATTTAAAGTTTTTACAAACATCCATTCAGCAATCGTTGATCCCAAACAATTTGATGAAAAAAGCTTTGTTGATATAAATTCAGATATATGTGTAATACCTCCTAATTCTTTTGCGCTAGCAAGAACAGTTGAATATTTTAAAATTCCAAGAAATGTACTAACAATATGTCTTGGTAAATCTACATATGCCAGATGTGGAATAATTGTAAATGTCACTCCACTCGAACCAGAATGGGAAGGCCATGTTACTTTAGAATTTTCAAATACCACAAACCTACCTGCAAAAATATACGCAGGTGAGGGTGTTGCACAAATGCTATTTTTTGAGTCTGATGAAGAATGCAAAACCAGTTATAAGGATCGGGGTGGAAAGTATCAGGGACAAACTGGGGTAACTCTACCCAAAACTTAAAATTTCTTTCAATTCTAATGTGTTAGTTTTATCCGGACTTGAATCTATAATTTTTGTAAACATGAAATCAAGTTCTTCCGCTAAGTAATATGTAACAATTCTATCTGTATCTTCTCTGGATCTTTCTAAAATTCTGCATTTGTATTCTATTCCACCAACAATACATTTTTCGATATTTTTAATTTCAAATACATACTCTTTAAAGCCACCTTCCTGCATATCTAAAATATTAAGGACAAAATTGTTAAGACCACTTTTTATATACATTCTTATCATGATTTGAACATTAAGAGGATCAAATACAGCATCATATTTCGTCATGGTTGTTTGCCAGAGATTCTGACCACTTGATTGAATCAAACCTTCTTGCTCGTTAAAAATTACTAACTGATCTCTTTTAAGAAATTTAGGCTTTATTTTAATATCATAAGTTTTCGGTATCACGATATTATTATCAATATTAAATTTTGAAGAAAACATCATGCTAGCTAAAAGATTCGATGCATCAAACCTTATCTCATAATTATTTTTATTTTTTTTAAATTGCCTAATACCAGTAATAGATATTTCCTCAGATTCAAACTTATACTTCGCTTTATATTCAGGTATATCACAAGCAATAAAATTGCATGTTATGAGAATTAATAATATTGAGAGTTTATAATTCATAGAATTTCCTAATTATTCCGTTTTTTATAGTGCTTAAATTTTTATAGACGACCACATCTTTTTGCAATTTAATATTGCCTTTACAAATTTCATTTATTATTTCAGGAAGTAAAACATGTTCAATTTTATGAATTTTTTTAATTAAACTACCTTTATTTTCATTTGACTTAACCTCAATCAATCCTTGAGCAATTATAGGACCTGCATCTAATTCACCCGATACATAATGGATTGTGATTCCATGATTTTTATCATTATTTTGCAAAACTTTTTCATGAGTATTTAATCCAGGATATAAAGGTAAAATAGAAGGATGAAGATTGATTATTTTGCCATTAAATGTACTTGTGATTTTATCACCCAATATTCTCATAAAGCCAGCAAGAACTATTAAATCTGGAGAACATTGCATCAAATAATTTTCTAACTCATTGTCAAAGTCTTCCCTAGATGAAAAATCTTTATGATTGATAATCTTAACTTCTATATTGAAACTTTTTGCTCTTTTAACCCCATATGCTTTTGGATCGTTACATATAACAGATTCAACAGTTCCTTCAATTTTCTTTGAGGTGCAGGCTTTGATAATGGCTTCTAGATTAGAACCACTACCAGAAATTAAAACTGCTATTTTTTTCATTGTATGAGTTATGAGAATATTACTGAATTTTCCTGTGTCTTTTCTGTTACTTTTCCAATAATAAAATTTTTAAAATTTAAGGATGTAATGCTTTCTGATATTTCTTCAGCATCTGATTCTTCTACAAAAATTACCATCCCAATTCCACAATTAAATATTCTATACATATTTTCTAATGAAATTTTTCCTTCCTCAGCAATCCACTTAAAAATTTCAGGCATTTCCCACGAACTAACGACAATATTAATACTTAAATCATCAGGAATGGATCTTGGCAAGTTTTCTATTAAGCCACCACCTGTTATGTGTGACATTGAATTAATTTTATATTTATCTAAAAGGTTCATTATTAATTTTGGATATAAAATGGTTGGTGCAAGCAATTTTTCAGCAATTATTTGTTTTTCTTCTTTTGATTTATTAGATTCACCTAGAATTTTTCTAATAAGAGAATAACCATTAGAATGCGGTCCACTTGATTCAATCCCTATTAATACATTATTTTTATTTACATTATTTGGGTTAAGGATTTTTTCTTCGTCAACACATCCCACTGAAAATCCGGCTAAATCAAAATTGTTACCTACGTAATGACCAGGCATTTCTGCTGTTTCGCCACCAAGAAGAGCACACCCTGAATCAATACAGGCATTTGAAATACTTTTAATTACCTCAGTTGCTTCACTTATTACTAACTTTGATGAGGCATAATAATCTAAAAAAAATAAAGGTTTAGCACCACAAACAATCAAATCGTTCACACACATTGCAACAAGATCTTGCCCAATACCTTTAAGATCTCCGTATTCCTGTGCTAAGGCAACTTTTGTTCCTACCCCATCTGTACATGAGACTAAAACAGGATTCTTAAACTCTTCATTGAGTTTATACATTCCTGCAAAGCCACCAATATTACCTAAAACATTTTTATTATGTGTAAGTGCCACATCTTGTTTAATTTTTTTAATTAAATCATCGCCAGCATCAATATCTACACCTGCAGATTTGTAAGGATCATTTTCTATAATATCTTTTGTCATTTAGAATACATTATATGGGTGTGTCAAAAACAAGATTTACTAATCACTATATATTTTGCCTTATTTTCTTTTCTATTACATGTTTTGGAAAGGAGTTTGCTGAACTTTTTACAATCTATGAACCTATTGATAGTTCATCTAAAATTGAAAAATCTATAAATAACTCATTTAATACAATGATATACCGGCTTACCGGAGACTCTTCACCTTCAAATATTTGGAAGATAATAAATGCTGGTAATGCAAGAAAAGACTTTATAAAGAGCTATTCAATTAAAAATATTAATAATGAAAGCTATATACAAGTTTTTTTTGATAAAGATTTATTAATTAAAAAATTTAATGAATTATCAATATCTGCTTTAGGTAAATCTCGTCCAAGCATTTTATTTTTAATCAATATTGATAATGGCTCTTTAAAACCGTATACGCTAAAAAATTCTCAATCAAATTCAGAGATAGATTACTTAATAAAAAACGCTCTTAAAAACTTATCTAATTCAAGAGCAATATTTTTAGAATTACCTGAATTAGACCTCAGCGATATTGATATTTTGTCCTCCTATTCCAAGCTTATTAATTCAAATGATTTCCTAAATTCTAAATATGATTCCTCTGAAGTTATTGAGATTAATATTACTAAAGTTGGCATAAATAATTGGCAAATTAATGGCGATAT
>CABYPB010000017.1 GCA_902520725.1 uncultured SAR86 cluster bacterium | reverse complement strand
ATTGCTAATATTTCTAAACTTTCTGGATTAAAACGGACTTCAACATATAAATTTTTTCAAACACCTGACTCTATCAAATCAGCATTAGTTTCGAAATATCTTTTAGAGTGCAATAAAGATTTTATTGATAATATTGATAATATAAATTCTCAAGAACTATCAGTTGTTGTATTGAGATCGGTCGAAATACTGCATAATTTTTTTGTAGAATCAAAAGCAGCTCAGGCTTTAATTTTATTGAATACTACCTGCTTACCAGTTCAAAAGGAATCATTTAATCAATTATCTGCAAGCGTTCAAACATTTGTAGAAAAAAATATAAATCTACCAGAAATATTTAATAAAGATGGTGTTTTTAGAGTCTATACTCAAATAATAATCTCAATCTTCTCCCTAAATACAAGAGAGGGCGGTCTCTTAAATGAAGTTGGAAAAATTGAAGCTAATAGAGCTGCTCATGCTTATATGCTTAATTGGTTAAATCAATCTAATTAAATTGGAAATGAGAACAAGTTCACAATTTGTATTAATTCTCTTTCTTTTAATATTTAACTCTAATTCATATTTGAATGCTTCAAGCATCAATACTATCCATGCAATAAAAGAGACTCCACAAGTCAAGATGGATGGCAATGCAGATGATCCTGCAATTTGGATAAATACAGCTGATATTAAAAACTCAATAGTATTTGGAACTGATAAATACAATGGTATCTACTCATATGACTTAGATGGAAATATTTTAGGTTTTTCTAAATCTGGGAGTATGAATAATATAGACCTAAGATCTATTGATAATAAGACGTACGTATTTGCAACAGATACATCCAACAATACTATTAACTTATGGGTATATGAAGATATTGATCTTGATATAGCATCTAAAGAAGGAAAATTTTCTTTGAGAGAAAAACCAGATTTTTCAGGTGACACAAATTTTTTAGCTTATGGAGCTTGTGCTGGAATTTCCCAAGCTAATGAATTAATTGTATTTGTTACTGAAGCAAAAGGATCTGGAGTACAGCTTTGGATCTTTAATGATAGGAAGTTGAATCTTTTAAGAACATTTAATAACAGTGATGCTTACGAATCTGAAGGATGTGTATTTGATGATGAGAACAATCTTTTATTTATATCAGAGGAAAATAAAAAAGGTGTTTTAAGATCGTACGAACTTACAACCACATTAACCCTTGATGATGAATTTATTATTGATGATAGAAATGGTTATATCGTTGGTGATCCCGAAGGTTTAGCTATTCTTAAGCAGCAAAATAATAAAGGGTACTTAATTGCATCATCACAGGGTAATAGCACATTTAATATCTATGAAAGAAATAGACCTCATAAATATATCAACTCTTTTAAAATAGGGGGCAGCAAATATACAGACCAAGTAAGTGATACCGATGGAATTGAGATTGTTAATCTTTATTTAAATGCAGACTTTCCAGATGGAATGATGGTTGTTCAAGATGGAAAAAATACTGGAGAAAAAACAATTCCTAAAGAGAACTTTAAATTTATATCACTAACAGATATTAAGAACCTACTACCTTAGTAACAAATTTTATAATATCTGCAGATAGGGCATCTGGTTCTTCCAAAGCTGCAAAATGACCACCATCATGAATATTCCATTGAACCACATCATATATTTGCTCAGCCCAAACTTTTGGTGGTGCAATAAGGTCCCGTTTAAAAATTGCACCGGCCATTGGCTGAGTAATTTTTTCAAACGAAAATCCCATATCACCATTTTCTCTATATAACCTTGCCGAGGAGGTAATAGATTCAGTAAACCAATACAAAGAAACAATTGCTAATACTTCTTCATTAGAAACAACAAGTTTGTTATCTTCGCCGTCAAACCAGCCGTAAAATTTTTCAATTATCCAAGCAGCTAAACCAACTGGCGAATCGTTAAGACCATATCCTAATGTTTGTGGCTTGGTTTTTTGAATTTCATAATAGCCAAAACCTTGCTCTTTGTATTTGTCATAATTAGCCAAAAGTTTTTGTTCTGCCTCTGTAACATTTTTCATTGGGTTATCCGTTGCTGGAGGCCATGCTATTACCATATTTAAGTGTATTCCAATGCATGAATCTTTATAGAGTTCTGCCATCCATTTGCTAATAGTCGCGCCCCAATCTCCACCTTGAACAATATATTTTTTATAACCTAAAGTCATAATCAGCTCATGTTGAAGTTTTGCAATCTCTTTTGAATTCATTCCTTCTTCTTGTGGCTTATCAGAAAATCCAAATCCTGGAAGAGAAGGGCAAATAATATCTAAAGGCACATTAGAATTTTTCTGAATAATTGGAATAATTTTTATGAACTCTTGAACACTACCAGGCCAACCATGAGTCATAACTAAAGGAATAGCATTCGTTTCTTTTGATTTGGAGTGAAGGAAATGAATTTTTAAACCTGATTCTGAAGTATATCGAAAGCTACCAATTTCATTCAGCTTGCTTTCATGTATTCGCCAATCAAACTCATTACACCAATAATTTGAAAGTTCCTTAAGAAAAGACATATCAGTTCCATGAGACCATTTATTGTTTATTTCATCTGGCCATCTGGTCAAATTAATCTTTTGTCTGAGTAAATCAATATTTTCTTCAGGAATATTGATAATGTATTCTTCAATCATTTTTTTAATTTACAACATAAATTTTGTACATTGAAGTAGAATATCTCTTTTTATTTTTTATATGTTTAATAATATCGAATCATTTCTAACTGCTAATAATGAATTGGCATGGATAGCCTTATTTATTTTTGCTTTCCTAGAATCTTTTATTCTTTCCTTCATGGTATCAAGTCTTATTTTATTTTCATTATGTGTGTTTGTTTACAATACAGATCTGCTCTCATTACAAGTAATTGTTTTTGTAGCCATGTTAGGCTCTCATACAGGTGATATGTCTGGATTTTTCTTTGGGAAAACATTAGGGCCGAGTATCTTAGGTACTTCATTTATTAAAAAAAGAAAAAAAAATATACAAAGAGCTCAAAGATTTTTAGATAGAAGAGGATCTTATGCAGTAATTCTTGGTAGATTCATTCCTGCGATAAGATCTATAGTTCCATTTTTACTTGGAATTTCTGACTTAAAAGCTGTAAGATTTTACATAGCTGATGTTATTGCTTGCTCCCTTTGGGGCGCTGCACTTGCTTTTTTAGTAATAATTTCAGGATCAATTATAGGTTAGTAATATGTTAAGTGTTTTTATATTGGTGGTAAGTTGTGTTGCACTGGTTTATCTTCTTATTCAGCTAGTTAAGGCTGCAAGACAAGGAAGGTTCCTTCAAACTTTAAGAGATTTATTAATTATATTTTTAGCTATTTTAATGACAGCTGCTCTTTTTTATATCGGTTTTAGATTTTTTAGAACCTTCTTTTAAAAAATATGTCACAAACTTTGTTTGAAAAAATTATCAATAAAGAGATTCCTGCAGATATTCTTTATGAAGACGACATTTCCATTGTTATAAAAGATATAAGCCCCCAAGCCCCAACACATCTATTAATTATTCCTAAAAAAGTAATTCCTAAGTTATCTGACGCAACTAAGGAAGATCAAGAGATTTTGGGACATTTAATGTTAGTTGCAGTAAAAATTTCTGATGACCTTGGGCTTGATGAAACTTTTAGACTTGTTGTCAATAATGGTGCTAAAGCAGGGCAAAGCGTCTTTCATTTACATTTACATTTACTATCAGGCAGAAATCTTAATTGGCCGCCTGGTTAAAAATAAATATAAGCGCCAATACCTAATAAAAAAACAATAATTCCTATTCCTATAGCAAAATAAGAACCATTTTTTAAAGTTGAACTGTCATCCATAATAAATCCCCTAAAAAAAATATATCAAAAATTAATTTTTTTTCAAACTATTTCTACGATAAAATAGCTATAAATTCATTACTATTTAATCTTGAGTAAAACAAAACTAACTAAAGAAGTTAAAGCTTGGATTTCTTATGACCTGGGAAATTCAGCATTTGCAACTACTGTCTTAGCAGCATTCTTTCCTATTTTTTATAATCAATATTGGGCACGTGAACTAGACTCAGCATCATCAGCAGAGTATTTAAGTTGGACGTTAGTAATTTCAAATCTAACCTTATTGTTTACTGCGCCCCTTATAGGCGCCATAACTGATATAAGTAAATCTACTAAATTAATGTTTGTGTCAATGGTTTCAATATCGATTGTATGTGTTGGATTACTATTTTTTTTACAAGTTGGATCATGGATGTATGCATTAGTTTTTTTTGGCATAGCTAATTACTTTTTTTCTGCCTCAAATGTTTTATATGACAAGATTTTAGTTCAAATTACATCACCGGATTTATTTTCAAAGATTTCAGGTTATGGATATGCATGGGGTTATTTTGGAGGAGGATTACTTTTCTTAGTTAATGCCTTAATGAGTCTTTATCCAGAAATGTTTGGATTAGAGTCTCAGGCTGATGCAATTCGATGGTCGTTTATAACAGTATCTGTATGGTGGACAATATTTTTACTACCCTTATCAATTACTTATAAAGAAAGAGTTGTAAATACATCAGAAAAGGTAATTAAAGATTCTTTCAACAATTTTATAGATACACTTAAATCTGTTTCAAAATATAAGAATGCATTTATATTTTTAATTGCTTTTTTTCTATATATTGATGGTGTTCATACTGTAATTGCACTTGCATCTACTTTTGCTTTAAATTTAGGCCTTGATACAAGTTTCATTATCATTGCTTTAATCTTAGTTCAATTTGTAGCATTTCCCTCTACACTTATGTGGTCATTTGTTGCTGAAAAATATGGAGATAAAATAGTAATAAATATGACTATCATCATCTATATAATATTAATCTTATATTCGTTGAATTTATCTAATGGATTTGAGTTTTATACTCTTGCAGGATTAATAGGTTTCATTCAAGGTGGTATTCAAGGAAGCTCTCGAAGTTTATTTGCTAAATTAATACCATCAGACAAAGCAGGCGCATTTTTTGGATTATTTAATACCTTTGGAAAGGCTGCAGCATTTATTGGCCCAGCACTTATTGGTCTTTTTCTAGTAATATTTAAAGATACATCTTTAATGCTTTTACCTTTATTGGTTTTATTTGTACTAGGTATTATTGTTTTATATTTCGTAAAAACTGATGAAATTATTTAGCACAAAATCAATAATTTTTTACAGCATTCTGGGAGCTATAACTGCTTTTATAATTGCTCCTTTTATTCGAAGCCTCATTGATTTTAGTGCTGGCATTGAATTAATAATCACCACAGCAATAATAATCCCAATGTATGCTGTTATCACAAGATTATTAAAAAAATACCTTTAAAATTCCTGAAGTGTTTCAAACAAAAGTTTTGGCCTATCTGTAATAATCCCATCAACCTCTAAATCAATTAAATATTTAAAAGTTTTAACATCATTAATTGTCCATACCATTATTTTCAAACCTTTTGATTTTAGGAAATTTACAAATCTTTTTGTTACAACCCTTACACCATAATATCTAATTGGTATCTGCAAACAGTCTCCATCTATGGAGCCATTGTATAGACCGAAACTAGATAACAATGTTTTAATAACTTCATTTGGCCCCATTGATATACACATATCAGGATACATCGATCTTACTCGTTTTAATCTTTCACTATTAAAACTTGCTACACAAACCCTTTCAAAGGATTTAGTTTTATTAATAATATCTAAAGCAGGAGTAACGACTTCATCAGTCTTGAAGTCTATTTGAAATAAGATATCTGGAAATTCGTTTAATGCTTCTTCTAATTTTGGAATTTTATATTGATCAAATATTTTTAATTTATCTATTTCTTGACTACTAAGGGTATCAAACTTTGAAGATATATTTAGAACTCTTTTTAAATCATTATCATGAAAGATATATGGAATTCCATCTGCTGAAACCTGAACATCTGTTTCTATAAACTTACATCCTAAGGATTTTGAGTAATCAAAGGATTCTAAAGTATTTTCAAAAGACTCATCAGCACCACCTCTGTGGGCAAGAACAGTTAGTCCATCATATTGTAGATAAGTTTTCATTCATCGATATTGTATACATTATTAATGTAAAATATATGCATACTATTTATAAGCCCAATGTTTTTCAGTGAATAAATTCGATTCAATAAGACCTTATCTTGATGAAGAAGTTCATGAAGTGTTAGTAGGACTTTCTAATAACAGAAGATTTTTAAAGATGTTGTTTGCAACAGGTGAATTCAAAGGTATTAGATATCTTCCTTTTTCAAGAAAAATACTTAGTCATTTATTAAAAAATAAAATTAAAAATGTTCATGATGTTTCAACTTATCAAGATCTATTTGAGGGCATTGTTAGTAATGTTGTAAAAACCACTGTTAATAATTTTTCTGTGTCAGGCATAAATAAATTAGATCCTAAAAAAGGTTATTTATTTATATCTAATCATAGAGATATTACTCTAGACTCAGCTCTACTAAATCTATCACTGCATCAAAATAATTTTAATACTACATATAGCGCGGTTGGCAATAACTTATTAAATGAAAAATGGGCTTCAGATTTAATGAGACTTAATAAAAGCTTTATTATCGATCGAAGTGATAAATCAAAAAAAGATATATATAAAAGCCTTACTCTGGCTTCAGGTTTTATTTTCGATAAGATCAGAATTCAAAATGAATCTATATGGATTGCTCAAAAACAAGGAAGATCAAAGGATGGCAATGATTATACAGATCCATCAGTAATTAAAATGATCCATCTCAATTCACGAAAGAAGGTTCCGGTGGATCAATATCTTAATTCTTTATCTGTAGTGCCTGTATCCATCTCATATGAAAAGGATCCAAACGATTTGCTTAAGGCTAGAGAGCTCTATCTAACAGACCTTAATCAAACATATATCAAAGAGCCAAAAGAAGACCTTCAAAGCATTTCAGACGGTATAAGAGGCACTAAAGGCAACGTATCTTTATCTATAGGAGATGAAATAAAGTTCGATACAGATTCATACGAAATATGCTCAGACAAAATCACAAAAGAGATTAAAAACTTATATAAACCTCACGCTACCAATTTTGCAGCTGCTATCATTCAAGGTAAAAAAATAAATGAAAATATATATAGTGCAGATGATGTAGATGGAGCTATAAAGTATCTAAAAAATAGAATGAAGATTATTCCTGAAGATATGCATCCTTATTTATTAAATCAATATGCAAATCCAGTTCTATAAAAAAAGAGTATATCTAATCTAGATTACAAATATCTTATCAATATTACTTAATTTAAATTTAAAACAAAAAAAAGAGAAGAGCTGCTTTCACAACTCTTCTCTACAATTTAATAATCTGACCTATAGGGGGAGCATTTTTTTATGCAGTCATAGTATTAAATTACTTAAATTCTGGATAAGCTTCAACACCTATCTCAGAAACATCAAGACCGAGATCTTGTTCTTCGTCAGTAGCTCTAATTGGCATTACCAAATTAATTGCGAATACAGTTGCAAGGCTCATTAAGAATGTAAATCCTGCAATTGAAATAACTCCAATAGCTTGCATGACAAATGAAGCATCAGATGTAAATGGAACTACCATAACACCCAGAATGCCAACTGTACCGTGAGCTGAAATAGCACCGACTGGATCATCTAATTTTAATTTTGTATCCATGTATAAAATTGAAAAATACACAAGAACACCACCAGCGGCACCTATTAATACAGCTGCACCAGCTGTTGGAGCACTTGGACCGGCTGTAATTGCAACAAGTCCTGCAATAGCTCCATTAATAGCCATTGTTACATCCATTTTTCCTGTTTTAAATAGACTCATCATTAAAGCAGCAACAACACCACCAGCTGCAGCCATATTTGTATTTAGAAATACCTGACTTACTGCAGTAGCACTATCAACTTCTGAGACTTTAAGTTCTGAACCACCATTAAATCCAAACCATCCTAGCCACAATATCCATGCACCAAGAGCTGCCATAGGGATATTAGAACCCGGCATTGGCATTGATGAACCATCGTAACTATATTTACCTTTTCTTGGGCCAAGAACCATAACCACTGCAAGTGCAGCAGCTGCACCACATAAGTGAACAGTACCTGAACCAGCATAGTCAGAATAACCATTAGAGCTTAAGAAGCCACCACCCCAGTTCCAGTAACCCTGGATAGGATATATAAAACCAGTTAGGATGATTGCAAACAAAAAGAATGGTAATAATTTCATTCTACCTGCAACAGCCCCTGAGACGATTGACATTGCGGTAGCAACAAAGACTACTTGGAAAAAGAAGTCAGCTTGATGTGAGTAATATCCCACAAAGTCTCCACCTTCAATTGATCCGTCTGATCCATATAATATTGGACTAGCTTCTGTCGCTAATGATAATGACCATGAACTACCTATTTGTGGTAAAAAACTCATGAATGCATCACCTGGATACATAAGCACGAAACCACAAACTAGATACATAATACAAGCTATTGAATATAGCCCTAAGTTTTTAGTAACAATTTCAGATACATCTTTCTTTTGCACAAGTCCTGCTTCTAGCATGGTAAAACCAGCCGCCATCCACATAACCAGAGCACCTGCCATTACGGCATAAAATGTATCTAATGCAAATTTAATTTCTTCCATATTAATTTCTCCTCAAATTAGATAGCTTCGCCGCCCGTTTCACCAGTTCTAATTCTGATGACGTCGTCAATGCTTGTTATAAAAATTTTTCCATCACCAATCTTTCCAGTATTAGCAGTTTTTGTAATCACATCTGTGACAGTACTAAGATTTCCATCTTCTACTAATATTTCAAGCTTAATTTTTGGTAATGTATCAACAGAATATTCTGCACCTCTGTACATTTCTGTATGTCCTTTCTGTCTTCCATATCCTTTCACTTCAGATATAGTTAAACCTTCTATACCAGCATCAACAAGAGCTTCACGCACTTCTTGAAGTTTAAAAGGCTTAATGATCGCGCTTACTAACTTCATAATTAATTAAAATGAAGCAGACATTGAGAAAACTAGGGCATCTTCATCCATACCACTATAACCATCATCTGAAAAGTCGAAGTATCCAATACCGCAGTCATAAGACCCGCAACCAAAACCATAAGTAAGAGCTAAATTGTCACCATAATCATCATATTGACCATATGAGACTCCAAAATCACCTATTGCGTATGAAACTTCCGTGTAATCAGGAGCACCATCTTGACCTAGTGCAAACGTGAGACCTAAATCACCCATGCTGAAACCTAAAACGATTTCTTCAAAGTCTAAACCATCTTCGTTTCCTGGATAATCAAACATTACATATCCGATATCAACACCAATTCCACCCATATCAAATCCATAACCGAAATAGTAATCAAACTCAGCACCGTTACCACTCCCAGTAGAATCATTAAAATTAACATTAGATCCCCAGATACCTGCATAGAAACCACTATCAGCAGCGTAATCAAAGCCACCAGATACAGCAATTCCATCAGTTTGAGTCATTCCTCTCCAAATATAATCAGAAGCAATAGAAACATTTGCACTTACTGCTGAATATGAAGGCAATGAAACTAATGCCATTAATAGTAATAATTTTTTCATTTATCTCTCCTTGTTAAAAAAATTTATCTTATACTTATTACAATGCAATCTTGATGCCAAAAAAATTAATATTATTTTTTTATTTATACAGATATACTTTCTAAATAATTTAAGGGGTTATATATGGATTTAAAAGATAAGGTTGCATTAGTAACAGGCGGCGCATCTGGTTTAGGACAAGCAACAGTTGAGGCATTCGTAACTAAGGGTGCAAAAGTTGTAATATTAGATATCAATGAACAAAATGCTACTGAAATAATTAAAAATCTTGGTGATGATAATGTTATGTTCATCTCCACTAATATCATGGAGGAAGAGCCAGTAGTTAATGCTGTTACGCAGATAAAAGAAAAATTTGGTGGACTACATATTGCTGTAAATTGTGCCGGTACAGGATATCCCGGAAGAATCCTAGGTAAAGAGGCTCCTCATCCTCTAGATGCATTTCAATTTATTATTAATTTAAATCTTGTTGGTACTTTTAATGTTATGAGAATAGCAGCTGAGTTAATGGACAAGAATGATCCAGATGAAAAAGATGAGAAGGGCGTAATAATAAATACTGCATCTATTGCAGCCTATGAAGGACAAATTGGTCAGTCAGCATATAGTGCTTCAAAAGCTGGCGTAATTGGTCTTACTTTAACTGCAGCAAGAGATCTTGCAAGACATGCTGTTAGAGTTTGTACTATAGCTCCAGGAATTTTTGATACACCATTGATGCAATTGGCACCAGATAAAGTTAGAGAACCTTTATTAGACTCCACACAATTTCCTCATAGGTTTGGAAAACCAGAAGAATTTGCAGAGCTTGCTGTTCATATTGTAGAAAATACTTATCTTAATGGAGAAACTATCAGGCTTGATTCAGCTATGAGAATGAAGCCAAGATAACTTATTGAACTGCGACCCAGTAGGTCATTGCCATTACAGCAACTATGATTAAGAACAAAATAACTTTAGCATCACTTTTACTGTTCATATCCTCTTCATTTGATTCATAAAATTCTTTGTATTCATCTTTCATATTTATTCTCCATGCTCAATAACAACACGACCAATTTGATCTCCTTTAATAATTTTATCTATCTCTGAGCTAATATCTTCAATCTTAACACTTTTAGTTTGATTGCTAAGATCTATAAACCATTGATCGGATAAAAGGCTCCATAGTTCAGACTTCAGATCAAGTGATGATTCAGCAGAGTCTATTCCTGACAATTGAATCCCTCTTAATATAAAAGGGAATACAGAGGATGTGAACATCATTCCCCCAACATTGCCGCAGCATGAAACAACACCATGATTTGAAATCATTGATAAAATTTTTGCTAACATTTCACCACCAACAGTATCGACAGCACCAGAATAAAGACCTTTATCAAGAGGTTTGGTAGGTTCAGACACATATTCGTCTCTAGAAATAATTTTTGAGGCCCCCATGCTTTTTAGTATCTCCGTCTCATTAACCTTTCCGGTAAGTGCATGCACTTCATAACCAAGTTTTGATAAAAGTCCTACTGCAATAGAACCAACACCGCCAGTTGCACCCGACACCAATACTGGTAGATCTTTAGTTACTTCAGCATCTAATATTTTTTTTACACATGCAGCAGCGGTGATTCCAGCTGTTCCATAACTCATTGCTTTAAAATGTGATAAGTTGTTTGGACATTTTAAAACCCAATCTTCTGGCAAGTGAACTATGCCACCAAATCCTCCAAATTCTGACATTCCAATTTTATAACCAGTAGCTATGACTTTATCACCAACAGCAAATTTAGACGATGAACATTCTAAAACCTCTCCAGATACATCTATGCCTGGAACGAAAGGATATGATCTCACAACCCCTTTAACCCCAGTAGAAGCAAGAGCATCTTTATAATTTAAAGACGAATTGTGAACTTTAATAAGAACTTTACCTGTTTCCAAAGATGGAGCTTCTAGCTCTTGAACTGAACCAGTAAACAATCCTTCATTTTCTTCAACTAGATAAGCCTTGTATTTCATTATTATTTTTCAGATAAATATTTCTCTGCATCGAGAGCTGCCATACATCCAAAACCAGCTGAAGTGACTGCTTGACGATAAATTTGATCTGAGACGTCTCCAGCTGCAAAAACACCCTCAACAGAAGAAGCAGTAACTGAACCATTTAAACCAGATTTAATAATAATATAACCATTATCCATTTCTAACTGACCTTTAAAAATATCAGTATTAGGCTTATGACCTATAGCTATAAATACACCCATTACGTCTTTAGTTATTTCTGTGCCTTGGTTATCTAACTTTATTCCAGTAACACCCATTTCATTCCCAACAACCTCTTTGAGCTGAGAATTCCATATAACTTCAATTTTTCCAGCTTTTTCTTCTGCAAAAACTCTGTCTTGAAGTATTTTTTCTGCTCTTAATTCATCTCTTCTGTGAACCAAGTAAACCTTTGAACAAATTCTTGAAAGATAAAGAGCTTCTTCCGCTGCAGTATTACCACCACCAATAACTGCAACTTCTTGATCTTTATAAAAGAAACCATCGCATGTTGCACATGCAGAAACACCTTTACCAAGATATTCTTTTTCTGAGGGTAGGCCCAAATACATAGCACTTGCACCAGTTGTAATAATAAGTGAATCACAACTATATTCTGATGTTCCAATTAATTTAAAAGGCTTTTCGGAAAGGTCTACTTCGTTAATGTGATCATTAACAATTTCAACATCAAACTGTTGAGCATGCTCTTTCATTCTGTTCATGAGATCAGGGCCTTGAAGTCCATCACTGTCACCAGGCCAATTTTCTACATCAGTTGTGGTAGTTAATTGGCCACCTTCCTGCATTCCTGCTATTACTATTGGACTTAAACCCGCTCTAGCTGCATAGATACTTGCAGCATAACCTGCTGGACCTGAACCTAAAATTATTAATTTGTTATGATTGTCTGACATTAAAGAAATTATAATTGAATATAAACAAATTGTTACGGTTTATGCCTATAATTACAACAATAATTAAATGTATTAAATAAATGCCTCCTTATATAAAGAATACTCTTTTGAATTTTTTTAGTTTTTTTCTTATAGCAGTATCTTTATACATATTTATTTCATTAGTCTCATATGATATTTCTGATTCTGGATTTTTTAATAAAAACTCTTCTGACTTAATACAAAATTTGGGAGGACCTCTTGGCGCTTCAATCGCCGACTTTTTATTCACATTAGTTGGATTCGGTGGATATGTTATTTTGTTAATTGGTTGTGTATGGTCTATACAAACTTTGTTTTATGAGGACCCATACAGTTCGATTACAAAAGCATTAGTGAGAATTGTAAGCTCTTTATTTTTCATTATTTGTTTTTGCTCAATTGGTGATTTGTATTTAGGCAATAATTTTGGCGGTGTTCTTGGAAGCAC
>CABYPB010000016.1 GCA_902520725.1 uncultured SAR86 cluster bacterium | reverse complement strand
TGCTTCTGATGGTTTGTTAACAACGTCGCCAAATTTTTCACCAACTTTTACATCCAGCCCATCTATATATATTTTTGTATTTTTCTTTAATGGCAGTACTCCATCATTTTCAAGTAAAACCAAAGATTTTCTTTGCGCTCCCAGTCCAGCTTCAATATTTTCTTTTGAATTAACTTTATATTTTACTTCACTTTCATCTACGTATGGATTGTCAAATAAACCTAATTCAAATTTATTAATTAAAATTCTCTTTACAGACTCGTTAATCCTTTCTACCGAAATTTTTTTATCTTTAACAAGTTCAAATAAAAAAGAAGTATTTGATTCACCTCCATATTGATCAATACCTGCATTAATAGACTTTTCATACCTTTCACTTATTGATAGAGAGCTCACCCCCCAATGCCTTCCTGTTATGATTCCCCAATCAGAACAAATTACTCCATTAAAACCAAGCTCTTCTCTCAGCAAGTTGGTAAGAATATATTTGTTATATGCCATTGCTACATCTTCATTTGTTTGAGATACAGGAATTCCGTAGTAGGGCATAATCACTTTTAAATTATTTTTAATAGCGCCATTAAAAGGCACTAGATGATAATTAAAATTGTTACCTGGATATATTTGGTTTTTGCCGCTAAACAAATGAGGATCTAGTCCTTTTTCTTGAGGGCCACCACCAGGAAAATGCTTAACCATTGTTAGAACACTTTGATTATTTATCTTATTACCTTGAAATCCTTTCATATAGGATATAGTCATATCATTTGATAATGCTGCATTTGAGCCAAAGGTTCCAAAATTTCTTGCCCAACGTGGTTCTGTTGCTAAGTCAGACATAGGATGAAGAGCAGTTCTAATTCCTACTGCAAGATATTCTTTTTTCGCTATCTCAGCAAAGTTTTGGATTATTTGTGGATTATTTGTAGCTGCAAATCCGAGCTGAGAGGGCCATTTCGAAAATCCGTCTAGTGAAAAAGAAGCAACCCCACCTCCTTTAGGAACCTCATGAATTGGATCTGAGCTAATAGTAATTGGAATACCTAATCTTGTTCTTGCAGCAAGTTTTTGAAAGTTATTAATCTGTTCTGCTAATTCTAAGGGACTGGGATTTCCGTATAGATTAAAATGTGAAATATTATCAAAAAGAATTTGTGATTCTGTTGATTTGTTACCTTTAATAGCCATTTCATAAATAAACATCCAAATATCCGGTCTTAAGATAAAAGGTGGATGAAACATTTGACCAATTTTCTCTTCGAGGTGCATCTTATTAATAAGATCTTCACTTCTTTTTACAGCACTAAGTCTATGATCCTCATAAATATCTAATTTGTTATTTTTGTTTAGATCTCTAAAAGTTTTACCATCAATATTTAAAATTTTAACTTCATCGTAAAGAGAAGATTTAATTTTGATCTTTTCTACAGGCTTGAAATACTTTAAAAGCATCCAGATAAAGACTACTAATAAAAACAAACCGAATATAGTTAAAGATTTTTTAAGAAAAGCTCTATAAGTAAACAATTAAACTAGGCTCAATATATTATTTAGTCATCAAAGAATTCATTAATTCGCTCATATGATTGAATAAATTCCTCTTTAAATTTTTGAACTGTTTGACCTGCACCGATTGTTTCATTTACCAATCCGATTCCTTGACCAACCCAGTATGTTTCTAATTGTTTAGCTCCCTCATGCCCAATAGCAGCTTGATCAGCCACTTTTTTTAGAGCAGGTTCACTAACCATTGTTTGTAACGGCATTGGTAATGGTTCTGGAGCATCTTTATCTTCCCAAGCCTCAACCCATGGCGAACTTAGTTGTCTTGAATGTTTACCAGTCCTACTTTTCGATCTAACTGTGTGACTTGAAGACGCAGCAACAAGCTTTTCTTTAATATTATCTGAGGTTTCAGCTTCTATTGTTGGAAGAAATACTGATGCACACCAAACTCCATCAGCACCCATTGCCATTACACCAGCCATTTGTTCTCCAGTACATATACCACCAGCAGCTAAAATAGGAACATCTCCATAAGACTTAAGCGCTCTTCTTACTTCAGGAACTAAAACCATTGTTGAAACACTTCCACAATGACCTCCACCTTCAGTTCCAGATACAACAATAATATCCACTCCAGCTTCTGCTTGTTTTACAGCATGTTGCTTTGCACCAACAAGAGCAGCAACAGGAACATTATTTTCTTTTCCCATATCTAACATCCACTTAGGAGGTACTCCCAATGCATTAGCAACAAGCCCAATTTGGTGTGAAAAGGCAACTTCTAAAACTTCTTTTGCACCATCAAGTCCTGCACCTAAAACTTGATTTGAATCTTGTTCCGCATTTTGCGATTCAGAGTCACTTCTAAGATCTGAAGAATCTATATTATGTTGTTCAAGAATATCAGCTCTAAACTCTCTATGTTCTTGAGGAATCATAGCTCTCAAATCATCAGTAGTGAGATTTTCACCTTTACCAACATATGTATTAGGAACTAATACGTCAACTCCATAGGGTTTGCCATTTACATTTTCATCAATCCAGCTTAATTCTATTTCCAGTTTCTCTGGTGTAAGACCAACAGCGCCTAGAACCCCCATTCCACCTGCTTTTGAAACTGCTGCAACAACATCTCTGCAATGACTAAATGCAATAAGTGGAAACTCGATATCCAGAAGTTTACATATCTGTGATTTCATAATTTCTCCCTAAATAATTCTTATCATAGCTTATATTAATTACTTTAGATTTAGAATGAATTAAAATAACATTATGAAAAATTTTACTGTTCCTGATATTTGCGATGAATTTGAAGACGTCCAAATAGGAGATCTATTCCTAAGCTCTTTTGGAAGGGTAAATAAATTTTGTGGTCAAATACATACTGCAAAATGTGAACACTCAAATAGCGTTGTAAAAGAAATGGTACAAAATGATGGAAAAGGCAAAGTGCTTTGTATAGAACACTTTGGATCAGAACTTTGTTCGATGGTAGGCGATCAAATTGCACAAAAGGCTTTTGATAATAATTGGAGTGGAATAATTACCAATGGATATATAAGAGACATAGAGGTTATTCAAAACATTGACATAGGTGTATATGCAATAAACTCTTATCCAAAAAAAACTGATAAATCAAAAGGAACTGGTGAAAAAAATGTGCAAATTAAAATTGGCAATGTAAGTATTGAATCAGGTTATTGGATTTATGTTGATACTAATGGATGGGTTGTTGCCAATAAAGAGTTAAAGTTTTAATTTTTCAATATTTATATCTTTTTGTTGCCAAATATCTTCAATCCACATTTTAAAATCTTCTCTATATTGATCATCTCTCAAGTAGTTTTTCTCTTTAAGTTTTTCTGGAATCTCATATTTTTTAACTAAGATTTTAACTTCACTCATGTCGCCACATAAAAAAGACCACGCGTTTCTTTTTTCAGTTTTATATACAACGGAGTAGTCTACCAAAGTCTTAATCTTAGGCATTGCTGATAACGCAGTAGCCATCCCACCGATCTTTGGAATTAGTAAATTATTATATGGAGATTGTTGATCTGAATGTTTTTCTTTCGTATATCGGGTTCCTTCGGCATAACTAAAGATAGTAGACGGGCTTCTCATAAAACGCTTACATGCCTTAATTGTATTCTCATAATCTTTAGTTCTTAGAGAAGGATCTTTTCTTATAGCTTCCTTCGAGTGCCTATTTACAAATGGCATATTTAAAGTTTTATTTGCAACAAAAACAAAAGGAATCCACCATAGCTCTTGCTTCATAAAAAACTTTAATAGAGGCAGTTTATAGTTTGCTGCTACCAATAATACGAATATATCAGCCCATGATTGATGATTAGACATTGCCATGTACCATTCATCTCTTTCAAAAGTCTCATTATTAATAACCTTAATATTATTACCATGCATTAGCAGCATTATTAGTTTTAAGCCGTAAACAGTCAGATCTCCTATAAAATTCGAAAATTTAGCAAGAGATATTTTGAATAGTCTGATAGGAATTAAGGCTCTGGGAATATTTACTATTGCAAGTATTCCAAAACCAATTGTTAACTCAATGACAATTAAAATAAAGGTTATCAAGCCTATTAAACTGGATTTTACTTTCACCATTTCAGATTAAATATTAAACTAGAATCCACTAAGATTTGCATATCTTTCAGTATGATATTTTGAACTTCCAAATATTTGTTCAGCAACTCTAGCTCTTTTGAGAAAAAAACCAATATCATATTCATCTGTTACACCAATTCCACCATGCATTTGGACCGCCTCGTTTGATATTAAATGAAGTGTTTCGCCGGCTACGGTTTTTGCTAAGCTTGATAATCGTTGTAATTCGTTAGAGCCCTCATCTGCTGCCTTTGTAGCAGCCATTACTGAAGATTTTGTAAGTTCAAGCTCGCAAAACATTTCTGCAGCTCTATGCTGAAGTGCTTGAAATGAACCAATGAGTACTCCAAATTGTTTTCTTTGTTTTAAATAATCTAAAGTGGTCTCAAAAGCCGCCTCAGAATTTCCTAGCATCTCAGAAGCCATAGCAATTCTTCCAATATCAAGAATGTTTTCAACGGTTTCACCTCCTGTTTCAAGATCTCCTAATATATTTACTTCTGGTATTTCGACATTATCAAAAGTAATGTTTGCATAATTTCTTGAATCCGCCATATCAAGTTTGATCCTATCTATTCCTTCTGTAGATGAATCAATTAAAAATAATGTTAATCCTGATAAATCACCTTTTTTTCCAGATGTTCTGGCAAGTAATATTATTATGTCTGCGCTTGCTCCATCAATTACAAATATTTTTTTTCCATTAACAATGAAATTGGACCCATCTTTTTTTGCAGTAATTTCTGTATTTGCTGGATTATGATGACTCGTCTCATCAATAGCTAGAGATGTAGTTAATTCACCATCAACTATCTGAGGTAGATAATTTTTTTTCTGTTCGTCAGTACCAAAATTTGTAATTGAATAAGCCCCTATAACACCTGTTGAAAACAAAGGAGAGGGTGTAAGTGTTTTGCCACACTCATTCAAAATTACACTAATTCCTGTAATTCCAAAATTTGAACCTCCATACTCTTCAGGAATTAAAATACCTGGCCAACCCAATTTAGTCATTTCACTCCATAGGTCTCTATCCCAGAGATATGGATCATTAGTATCTCTTAATTTTCTAAAGTGCGTTATTGGAGACCTTTCATCAGCAAAGCTCTTTGCTGTATCTTTTAAAAATTGTTCTTCTTCTGATAAAACTAATTTCATTCTTTATTGACTTGGAAGACCTAAAACTCTTTTAGATATAATATTTAATTGAACTTCAGAAGTTCCCCCCTCAAGTGAATTACCTTTAGTTCGTAACCAAGCCCTAGTTAAATTCTTATCAGAATCATCAAACTCATCGCCGTCCCAGGCAACTCCATTGATACCAGATGCAGCAATCATTAGCTCATGTCTTTTTTTATTGTGCTCTGTTCCATAAAGTTTAAACATAGATGCAGTTGCGCTTGCCTTGCCTCCTTCATCTCCAGCTCTTTTTAATGTCAATCCAAAAGCATGTTCTTTAATTTTATGAGAAGAAATTTCAGACCTGTAAAATTCATTTTGTATCTTACCGTTTTCATCTCCAAGATGTTTCTTAGCAATAGAAACAACATCTTTAGTGCTACCCATTCCTGCTGCTAAACCAAAATTAGATATAAAAGCTCTTTCATGCTGAAGAAGCTTTTTTGCAATTGTCCAACCAGCATTTAATTCTCCTATGAGATTATTTTTTGGAACCTCTACATCATCGAAGAAAGTTTCACAGAAAGGTGATTTTCCTGAAATTAAAGTAATCGGTTTAGTGCTTACACCTTTAGTTTCCATATCAATTAAAAGAAAACTTATTCCATCATGTTTAGGTTCTTTTGGACCAGTTCTTACAAGTGCAAATATCCAATCTGCTTTATCAGCATAAGATGTCCAAACCTTTTGACCATTAACAAGAAATTTTTCACCAATGTCTTCAGCTTTTGTTGCCAAGCTAGCCAAATCTGAACCTGATCCTGGTTCAGAATACCCCTGACACCATCTAATTTGCCCTTTAATAATTTTTGGAAGATGCTCTTTTTTTTGTTGTTCAGTACCATATTCTAATAGAACAGGAGCTAACATCCATATTCCAAAACTTAACAGAGGAGCCTTAGCACCAATCAAAAACATTTCTTCATTTAATATTTTTACCTCGTCTTTGTTCAGTCCACCGCCTCCATACTCTTTGGAGACTGTTGGCATTGTCCAGCCTTTTTCACCCATTTTATCTAGCCAAATTTTTGATTCTGGATTTTTATATTTCGCATTTCTTCCACCCCAAACCTCATCAACAGGGATGTTAGAATCAGCGCCGCTTCGCATAGAAGGTGGACAATTCTCGTCTAGCCATTTTTTTGTATCTTCTCTAAATTTTTTTAAATCACTCATATTATTGTTAGTTATAATTTTTGTTCTTAAATATTATATGCACATATAAAATTTTTTCGAGTGTTGTGAAATTTTTTTGATTTAAATACTTAGCATTTATTAAGAGTATAATTAATACTATGTTTAAAAATATTGGAATTTTCGTTAAGAAAAAAATTAGTCAGGATTTTGAAGATAGTACTCTCGATACCATGCTTGATACCCTATCAAAAAATGATATTAGCTTATTCATTGAGAACTCATTTGATTATAAACATCCAAATGTAAATTTATTAAATCATGAGGATTTTATTAGAAAAGTTGATTTGATAGTTGTTTTTGGTGGAGATGGAACTTTACTGAATGCTGCCAGAAAATACTTAGATTATGAAATACCAGTATTAGGGGTAAATATGGGTAATGTCGGATTTCTTACTGATATCAAAATTAATGATTTTGATAAAGTAATAAAAGACATTCTCAAGGGCAACTTTAAAATTGAAGAAAGAAATTTAGTCTCTGCTCAGTTTAAAGGAAACCATTTATATGGTCTTAATGAAGTTGTAATTCATTCTGGTTCATATGCGCAGCTCATGAGATATAAATTAAATGTTAATGGTAAGGATGTTTATGAGCAAAGATCTGATGGTATCATCATAGCAACACCTACTGGATCAACTGCTTATGCTTTGTCTGCAGGAGGACCAATCATTCACCCTGGTCTTGATGTTTGGACCATTTTACCTATGCTGCCTCAAAGCATATCCTCAAGACCTTTTGTTATTTCGTCTGAGGAGAACGTTGAGATGGAATTATTTGACGGCCCAAACAAAAATGCAAAAATTTGTGCAGATGGACAAGATGATATAGATGTGCCATATGGAGTGAAGATATCAATTTCAAAAATGGAGAAAACATTAAAATTGGTTCATCCAAAAGATAATGATTTCTTTGAGGCTTGCAGAGAAAAATTAGGCTGGAGTTTAAGCATTTCAAACAAATAATTTGAATATATCTAAAAATTTATATGTCCCAATAATATTAATAGCTATCGTTATAGCTGTTGTTTCAAATTTTGGTTCAATAATTGCTGTTATTGAGCCGCTTACATATACAAATTTTTATATTACAAATAGTGGTGCATTGTCGATTGCCTCATTTAACCAAACATTTATATTAGAAAATCAATGGTGGAGACTGGTAAGCCCAATTTTTATACATTTTTCATTTGCTCATCTCGCTTTTAATTGTTTATGGATTTATGTTTTAGGTGAAAAAATTGAAAAAATTGATGGCAAATTAACTTTTATTACTATTATTTTAATTTCATCAATATGTAGTAATTCTTTGCAGTATTTCTGGAGCGGCTCAAGTTTGTTTGGAGGCCTATCAGGAGTTATATATGGATTATTAGGATTTTGTATGATCCTTGAAATGGAGTCTAAGTATCAAAGATATGAATTACCGCCTGCACTATATTTATTTATGATTGTTTGGTTAGGCATGGGATTTATTGGAATATTAGATCTTTTTGGTTTTGGTAAAGTTGCTAACTATGCTCACTTGGGTGGCTTAGTTTCAGGAATGATTTTTGCTATGATATATAAATATAGGATAAAAATATCTTAAAAACATGATTAAAAAAGCAGTACTTCCTGTAGCTGGTTTTGGAACAAGGTTTCTACCAGCCTCAAAAGCAATCCCAAAAGAGATGCTTCCAATCATTGACAAGCCTCTGGTCCAGTATGCAGTCGAGGAAGCGATTAATATCGGAGTTGAAGAGATTATTTTTATAACAAGTCCAGAAAAGTTTTCAATAAAAAAACATTTTGATACCAATCATGGGTTTGAATCTAGATTAAAAAATTCTAAAAAATTAGAAATGATAGATAGATTAAACCCTAAAATTTTTAAAGAAATAAAGTTTCATTATATTCTTCAAGAAGAACAAAACGGTCTTGGTCATGCTGTCCTTCATGCTGAAAAAGTCGTGGGCAAAGATCCTTTCGCTGTTTTATTACCAGATGATTTATTTTTTTCTAAAAAATCTTGCCTTAGCCAGCTTCTTGATATTTATAAAAAAACAGAATCATCTGTTATAGCAGTGAATAAGATTGACAAAGAAAACATTCATAAATATGGAGTAATCAAGCCTGGGGAAATAAAAGAGAAATTAATTAAAATAGAAGATATAGTTGAAAAGCCTTCATATGAGGAAGCTCCCTCGGATATTGCTGTTTGTGGAAGATATATTTTTAATGCATCCATATTTAAGTTTTTAAAATCAACTAATTTTGATAAATCAGGTGAAATTCAACTTACAGATGCAATTAAAAAGCTTCTTCAGGAAGAAAGAGTTTATGCATCAATTTATGACGGTGAAAAATTTGATTGCGGTAGTAAAAAAGGATTTGTTCATGCTACTATTGCACTCGCTTTAAGAAATGAATCTATTAGTGAAGATATAAAAAAAATAATAAAGGAAATTGTTTGAATTTTTTTCTAAAAATTTTTAAATTGTTACCACCAGAATTAGCTCATTCTTTTTCGTTAAATTCTCTAAACATTCTTTATAAACTTAAAGTTCTTGAACTACTCTTTAACAAAATAGAGCATGATGAAAAAATTACATTCCTCGGAATGGAATTTAATAATAGACTTGGAACAGCAGCTGGATTAGATAAAAATGGTGATTATATTGATTCACTTGGCGCTTTGGGATTCGGCTTTCTTGAAGTTGGAACAGTTACTCCATTACCTCAATTTGGTAATACCAAACCTAGAATATTCAGAAACTATAGTGAAAACTCTATTGTTAATAGGTTGGGTTTTAACAACAAAGGTGTTGACTACTTAGTAAGCAATCTTAAAAAGAGAAAGTATAAAGGTATTTTAGGAATTAATATTGGTGCCAATAAGAACTCAGACGGTGATGAAAGAATAAATGATTATATTGTATGCCTTCAAAAAGTAATTCAATATGCTGATTACATTACAATAAATATATCTTCTCCAAACACACCTAATTTGAGAGATTTGCATAATTCAGAAAACTTATCCCTCTTAATAAATGCTTTAAATGAAAGCGTTAAAGATTTAGGCATTATTAAGCCTATTTTCTTGAAGATATCTCCAGATGAATCTCAAGAAACAATGAATAACATAATAGATAATATTAAAAATTCATGTTTCTCAGGAATTATTGCAACAAATACAACAATAGATAAATCTAATATTAAAAATAAAAAGATTAAATCAATAGAGGGTGGATTGTCCGGAGAACCCTTAATGGATAAATCAACAGAAAAATTATCTTATATTAGATCGATATCAGGTGATATGCCATTAATTGGAGTTGGAGGTATTCTTTCTAAAAAAGACTTCGATAGAAAAATAAATGCTGGCGCAAGCCTAGTTCAAGTTTATACAGGTTTTATATTAAAAGGCCCAAGCCTAATTAACGAAATTCTTACCAGTTAATATGGAATATATAATTTTCTTTACTGCGCTGATGGTTTTAATTGGCTCTGTGTCAATAGCAATGCCATCAAAATCTGCTAGAAAAGTATCAAAAGTTAGGATGGAAGCAAAAAAATTAGGTTGCAAGATTTCATCTACTTTATATGGAGAAAATAAATTCAAAAATAAAACATCAATCGAAGTAAGTTACCAAATTATTAACGAAACAAATTTAGAAGATGCACATTTTATTAGAGACAAAGACAAATTAATCTTGTATTCTCCAGTCAAATTAAAGTATTCGGACAGCTTTGATAGCTTGAATGCAATATTAAATGAGATATCAGAAAGTATAGATGAAATTATATTTACTAGGACTTCAATTTCATTTTTATGGAAAGAAAAAAATGGTATTGAAGAGCTAAAATTAGTTTTAGCTGGACTAAACAAATTTAATTTTTTTTAAATTTTTCTTGCATATCAAAGCAATTTAATGATATTCATAAAAAAGGAAGTTTATAAAATATGTCAAAATCGTTAGTAATAGTCGAATCTCCAGCAAAGGCTAAAACTATTTCAAAATATCTTGGATCTGAATATATTGTTGAATCAAGTGTTGGTCATATTAGAGATCTACCAAAAAAAGCAGCATCAAATTCTAAAAGAGCTTCTATTCCAAAAGATGTTTCTGCTGAGGAAAAGATAAGGCTTAAAGCTATTAATGATAGAAATAGACTCATAAGAAGAATGGGTATAGATCCAGATAATGGCTGGACTGCAGATTGGCAAATAATTCCTGAAAAAGAAAAAGTAATAAAGTCTCTAAAAAAAGCAGCAAAAGGAGTAGATCATATATATCTTGCTACTGACCTTGATAGAGAAGGTGAGGCCATAGCGTGGCATCTTAAGGAAGCTCTTGGCCCAAAAAAATATGAATATTCTAGAGTTAGATTCAATCAAATTACAAAATCTGCAATTATTGATTCATTTGATGATCCTAAAGAAATTGATATTGATTTAGTTAAAGCTTATAGAGCAAGAAGATTTCTAGACAAAGTGATTGGTTTTGAATTATCTCCACTGCTTTGGAAAAAAATTGCAAGGGGGCTTTCTGCTGGAAGAGTTCAATCTGTAGCTTTAAGGGTGTTAGATGAAAGAGAGAGATTAATACAAGAATTTATTCCGGAAGAATATTGGGAAGTTTCTATGAACCTTCTTAAAAATGAATCCATGATTCCGTTTAATCTAAATAGAAAAAAATCAGATCCCTTGCTCAAAGAAGATGAAGCAAGAAAAATCCAAAGCCTTGTTGAGAACTCTACTTTATTAATTAGTGAAATTACAAAAAAACCAGTTAAGGTAAAACCAAGAGCTCCTTTTATTACATCGACACTTCAACAAGCAGCAAGTACTAAACTGAGCTTTACAGTAAAAAGAACAATGAGAGTTGCTCAAAAGTTATATGAAGCAGGCCACATAACTTACATGAGAACTGATGCGCCAAGCCTTAGTAAAGAATCTATTCAAGATGCAAGAAATTATATCGGTGACAAAGTGGGAGAAAAATACCTCACAAATGCTCCTAGAATTTATTCGAGCACTGAAAATGCTCAAGAAGCTCATGAGGCAATAAGACCAACTAATGCATACATGACTGCAGATGATTTGATGAAACAAACCGAAGAAGAAAAAAGACTTTATCAATTAATATGGCAACAATATATTGCATGTCAGATGCCAGATGCTGAATACCTATCAACTTCAGCCAAAATTAATATTGATGAATATACTTTTTCTGCAAAGGGCAGAGAAGTTGTATTTGATGGGTATACAAAAATTTCACAACCTGTTAAATCTGATAATGATGACATTTTACCCCCATTAGAGGAAGGTGAAACACTCAATCTAAATGAAGTAAAACTAGATCAAAAATTTACAAAACCACCATCAAGATATTCTGAAGCTGCACTTGTAAAAGAACTTGAGAAAAAAGGTATTGGCAGACCATCAACATATGCAAATATTATCTCTACTATTCAAGATAGAGGCTATGTTGAAATTCAGAATAGAAGATTTTTTGTTAAAAAAATTGGCCATATCGTTACTGAAAGATTAATTGAAAGCTTTGATGACATTATGGATTATGAATTTACTGCAAATTTAGAAAATAACTTAGACAGAGTGGCAAGAGGAGAGCTTGATTGGAAAAATGTTTTAGATGAATTCTATGTTGCTTTTCAGAAAGATCTGATTTCTGCTTCAGATGATAATGGTATGAGAGGTAATCAACCAACTCCTACAAATATTATATGTCCTGCTTGTAACAAGAGTGAAATGGTAATAAGAAATTCTTCAAATGGTGTTTTCTTAGGATGTTCTGGATATCAAAATATAGGTGATGATAAATGCAAAGAAACACTTAACTTGGTTTCAGGCGATGAAGCTATTAGCATAGATGATAGCGAGGAAGCAGAAAATCTATTAATTAAAAAAAGATGCCCCAAATGTGATACCAGCATGGATAATTATCTAATAGATGAAAATCGTAAGCTACATGTTTGTGGCAAGAGTCCTGATTGTAGTGGTTTCTTGATTGAAGAAGGTCAATTTAAAATAAAAGGATATGATGGGCCAACGTTAGAATGTCACAAATGTGGGGCTGAAATGCAGTTAAGAACTGGTAGGTTTGGAAAATATTTTGGATGTTTAAATGATAATTGTGGGGCTACAAGAGCACTGCAAAGAAACGGGGAACCAAAACCATTAACAATGGAACCAATCGAACTTCCAGAACTGAAATGTTTAAAATGCGAAGATCATTATTTACTCAGAGATAGCATGAAGGGGCTATTTTTAGCTGCAAGCCAATACCCAAAGAATAGAGAAACTAGAGCTCCAAAAGTTGATGAAATTAAAGACCTTAAAGAAAAATTTATAACGGCATGTAGGTTTTTACCTGACAAAGAGAAGCATTTATATTTATTAAGCGCACCTGAAAAAGACAAAGATGGAAATCCATATATTATTAGATATAACCGAACGGAAGATACACATTATGTTGCTTCAGAAAAAGATGGAAAAAAAACAAAATGGACGGCATTATTTTCTAATGGTGAATGGGTTCAAACTTTAAAAAGTTAGTGAAAAATAAAGAACTTGCAAATCTATTTCTTGATACTTCAGAAGACATCCTTAATAAGCTCAAGCTTGGCAATTTTTCAGATGCTAAAAATAATCAGTTACTCTTTCTAGTATGTATAGAAAATAGCCTGATGTATCTTGCTGATGATACATATGAAACTTTTAAAAATGAACTTAATTCAATCGAAGATTTGAATTACAAATCTAAATGGCATGAAATATCTAATGTGATCGCTTTACAAAACATAATTTTAAAAGAATTAGATTCAGATGGAGTAATCAATCAGATTGAAGAATCAAAAAATATTATTTTTAGAGAGAATGATGAGAATTTAATTACTAGAACTCAAATAAATGACTTGAAAAAATTCACATTGATACTAGATAAATGTAAAGCATTCAAAGAGATGCTTCGCAAAACTCTTTATGAATGTTAAGCTTTAAGGAATATATGAAACAGACCTCAAATTATTTAGAATTAGCACAATTGCCTGATGGAACTATTGTATTAAGAAGATCAGATGATCATGATAATCCAATTGTGAAAATAGAGTTTTCGAATGAATCAAAGGACTTTCTTCAAGGTCAAGAACTAACCGTCGCAAAAGAAATGATTAGAGCTGGCATTGAAAGTGTTAGTGGAAATGTGAGCGACTTAGATGATTTTTTTGATAAACAAAGAGAGAACTTTTCAAAGAAACAAAATATAGTCCATTAATTCTTTCTCAAAAGCCCAACGCTTTTTCCTTCAATATGAAGCTCATCTGTTTCAAGATTAACAATAATATTTGTAAAATCATCATTAGCAGGCTCTAACTCAATAATTTTAGGGGACTTCCTTCTGAAAAATTTAACAGTGACCTCATCGTCAATTCTAGCAATGACTATATCCCCATTTTTAACATCAGTTGTTTTCTTAACAGCTATTAAATCGTCTTCCATGATCCCAGCATTTTTCATACTCAAACCTTTGACTTTTAAAAAATAATCAAAATTTGAATTAAAGAAAGATTTAGGACAATTTATTGTTCTTTCAATATTTTCTTCAGCCAAAGTTGGAGAACCAGCAGCTACTAGGCCAATAACAGGATATTCATAATCATTTACTGGATATTCTTGATTATCTAATATTGATATGCCTCTAGAAGCACCACTTTCAATTGAAATAAAACCTTTCTTCTCTAGAGCACGAAGGTGGGTCTCAGCTGAATTAGGAGATTTAAATCCCAATTCTTTACAAATATTAGCTCGAGTAGGAGGAAAACCTGTCTTATTTATGTATATTTGAATACAATCTAATACTCTTTGTTGTTGTGAAGTTATTTTTTTCATAATAATAAAAATACTGAATGTATGTACAGTATAATATAATTTTAAGTTTTTACAAGAAAATGGCTGAACAGGAATCAAAATTAATAATCGGAATATCATCCAGAGCTCTATTTAATCTAGACAAGAGTCACGAAATATATGAAAAGGAAGGCCTTAAGTCATATCAAGACTATCAAATAGAGAATGAAGATAAAATACTTGAGCCTGGAGAGGCTTTTAATCTAGTAAAAAAGATTTTAAATATAAATGATCTTTATGAAAATAAAGATCGTGTCGAGGTCATTCTATTATCAAGAAACACCTCTGATACAGGACTCAGAATAAGAAATTCCATAGAAGCTCATAACTTGAATATTTCAAGAGCAGCTTTTTGCGGAGGTGAAAGTCCTCATCGATATGTTAAGGATTTCGGTGTCCATCTATTTCTATCAAGTAGTATAGAGGATGTAAAGTTGGCCATAAAAAGCGATGTGGCTGCAGCAACCATTGTTTCTAGATCCTCTGAAAACAAAAAAGAATCAAGCTCTGAAATTCTTAAAATTGCTTTTGATGGAGATGCTGTAATTTTTTCAGATGAATCAGAAAAAGTTTTTCATGAAAAAGGCCTTGAGGCATTTATAGAAAATGAAGTTACATCTGAATCCTTTTTAAAGGAAGGACCTTTTAAATCTTTTTTAGTTGAACTAAACAAGATTCAAAATGACTTTGAAATTAATGAATGTCCAATAAGAACAGCTCTTGTTACAGCAAGATCTGCGCCATCAGATAAAAGAGTTATTAAGACTTTACGAGAATGGGGTGTAAGAATAGATGAGTCATTGTTTTTAGGCGGCATGACGAAAAATAATTTTCTTGAATCTTTTAATGCAGATATCTTTTTTGATGACCAAAAAAAGCATATTATTAGCGCCAATGAAAATACAACTTCAGGTCATGTACCTTATGGAATTAAAAATGAGTAATTTATGGAAATAGTTTGCCTTGATATGGAAGGAACTCTGACTCCTGAAATATGGGAAAGAGTTGCATTGAATACGGGTATAGAAGAACTAGGTAAAACAACAAGAGATATCCCAAGTTATGAAGAATTAATGGATATGAGATTACATATCATGTCTGAAAAAGGCATAAAACTATCTGATGTTCAAAAAGCAGCAGATTCTCTTGAACTGCTTCCAGGAGCATATGAGTTTGTTTCGAATTTAAGAAATGATTTTCAAGTTGTGATTCTTTCAGATACTTTTCACGATATCGCAAAACCTTTCATGGAAAAACTAGGATTTCCTTTTCTACTTTGCCACAATCTAAATATCAAAGATGACGAAATAATTTCATATAAATTAAGACATCCACAGGCAAAAAAACAAGCAATTCTGTCTTTTCAAGAAATGGGCTATAGGTGTTTTGCAGCTGGTGACTCTCATAATGATATCCAGATGTTTGATGTTGCTGAAAAAGGATTTTTTCTTAATGCACCAGATAAGATTTCTTCAAAATATCCTGAAATTGAATCTTTTAACGATTATGATCAATTAAGGGATGCTATTGTAAACAATTCTATGTTTGTAAAATGAGTGAAGAATTAAAATTAGAAAATTATATAAGGCCTGAATTAAAACTTCCTAATGGCGACAAAGAACTTTTACTCCACAGTTGCTGTGCTCCATGTTCAGGAGAAATTATTGAAGCCTTAGCAGCATCACATATCAAAACGACTGTTTATTTTTATAATCCAAATATACATCCACTGGAAGAATACGAAATTAGAAAAGACGAAAATAGAAGATTTTGTGATCAAGTCGGATTTGAATGTATTGATGGCGATTACGATAAAGATAATTGGTTTGAAAGAATTAAAGGTTTAGAGGATGAGCCAGAAAGAGGAGAAAGATGCACAAAATGTTTTGATATGAGATTTGAAAGATCTGCATTATTTGCTCATGAAAATAATTTTAGTATTTTTGCAACTACCCTTGGAATTTCAAGATGGAAGGATTTGAATCAAATTAATGAATCAGGAGTTAGATCAGCATCAAGATATGAAAATATTTCTTTTTGGGATTTTAATTGGAGAAAGCAGGGCGGTTCTTCAAGGATGATTGAAATTTCAAAAAGAGAGCATTTTTACCAACAAGAATATTGTGGGTGTGTCTATAGCTTGAGAGATACCAATAGATGGAGAAGAAAAAACAACAAAGATAGAATTATTAGAGGGATTAATTTTTATTAGAAATTATGTCAGCAGGTAAGAAATTTAGAGAAGTATTACAAAATAACGAACAACTCATCATACCTGGAGCTATAAATGCATATTCAGCTAAACTTGCTGAAAAAGCAGGTCATAAAGCAGTTTACCTATCAGGAAGTGGAGTTGCCGCAGCTTCTTATGGTTTGCCAGATCTTGGTGTTACATCAATGGAAGACGTTCTAATAGATGCCAAGAGAATAACCAATGCTTCATCTTTGCCTCTATTGGTAGATGTTGATACTGGATGGGGCGACTCAAAAAGTATTTCTAAAACTATTGAAAAATTTTCAAAAGCTGGTTGCGCTGCTATTCACATTGAAGATCAGGTTTTTGAT
>CABYPB010000015.1 GCA_902520725.1 uncultured SAR86 cluster bacterium | reverse complement strand
TTTTTGAATTTTTTTTGTGTTCATATACATATGGATATTATGCTACATTTGTTAGCTATGAAAAAACTTGAAAGAGCTACTATTGTTAAAAAAATTTTAGATACCTATTATCCAAAAACTCCAATACCTCTTGATCATATGGACACCTTTTCACTTCTTATTGCTGTTTTATTGTCTGCACAGTGTACTGATGAAAGAGTAAATAAAATAACTCCAAAACTTTTTTCTATTGCTGCGGATGCAGAGAGTATGGCTAAAATTTCTGTAAACAAAATATATAAAATTATTAAGCCCTGTGGATTAGGGCCTCAAAAGTCAAAAGCTATTTATGAGCTATCAAATATACTTGTGAAAAAATTTAATGGAAAAGTTCCTAACAATTTTAAAGAATTAGAAAAACTTCCAGGAGTCGGTCATAAAACAGCATCAGTTGTAATGAGCCAGGGCTTTGGAATACCTGCATTTGCTGTAGACACGCATATACATCGGCTCGCTCAAAGATGGGGCTTAACCAATGGGAAAAATGTAAAAGTTACAGAAAAGGATCTTAAAAAATTATTTCCTCAGGAATCTTGGAATAAATTACACCTACAGATAATTTTTTGGGGAAGAGAATATTGTTCAGCAAGATCATGTTTTGGACTTGAATGTGAAATTTGTAGGACGTGTTACCCAAAAAGAACAAAACCTTTTGTGCACAAAAAGCCCTAGATAATATAGAATTAGCAATTATTCTTTTAAACTATTTACAACATTTTAAAAATGACTCAATCAAAAAGCGACACTATTTTTTCTAATGATAACTCTATAAAAGAGTACGATAAGGATTTATGGGAATCTTTTCATAACGAATCAATCAGACAAGAAGATCATATCGAATTGATTGCATCTGAAAACTATGCATCAAAAAGAATTCTTGAAGCTCAAGGATCTATTCTTACAAATAAATATGCAGAAGGTTATCCGTCAAAGAGGTATTACGGTGGATGTGAAAATGTAGATATTGCTGAAAATCTTGCTATTGAAAGGGCAAAAGAACTTTTTAAAGCTGACTATGCAAATGTTCAACCTCATTCTGGATCTTCTGCAAACGCAGCTGCTTTTTTAGCACTTCTTGAGCCCAATGATATGATTTTAGGAATGAGTCTTGATCATGGAGGTCACTTAACACATGGTGCTAAAGTTAATTTTTCTGGAAGGAATTATAAAAGTGTTCAATATGGACTTCATCCTGAAACAAATGATATTAATTACGAAGAAGTAAGATTATTAGCTAAAGAACATAAACCAAAATTAATTATTGCAGGGTTTTCAGCTTTTTCAGGAATTGTTGATTGGAAAAAATTTAGAGACATTGCTGATGAAACAGGTTCTTTGCTTCTTGTAGATATGGCTCATGTTTCTGGCCTGGTTGCTGCGGGCGAGTATCCATCTCCTGTTCCATATGCAGATGTTGTAACATCAACAACTCATAAAACTTTAAGAGGCCCAAGATCTGGTATTATTCTTGCCAAAAAGAATCCTGAAATAGAAAAAAGACTTAATTCTGCAGTATTTCCAGGTTCACAAGGCGGTCCATTGATGCATGTAGTTGCAGCAAAAGCATTATGTTTTAAAGAAGCACTTGATCCAGAATTTAAAAGATACATTAAACAAGTAATGACTAATGCAAAAGTTATGGCAAAAACAATTATGTCTAATGGAATTGATGTAGTGTCAGGTGGTACAGAAAATCACATAGTATTAGTTGATTTAAGAAATAAAAATATTACAGGCAAAGATCTTGAAAAATTACTTGGCACTATAAACATTACTGTAAATAAAAATGCTGTTCCAAATGACCCTGCGTCCCCATTTGTTACTTCTGGAATCAGAATTGGATCTCCTGCTGTAACTACAAGAGGATTCAAAGAAAAAGAAATTGAAATGATAAGTTCTTGGATTTCAGAAATAATTAATAATTTTGAAAATAATGAACTCCATCAAGAAATAAAAGAAAAGGTGCGAAATCTTACAAGAGAGTTTCCAGTATATAATTTATAAATGTATTGTCCTTTTTGCCAAGCTGAAGATACTAAAGTAATCGACTCAAGACTAGTTACAGATGGCACTCAAATTAGAAGAAGAAGATTATGTGAAGTATGTCATTCAAGATTTACTACATTTGAAACCGCAGATCTTGCGCTTCCCAGAGTTATAAAAAGTAATGGTGACAGACAGCCTTTTAATGGATCAAAATTAAAGAAAGGAATGCTGAGAGCTTTAGAAAAAAGACCTTTATCAGTTGAAGAAATAGATATAGTTTTTGGTAAAATTTTAAAAGAAATAAGAACAAAAGGTGTCCGAGAAATCAAATCCATTGAGATTGGTGAGGTCATGATGAATGCACTAAAAGAAGTTGATAGTGTTCGAACAGGATTAGCAAAGTCACACAGAGGTGGTTTTAATATGACAAGGCCAGATGAGATGTTAGCGCATATTATTAACGCAATGTTAGAAAGGAATCCAAATTTACCTCCTGAAGAGGTTGAAGACATTATCATGGGTTGTGGGAATCCAGAGGGAGCTCAAGGACATAATATAGGAAGGAACGCAGCAGTTTTATCTAATCTTCCAATAACCACAGGTGGTACTACTATAAACAGATATTGTTCCTCTGGTCTTCAATCAATATCTATGGCTGCAGGTCAAATAATGGCTGGATGCTACGATACTGTAATTGCAGGCGGAGCTGAGACAATTTCAATGATGAATATGAATATGGATAATTTTGTTAATGAAAGATTAGCCAAAGAATCAGCCGGTATTTATTTTCCAATGGGTATGACAGCTGAAGTAGTTGCTAAAAGATACGATGTATCTCGAGAAGCTCAAGATGAGTATGCTTTTGAGAGTCAAATGAGAACTGCTGCAGCTCAGCAATCTGGTGGATATGATGATGAGATTATTCCAATGGAAACAAAAATGTTGTTAACAAATAAGGAGACAGGAGAATCTAAAGAAATTGACTATACAGTTGATAAGGATGAATGTAACAGGCCTGAAACTACTCTAGAGGGTTTGTCCTCTCTAAAACCAGTATTTGATCCTGAAAATGGGTCAGTAACAGCAGGTAACTCATCACAATTATCAGATGGAGCATCTGTAACTCTTGTTATGTCTGAAGACAAAGCTAAAGATTTGGGATTAAAGCCAACTGCATACTTTAGAGGCTTTACAACAATGGGCTGTGAACCTGATGAAATGGGCATTGGTCCAGTATATTCAGTCCCAAAACTTCTAAAAAATTATAATCTATCAATGGAAGATATTGATATATGGGAACTTAATGAGGCTTTTGCAGTGCAAGTAGTTTACTGCAGAGACAAGCTCGGAATTCCTATGGATAAGTTAAATCTGGATGGAGGCTCAATATCAATTGGTCATCCATTTGGAATGACAGGTTCTAGACAGGTTGGTCACCTTACTCGCCAACTCCAGAATTTAGATAAGCAATTCGGCGTTGTCACAATGTGTATTGGTGGCGGAATGGGGGCTAGTGGATTATTTGAAAGATATCCTTCTTGATATCAGAAGCAGATATACTCAACTCTTTTCAACATTTAGTTGAAGACTATAAAAATGATAGCCTTATTGCTGTGGGATCAGGAGATGATGCAGCAGTAATTAAATCACAGTCAAAAGATTTAATTCATTCGTTAGATATTTCAAAAGCAGGTACTCATTTTCCAATTAACACCTGTCCTAGAGATATAGCTTATAGATCTATTGCAGTCGCACTTAGTGATTTAGCAGCTATGGGAGCATACCCATCTTTCATAACGATAGCCCTTACTTCCAATAAAAAAAATTTAGATTGGTATAAAGACTTTAATAAGGGAGTAGAAACAATTATTAACGAATACGGCATTAAATTAGTTGGAGGGGATGTTACGTTTGGAGATCTTAATATTTGTGTAAATGTTTTTGGTTACCCGTATAAAAAACCTTTACTAAGATCAAATGCAAAACCAAATGATTTGGTTTATGTCTCAGGTCCTCTTGGAAAAGCAAGAAGAGGGCTAATTGAGTGCGATGAGAAAAAATCTAAATACCATTCAAATTTTTTTAGACCAAAAGTACGTTTTGATGTATCGGAATATATTGCGGATTTTGCCTCATCTTGTATAGATATCTCTGATGGTCTTATTAAGGACTTAGGAAGCATATGCAAGCTTTCTGGAGTAGGAGCAACCATAAGATACGAAAATATTGAGATCACAAGTGATATTGAAGATTTATGTTATGGCGATGATTATGAGCTATGTTTTACATGCGGAAGTGAATTCGAAGAGAGTTTAATGAAGGATGGTTTCAAACCAATTGGAAAAATTATTAAAGGTAGTGGTGTAGAGGTATTAAAGGAAAACAAAGTATTAGATTTTTCCAAAATCGGATGGGACTCTTTTGATTAAAAGAATTGGTATAGTTGGAGGTGGAATATCCGGACTAGTCACTGCTATTTTTTTAGCCAAAGAGGGGTATAAAGTTTCAATATTTGAGAAGAATACCTTACTCAGCGAAACAAGTTCAAAGACAACAAAACTTTTACATGGTGGGCTCAGGTATCTTGAAAATTTTCATTTTAGAGAAGTAAAAAACGGTTTAAATGATAGGCACTGGTGGTTAAAGAACTTTCCTCAACATACAAATAAAATTAAGATCTCTATTCCGTTTATTAACTTAATATCCATAGATTTATTGAAATTTTTTTTTGGTGTTAAGTTATATGGACTATTGGCTGGTCCAAAAAGTCTTGGAAATAGTGAACTATCTTTAATTAAAAAAAGCTCTGATGATTTACTGAATGAGAATTACAAACTAAAGCTTTCATTTTTTGATGGAGTGATGGATGACAATCTGTTGGGAGAAGATTTAATAAAACAGGCTAAGGAGTTAGACATCAATATTTTTGAAAATTATGAAATTTCATCACTTGATATCAACGGAAAAGTAGATAAACAAAATTTTGATAACATAATTTTAGCAGTCGGACCTTGGACAAAAATTTTATTACAAAAAAATAATATTAAAAGCTTAAAAGATATCGATTACATTAAGGGCAGCCATCTTATTCTTAATAAACAAATTAAATTTGGAATAATGTTTAATGGAATTTGTAATTCACGATATATATTTGCATTACCCTATAAGGGCCTAACTTTATTAGGGACAACAGAGGAAAGGGTAGAGTCGCCAGAGAATCCTTCAATAAGCCAAAAAGAGGAAAGCTATTTACTTGAAAGTTTCAATAGTATTCTAAAATATCCAGTAAGAAAAGAAGACATTCTTTCTTCATATTCTGGAGTCAGGCCATTAATAAAAGAGGGTAAAAACTCTCACAAGGCTTCACGAGACTTTTTTATTCAAAAAAATAATAAGCTTATAAGTATCTTTGGAGGTAAGTGGACAACAGCGCCTTCCATTGCAAGAAAAATTGTTACAATTATTAATGATGAGTGATTTTCCTGATTTAAAGAAACCATATGACTTTATTGCCAGTCTTGGTGGCATAGGCTTAATTCCTTATGCACCTGGAACATTTGGTAGCATCTTTGGTTGTATTACCTTCGTATTAATTTCACATTTTGTAAACATGCTGATTCCAACAATTATTATTGTTATTTTATCAATATGGATTTGTGAGAAAGTCTCCAAAGATTTATCTGAAAAAGATCATAAATCAATTGTTATTGATGAATTAGCAGGAATGTGGGTTGCTTTGCTTCCTGTGATATATTTTGCCTCAAGTCAAAATGAAAGAATAACATACGCCATTCTTGCTTTAGTATTTTTTAGGTTTTCTGACATACTTAAACCTTTTCCTGTTTCATATATTGATCAAAAATATAAAAATGGTTTTGGAATTGTTTTTGACGATATTATTGCCGGGATTTTGGCTGCTGTTCTTAGTTTAATTATATCGTTTCTTCTATTTTAGATATTATTTTTTCAGAGGTAAGTCCTGCTTCATTTAGCATTTCATTTCTCGAAGAGTGCTCAATAAATTTATCAGGTATGCCAAATAAAATAGACTTAATATCAATTTTCTTATCTGAACAAAATTCTTGAACAGCACTTCCAGCACCCCCCATAATAGAACCATCTTCAATTGATATAAACAACTCTGCTTTTGATAAATATTTTTCGAGAATCTTTTCATCAAGTGGCTTTACGAATCTCATATCTATTAATGTAAGCTTCAATTTATGAGCAACTTTTTTTGCTTCCTCTATAAGTGAACCAAAATTTAATATAACCGCTTTTGAATTTTCATCAGTAATTAATTTTGCTTTACCTATTTCAAGAGGCTCTAGGCTATTATCAACTTTGACATTTGATCCAATTCCTCTTGGATATCTTACGGAGGATGGTCCTTTATGAAGATATGCAGTTGTTAGTAAATGCCTTGTTTCATTTTCATCTGAAGGCGTGCAAATCATCATATTAGGAATACACCTCAAATAAGCAATATCATAATTTCCTGAGTGAGTAGGACCATCTTCACCAACAAGACCAGCCCTGTCTAACGCAAACATAATGTCAAGATTTTGTACTGCTACATCATGAATCAATTGATCATATGCTCTTTGAAGAAATGTTGAATAAATCGCAACTACAGGTTTCTTTTTTTCACAAGCAAGACCAGCTGCAAAAGTGACAGAGTGCTGTTCTGCAATTGCAACATCAAAATATCTATCAGGAAACTCTTCACTAAATTTTACTAACCCGGATCCCTCCCTCATGGCAGGAGTAATTCCAATTAAATTTTTGTCACTAGATGCCATGTCCACAATCCATTCACCAAATATGTCCTGATATTTTTTTTGCTTAGATTTCTTATCTTTAATAGCATTAATTTTTCCTATTGCATGAAATCCTATTCTGTCTGCTTCAGCTGGATCTAAGCCAGCACCTTTTTTTGTAATAACATGAAGAAATTGAGGACCATCAAATTCTTTTAAATTAGATATCACATCTTTTAATTCTTTTAGGTTGTGCCCATCTATTGGACCGATGTAATTTAATCCCAATTCCTCAAATATAGTTCCAGGTGCAACCATTGCCTTCATTTGAGTCTCAACTTTTCGTGCAAGATGATAGGCCTGTGGCAAAGGTTTTAAAAAACTTGCTCCGCTTTTTTTAATTCCTTTATATGTTTTTGATGCCCATATTCTTGAAAAGTAATTAGAAAGGCCGCCAACATTCTCAGAAATAGACATGTCGTTATCATTTAAGATAACTAAAACATTTGGTTTAAGATGACCGGTATGACTTAATGCCTCAAATACCATACCTGCTGTCATGGCTCCATCACCAATGACCGCAACGTGTTTTTTATCAGGATTAGATTCTTTTGAACCTGCCGCCATACCAAGAAGGGCGCTTATCGATGTACTTGAATGCCCGACACCAAATGCATCGTATTCACTTTCATTTCTTGATGGAAATGGTGCTAATCCATTTTTTTTTCTTATAGTTTCAATCTTATTTTTTCGACCTGTAAGTATTTTGTGAGGATAGGCTTGATGACCAACATCCCAAATTAAATTATCATAAGGAGTGTTAAATAAATGATGAATAATTACAGTTAGTTCAATCACACCAAGACCACCACCTAAGTGCCCACCACTTTTGCCTACAGAGAATAGCAAAAACTCTCTTAATTCATTTGAAAGTGTTTCAAGCTCATTCAACGAAAAAGACCTGATATCTGCGGGTGTATTTACTTTATCAAGTAAAGGAGTCTTTGGCTTCTGAGAAGGAATTTCTTTAAAAATTCTCATTTAATTTTCTCTATATGAAATATATTTTGCTAATTCTATAAGTATATTATTATCTTTTGAGTTTAGTGCTTCTAAATCAGATATTGCTGATAAAGTTAGATTTTTTGATTTCTCAATAGCTTTTTTAATACCCAAAACACTAATATAGGTGCTTTTATTATTTTTTAAATCAGAATTAATATCTTTTCCAAGAGTCTCCTTATCAGAAGTTGCTTCAAGAATATCATCTGTTATTTGAAAGGCTAACCCAATTTTTTTCCCAAATGTTTTAAAAGCATCTTTTGCATTTTTTTTAGAATTCCCTAACTGTCCAAGCAGAATCGAACACTCTATTAGTTTTCCAGTTTTCAAGGTATGAATATTCTCAATAAGTTTTTCATCAATAGACTCAGACTCGCTTTTGATGTCAAGATATTGCCCATAAACCATTCCAATCTTGCCACAAGAACTAGCTAGCAGCTTAATGGCAGCAATCTTTTCGTCTGATGTTAGACCCTCATCATCACAAATAATTTCATATGACAAACTTTGTAATGCATCTCCAGCTAATATTGCATTTGCCTCACCAAATTTGTTATGTGAAGACTCTTTACCACGTCTAAAATCATCATTATCCATAGACGGAAGATCATCATGTATGAGAGAGTAGGTATGCATTAATTCCACTGAGGTTGAAAGATTAACTAAACTTTTACTAGACAAATTTTTGTTTAATTTTCCTGATGCAAAAACTAATGCTGCTCTAATCATCTTGCTTTCAGCCATAGCAGAATATCGCATAATCTCTTCAACAGAATTTGAATTGCCAATCTTTTTGTCTATATTAGAATACACTTGCTCTTTTACTTGAGACATAAACTCTCTAAGCATTTTTATCTAGGACTTGCTAATTTCTGATGAGGACCCGTCATCAAGCAATTTTTTTATCTTTAGCTCTGCATCTTGAAGTTGTTTCTGGCATTGCTTCACCAAATTAACCCCTTCTTCAAATGACTTTACTGAATCTTCAAGGTTAATGTCTTCATCTTCTAATTTTTCCACTATAGATTCAAGCTCTTTCAATGATGCTTCAAAATTTATATTTTTATCTGGACTAGCCATAATTTATTGTATGTTATTCGATGAACTTTGAAAGTATTTTTTGAAGTCATTTCTTAGTGCATATGGAAGTGCTAAAACAGCAGGCGTAAGTATTAAGGTTATAAAAGTACTAAAACCAAGACCAAATACTATAGATACTGCAAGATTTGACCACCAATCAACTATCCTACTTCCAACTAGTATATCTCGAGAAATAATGTCTAAACTGATACCCATGGCAAGGGGCATTAGACCAAATATGGTTGTCAATGAAGTTAAAATAATTGGTCTTAATCTCTGTTTGCATGCATTGATAATATGAATTGATTTTTCAAGATGAGGAGACTCTTCCTTTAATTTATTAAAAGTATCAATAAGTACAATATTATTATTTACAACAATGCCTGCTAGAGTGACTATAGATAATCCAGTCATAGTAGTGCTAAAAGATTTTCCTGTTATTAATAAACCTAAAAGGACTCCAACAAATGAAATAGTAACTGAAGACAAAATAATAAATGATTGATAAAAACTATTAAATTGTGTGATCAACATCAACAACATCATAAATACTGCAGTTATTCCAGCTGTAATCATAAAAGTATTAACTTCTTCTGTTTCTTCGGCCATACCACCAAAACTGTAGGAAATCCCTGGCCCTAGATTTGCAGTTTTTAGCCAATTATTTAGCTCATTTACTTTAAAAGAAACCTCTGATTCATCTTGAGTACCAGCTCCAACCTCCTGAAAATATTTACCATTTTTTCTATTAACAGTTTGACGATTTTCTTTAGGTATAACTTTAACAAATGAACTTACTGGAACAGTTCCCTTTTTTGTAACAACATTGAGATCTCTTATTCCTGTTATGGTTCTATCTGAATCTGGAAATCTAGCTCTTATTTCTACCTCATCTTTTGCATCATCAGGACGATATTCACCAACTTTAAAACCATTAGTAAGCATCTGCACTAATGCTCCAACGTCGCCCACGCTTACCCCTAATTGAGCTGCCTTTTGCTTATCTACTTCAACACTCCACTCAACAGATGGATATGCTTTTGATGAAAAAATATTATTGAGGCCTGTCATATTATTTCTCATATAGTTTTCTATAAGACTAACAGCATTATTTACAGTTTCTTCTGTATCGCCATATACATCTAGCTCAATTGGTGAGTCAAACGACGGACCGCCTATATCAGCCTCAACTTCAACTGTTATTCCAGGAAGATCTTTAGTTGAAGCTTTTAACCGATCCATAATTTCGAAACCTGTTATTTTGGTTTGCGACGGCTCTAGAGTTTCTACGAACCCACCGCCAATTCTATCAGCACCTGACTGCCACCAGTTTGTTCCCGATCTTAAGTAAACATTTTTTATTCCTTCTACCTTCAAGAATCGTTCTTCAACCTGCTCTATAATTTTTTTGGTTTCGAGGGCAGAAAAATTACCTCTTGCTTTTACAGTTATATTTGCCTGAACTGGATCAACAATAGCAAAATAGACCGTTCCCTTCCCGGAGAATCCATAACTCATTATTATTATTAGTAGTACTGCAGCTACAGCAATTACTGTTTCAACTGGATTCTGAACAAAACGCTTTATGTACTTTCCATACCAATCGGTAAGTTTTGTAAACATTGAAGTATCACCATCGTCAGAATTAAGGGCAGATTTTTTTTGTCCAAAATAAGATCCCAAAACAGGAATAACTATTAATGAATAGAATAATGAAGCTGATAGTACAAAGAAAATCGTTATCGGAAGATACCTCATAAATTGACCAGTAAATCCAGGCCAAAACATCACAGGTATAAATGCTGCCATTGTTGTGCCAGTAGAAGCAATTATTGGATAGAACATTCTTTTTGAAGCCAGTGTGTAACCTTCTGCTCTTGATAAGCCTTCAGCAATTTTTTTATCTGCAAATTCTGTAATTACAATTGAACCATCTATCAACATTCCCATGCCAAGTAGGAGCCCCATCATCACTAAAAAATTAACTTCCATGTTTAAGGAGAACAGAATTAAATATGTCATCAAAAAACAGAAGGGTATTGATAATCCAACTAACATCGAAACTCTTGCGCCCATACTAGCAATAACTAAAACCATAATTAATATTACTGCAGCAATAATATTTCCATTTAACTCTTTAACCATAAGATTCGCGTAGATAGTGTCATCATTAGAAATAACAATCTTTAGATTTTTTGGAAGCTCTGAATCAAAGTTAGCTAAAATTTCTCTAATAGCATTAGAAGCATCAATAGCATTAGCACTTTCTCTTAATGATATTTCTAGAGTAACAGCATCTTGTCCATTGACTCTTGCATATGAAGTAAAATCTTTAAAAGTTCTTTTGACAGATGCAATTTCACCCAATGTTACAATTGCATCTTTAGTAACTTTTACAGGAATAGCATATATATCTTTAGCTGATTCAATGATGCTAGGTACTTCTATGTTAAAACTTCCACGACCAGTGTCTTGTTTTCCACCTGGAATAATTAAATTATTATTAGCCACAGAATTATAAATATCAGATAGGGTGACCCCATAAGATTCCATTTTAGATTTATCTATAACACCCTCTAAAACTTCTTCTGGAGCACCAGTCATATTTACTTCAAGAATTTGTTCAATAGGCTCAATTCTATCTTTGAGTTCTCGTGCATAAAAAACTTTTTGCCGTACTGATTTTCCACCAACAATACTAATATTCATAACAGGAAAGCTTGCTTCACTATATTCTTCTATCTGAGGATCTTCTGCCCCAAGTGGAAGTTGATATTTGATTTCTTCAACACCTTGTTTGACATCCACGAGGGCCTTATCGATATCAAAGCCAACTTCAAATTCTAAGAAAATTCTTGCATAACTTAAATAACTTGTTGATCTTATATTTTTAACCCCAGTAACTGTTTTCAATCTATTTTCTAAAGGTCTAGCAATTAGTCTTGACGTATCTCCAGGCGAGGCTCCGTCTAGAAACACTGATACAGTGATAAATGGTAATTGAACATTTGGAGATGCAGCAATTGGAATTTCTTGACGCGCATATGATCCAGCAACAATGATCATAAAGGCGATTAACAAAGTTGTTTTTGCTTTTTTTAATGCAAAATCGATTATGTTTGTCATTGAGGATTAGTTATTACTTTTTGATTGTCTTCAACAAATCCTTGGCCTTGAACAATAATCTCTACAGAATCAGGTATGTCTGTAACCCATAGACCTTCTTCAGAATCTTCTAAAATAGATATTTCTATAAATTTAGCTATTTTATTTTCTTTTACTATTCTTATTCCTAATTTTCCATCATCATTGAGTAACAATATAGATGGTGAAATTTTATGGGCCATAACTTTATCTATTTTTATAGTCATACTTGCAGTTAAGCCATCTTTTATTTCTCCATCAGAGTTAGTAATCTGAGATTCAACACTAAATGTTCTTGTATCAGCAGAAGCACTTTTAGATACAAATGTTAAATATCCTTCTAAAACTTTGCCTGTTACTAATTCAAGAATAACCTCTTGTCCTTCCTTAACTTTATTGATTTCATACTCAGGTACACCTGCCACAAAAATGATGGGACTAAGTTGGATAAGAGTTGCACAAATTTGACCTCTTTCAAGAAAGTTACCAGGCTTTACAATATTTTCAATATATCCGGAAAAAGGTGCTTTTACTTCTGTTCTATTGAGCTCAACTACTCCTAAACTGCATAAAACTAGATCTTTATTAACATATGCACCTTGAACTGCCCCAATATTTACAACTTCTCCAGAAGTTTTCGCTTTAACGCCAATTCTAGCTTCTGACATTGAAGTTGCTTTGAGTTTAATTAAAGGTTGATATTCAACAGCATTGCTAATGACAGTTTGAACAGTAAATAAATCATTTGATATTTCAGGCTCATCTATTTTTTGAGTCTTAAATATACCTGAAAGCATCCAGAATAAAATCGGAATTAATATATACAGAGATATTCTAATATTTTTAGTTATTTTCATATAAGTATGATTTTTTTAAACCTTAAATTTTTTTCTAAGTTTTTTAAATAAATCTTTGTTGAATGGCTTTAACTTTTCACTACTTTCTGCGCTACGTTTTATTTTAAATTCTGTTCCATTTTGTGCTTGCAATTTTATGGACATATAGTTTTTCCTAAAAATCTGAAGGCTTTGACTAGAGTCTTTCTCATCAAGTATATTCCAACCAGTTTTTTTACCAGCAAAATAAACAATCGGATGAGTCCAATTAAAGTCTTTTCTTGGTTGATAAGATCTTCTTGCTTCTAAATAAGCTTCTTCTATAGAAGGAAATCCATCTTTTCTATTTATATCATTGCAAGCTTTGAGTAAATCAGTAAGAGTTGGAAGGTATGATTGAGAACTAATAACATTTTCAACAGCCTCAAGAACTATTTCCGAGGGAATATGTTTTAAACTTATTGCCCAAAGCTTTTTACCTTCTTTTAACTTATCATCAGTGCCAAAAACTTTGTAAAACTGATAATGATAAGCAAGCTCAAGTTTTAAGAACAATGAATCAATTGATTTTATAAAATCTTCTTTAGTCGAGGTTAATTTCGTTTGCCCAAGTTGTGTCATTTTTTCTTGTTTTGAAGTCTTTTGTATATTTTCCTGGCTCAATATATTCCTTATTTTTTTCATTATTACTCATATTAACATTAATCATATGTCGTCTTTTAACATGATCAATAAATTTAGAATTCCATGTTGTAAAAGCAGTTCCTTTATCTTTCCAATATAGAATAAATTCTCTTAAATATTTTAACGCAGAATCTCTCGTTATATCTGATAAGTTCAAAATATCAAAAACATCCTCATCAGGAAACCATTTTTCGTTAATGGTATATGGCAAGCCTTTGTTTGAGTTATTTTCTTTTGCCCATTCTCTTCTAATAAAATCTAAGAAAGTTATGTTCCAATTATTTTTTTTCTGTCCTCTTTCAGTCCAATAGATTCTAAATTCTTTTAATTTAAGATTCATAAAATCATTGGAAATCGAAGTCATTTTTATTATTTCAAGAGTATCATCTGATGGATGCCAATCCATCTCAATCTGACGAGATTGAGTGTTCTTAAAGGGCTTTTTAATCTGGTAGTCTTTTTTTGGTGATTCTTGACCAAAACCTATCAGATTAAATTGATTTAGCTTTTTTATTGATTTTTGGATTTCAGGAGGACTAATAAAAGGAAGAGCATCATTTATTGAGTCTAATAATTTGTCTTCAGACGAAATATTATTTAACCCATTTTCTTCAAATAAATTAAGAATAATTGCACATTCTAATCCTAGCGTTTCAGCAACCTCTTTTGAGAATGATAAGTTTTTCCCTTTTTCCAATTAAACTACTTACCTCTTTTAATATTAATCGCTTCATTGAGCTTTTCTAAACATATTAATGTATCGCCCCAGCCCATACATGCATCTGTAATGCTCTGACCATACTTCAAACTATCAGAAATTTTTTGATTACCTTCTTGTAAATGACTTTCTATCATTACTCCTTTAATATTTTTATTGCCTTCTGCAATTTGATGGCAAATTGATTCAACTACTGGCAATTGCTGTTTGAATTTTTTTTGACTATTGCCATGACTCGCATCTATCATAATAGATTCGTTCACTTCAGCTTCTTTTAAAGCTGTAAGAGTATTATTAACTGATTCAGAATCATAGTTTGGCGTCTTTCCTCCGCGTAAAATTATGTGAGCATCGTTATTACCAGCAGTTTTTAACATTGCAATATCTGCCTCTTTTGTTGCACCGAGAAAAACGTGAGAATGATTAGCAGCTTGAATGCCGTCTATAGCAGCTTTAAGACTTCCATCAGTTCCGTTTTTAATTCCAATTGGACAAGACAATCCAGATGCAAGCTCTCTATGAATTTGACTTTCTGCAGTTCTAGCTCCAATTGCGCCCCATGAAATTACATCTGTAACATACTGTGGTGATATAGGATCAAGAAATTCAGTTCCAGCTGGCAACCCTAAATCAGCAATATCAATTAGTACTTTTCTGGCTAATTCAACTCCTTTAGCAATATCATATGTTTCGTTGATATCTGGGTCATTAATTAAACCTTTCCAACCAACTGTTGTTCTTGGTTTCTCAAAATAAACTCTCATTATTATTAAAAGATTTTCACTAAATTTTTTATATTCATCAGATAGTTTTTTTGCGTAATCTAGAGCACTTATTGGATCATGAATAGAACAGGGACCCACAACTACAAATATTCTGTCATCTTTGTCATGCAATATTTGGCTTACTTGATTTCTAGTGCCATACACAAGTTTTGCAATATCGTCATTGATAGGATATTTGTTAACAAGCTCATAGGGTGCAGGCACTTTTCTCCTATCTATAATTCTTGTATTGTCAGTGGAATAGTTCATGTATTTCTATCTTATATATCTATTTCTAAAAGTGGATGAATATTATTAAATGAAAGTAAGATAATGAAAACAGCTTAATTAAAATTAATTAACTAAAATTTTGTTATTAATATTAGTATTTTTAAGGAAATGCACAAGATATTGTATTAAAATAAGCAAAACTTACACTATATAGTGTTTATTTATGCAAAATAATAATCTTGCTCAACTCGAACTTCCCACTCTATTGGGCCGTCAGTTTGAAGATATACCAGATGATCTGTTTATACCACCCAATGCCCTCGAAATATGCTTGGAATCATTTACAGGACCGCTAGACCTACTTTTATACTTAATTAGGAAAGAAAATATAAATATTCTTGATTTAGATGTTTCGAAGATTACAGACCAATACATTGAATACATAGAACTCATGGATTCTTTAAAATTTGATTTAGCAGCAGATTATTTAGTCATGGCAGCTACACTTGCAGAAATAAAATCTAGATTAATGTTGCCAAGAGAGTCATTCGATGAAGAAGAGGATGATCCAAGAGCCTCTTTAATCAAAAGATTACAAGAATATCAGAAGTTTAAGAATGTTTCTGAAAAAATAGCTTTATTACCAAGAGTTGATAGAGATTTTTATGTTGCATCAGCACAATTGCCAAAGTTCGAAGACCAAAAAAATAAAGAAGTCTTAATTACAAAAGATGAAATATTTGATTCAGTTCTAGAAGTTTTAAAAAGACCTAATTATAAAGATAATCATCAAATAGACTTTGAAGAACTTTCAACCAAAGAACGCATTCAAATGATATTAGATTTACTTTCTAGATCAAATATTATTAGCTTTTCAAAAACTTTAAAAAAGCCTGAGGGCAAAAAAGGTATTGTAGTCACCTTGTTAGCATCATTAGAGCTTGCAAAAGACGGACACGTAGAACTTATACAAAATAAAAGTGAAGAATTATTTATAAAATCATCAAGGAGAGTATAAATTGAACAAAAGTCTTATAAATTCTATTGAAGCTTTGCTTTTTGGAGCTGGAAGGCCTCTAACACTCTCTGAAATAAGGAATATTCTTAATAACAATGGCGGCACTATTGAATTATCAGATATAAAAAAATCGTTAAATATGCTTGAAGAAAGATATACAAATACATCTATAGAGATTCAAGAGGTAGCTTCTGGCTACAGACTTAATATTAAACAAGAACATAGCTCATCTTTAGGGAACATTTGGAATGATAAGACGCCTCGAATTTCCAAAGCATTAATGGAAACTATTTCGATTATTGCTTTCAAACAACCTGTTACAAGGGGTGATATTGAAGACATAAGAGGCGTAAGTGTAAGCACAAGAAGTATAAGATCGTTGTTAGAAAGGAACTGGATTAGGGTATCTGGAACAAGAGACGTACCTGGCAGGCCAGTACTTTACTCTACAACAAAAGATTTTTTAGATGACTTGAATTTAAAAAGCATTTCAGATCTTCCTGAACTACCTGAAATAACAGATGATTCAAAAGATGACTTTCTATCTCAAGTTGTCTAATCCATGTCAGAAAGACTTCAAAAATTTCTTGCTAGATCTGGATTAGGGTCAAGAAGAAGTTGCGAACAACTTATAAAATCAAACAAAGTTTTTGTAAATGGAAAGATTGCAAAACTAGGAAGTTCAGTAAATAAAGATGATGTAGTTGAATATGAAGGAAAAACCTTATCTTTTATTAAATCTGAAATAAAGCTTTTGATACTTAATAAACCAGAAGGAGTGCTTTCTTCGTCAAAGAGAGAAAAAGATCTACCAATTGTGTTTGATTTTCTGCCAAAGTCAAAGCCGAGGATTAGATGGATATCAGTAGGTAGACTTGATATCAACTCATCAGGACTAATGCTTTTCACTAATGATGGAAATTTTGCTAACTATTGTATGCATCCGTCTTCGATGATTGACAGAGAATATTTAGTAAGAGCGCGTGGTGATTTTACCGAAGATAAAAGACAACGAATGTTAAATGGGATAACGATAGATAAAGAAACATATAAATTATCAGATATTATTGAGGGTGAGAAAAATTCCACAAATCAATGGTTTTCTGCCTGCCTTATGTCTGGAAAAAATAAAGAGGTAAGGAGAATATTTAATGCAGTTGATCTCGAAATAAGCAGGCTTAAGAGGACAAGATTTGGACCCATTTTTTTACCATCAAGTCTTAAGAAGGGTAAAAGCATGGAATTATCTAATAAGGAAATAGATGCATTAAAAAATTATGGAACATAAAAAAGCTTTTGAATTTCTATACAAAAAGGCAGTCCAGAAAAAATATAAAAATTTAGCTAACCATATTAAAAAAGTAGGCCCACTTAAGATCAAGCTGTCTAATATGGACTTTGTTGATCATCTTTCAAAAATAATAGTTGGTCAACAGCTTTCAGTTGCTTCAGCAGCAGCTATATGGGAAAGAACAGAAATACTTCTAAACAAAAATAAGTACAAGAAAATTAATAATAATTTAAATATTAAATTTAAGAATGCGGGCCTATCTAGACAAAAAATTGAATATTTAAATGGAATTATTTTCGATGAGAAAATTCAAAACCTAACTAAGAATGACTTACAAAGAATGTCTCATTCCGATTTTTATGAATTCTTAATAAAAATTAAAGGCATTGGTCCATGGTCAATTGAGATGTCAAGAATCTTTTATGTAGGTGATGCAGATGTATTCTCAATTCTTGATCTTGGACTCAAAAATGCACATATCCGAATGTTTGATCTAGAGAGTTATAATGAAGATTTTTACAAGGAATTCAGTCCATACAGAAGTTATATGTGCTTATATATGTGGAGAGTTCTTGAAGACGAAAACGTAACTATATAATTTTATATCTCATCACCAAAGTCTATATGTATTTTTGATGATGATGTGCTCTTTTCAGACAGCATCCAAAAATAATAATGCATTAACTCATCTGGTATTTTAACTAAAGAGGGGTTTTCTGCTGGATATGCCAAGGCTCTCATTTCTGTTCTAGTTTCTTTTGGATTAAAATTAAAAACCTTAAAATTTGGAATAGAACTCAGCTCATCATTTAAGATTTCTGATAAATTTTTTGTTCCTGCTTTGGTCACTGAGTAGGCACCCCAATATGCCTTACCCTTATTTGCTACACCTGATGAAGTAAAAATTATTCTTGGAAGTTCTGAGTCCATTAACAATGGTAATAAGTATTTTGATATTAGAAATGCACTAGTTAAATTAACATTAACAACCTTTTCCCAACTATTTAAATCATAGTCATGAATAGAAGACATTTTTTTTAAAATACCTGCATTATTTATTAAGGCATCAAGACATTTATAATTTTTAGATATTACATTTGCTATCTCTTGAGCTTTATTTTCTTCTAATTCACTTAGATCACATCTAATAATCATTGGGTTTGTATCATATTTTTCTTTTATCTCATCATATAAACTATCTAGCAAATCTTCATTTTTTGCTAAAAGAATTACGTTAGCTTTGTGCATACTTAAATTCATAGCTAAACATCTTCCAATACCTTTAGAGGCACCAGTAATTAATATATTTTTATCTTTTAGATAGTCTAAATTATCATCCATCATTTAATGAAAGGTATGATCTCGTTTGCATTATTTACATAAACACAATCGTATTTATTAATAGAGTCTTTTGAAAGAGAATATCCATACAAGCATCCAATAACTCTTGCACCTGCAGAGATTCCTGCTATTAAATCGTTTTCATGGTCGCCAAGATAGACTGTTTCATCAGTTCTGACATTAAGCTTATTACATGCAAGTAATATACCTTCAGGATCTGGCTTTGAAATGGCTACATGATCAGGACATATTAAAATTTTTAAATCATTTAGTTGAGGAAAGGATCTTACTATTGGGTCAGCGTATTCAAAAAATTTATTTGTAACAATCCCATACATAATTTCATTATGACTAAGATATCTTATTAATTTTTCAATGCCATCAAAGAGATCTGACTGTGCAGTAAGATTTGATTTATATTCTGATAAGAACTCATTTTTATATCTTTTAAATTCCTTATCCGTCTCATCAATATTAAAAGCATATTTGATTAATTTTGATGAGCCTTCTGAAATATATGTCCTAATTTCTGACGCTGATACATTCTTTTTTTTATATCTGGTAAGCACAGTATTAAGGGAGCTAAGAAAGTCTGGAGCAGTATCAATAAGAGTGCCATCTAAATCAAATAACACAAGTTTAGTATTAAGATTTTCTGGCATACATCAAATAATTAACACCTAAATCATTATTGAGATTAGCTTTATGTGTAATTGGGTTATAAAACATACCTTTTGTTTCAATTAATTCTGCACCACCTTTTCTAACAAAAGAAGCTAAGTCAGACGGCTTAATAAATTTATCAAATTCATGAGTCCCTTTAGGTAGCAGATTGAATATATATTCTGCTCCAACTATAGCGGTTATCCAGGATCTCGGATTTTTATTAATTGTTGACAAGAAAAGCAATCCTCCCGGTTTAAGAAGATTTATACATGTTTTAACAAGGCTCTTTGGATCTGGAACATGCTCCAATACTTCCAAACAGGTAACTATATCAAATGACTCCGAACATTCTTGATTTAATATTTCAGCTGTTTTTTCATAGTATTTAATATTTTTATTATTTTCTTTAGCATGTAATTTAGCAACCTCTATTCCTGGTCCAGCAGCATCGATTCCTGTGACTATTGCCCCAAGGTCGAAAAGTGCCTCCGTTAAAAGTCCGCCTCCACAACCAACATCTAAAATATTTTTATCAATAAGTTCAGCCTTACTTTTTATGTAATCAGCTCTTAAAGGATTAATAATATGAAGTGGTTTAAAATCCCCATCTTTATTCCACCAATCCTGAGCGAGTTCAGAAAACTTCTTAACTTCTTGCGTATCAATATTTTTCATCCAAGTATTTTAACCTTTATAAATTTAATAAAAAATAAATAAAAATATATATTCTGTAGCAAAACTACAGTTTGAAATATCTAATGTTATTTATATAAGCGATATTTTAATTTAATTGACTTGAAGTAACTGTTAATATTAAATTTACTACATAATCTATAAATTCATATTGTGATAATTTCAGCGTTAAAATCAAATAATTCCAAAGATAATAGATCTCCTATTCATAAGGAAACTATTAGTACATTGATTAATCTTGGAATAGAAATATGGTTTGAAGACAATATTGGCGAAGGTGTAAATACTTCTAATGAAATTTTTCAAGAACTTGGTTTAAAAAAGCACTCAAGGAATGAATGCTTAGAAAATTCAGATTTGGTGATTACAAATCAATCTCTTACTAAAGAAGAAGTTGAGTTAATGAAAAAAAACGCAACAATCTTAGGAATGGTAAATCCATTTAGCAATCAGGAGTTAATTGAGACGTGTTATAAATCAAACATTAATTTGGTAAGCATGGAATTTATACCTAGAATTACTAGAGCGCAAAAAATGGATGTGCTTAGTTCTCAAGCCAATTTAGCAGGATATGTTGCAGTTATTGAAGCTGCAAAACATCTTTCAACTGCATTGCCAATGATGATGACCGCTGCTGGAACCTTAAAACCTGCAAAAGTTTTCGTTATAGGTGTTGGTGTTGCTGGTCTTCAAGCAATTGCAACTGCTAAAAGACTAGGTGCTAGAGTGGAAGCCTTTGACACAAGAGATGTAGTAGAAGAACAAGTAAATTCACTAGGCGCAAAGTTTGTGAAAATTGATTTAGGTGAAACTGGAGAAACAGATCAAGGTTATGCCAAAGAACTTACTGAAGAGCAAATAAAAATGCAAAAAGAACTCCAATCAAAAGTATGCGAAAAATCAGATATTGTAATCACTACAGCACAACTCTTTGGCAAGCCGGCACCTAAGCTTATCGATAACAAAACAATTGATAAAATGATTCCTGGGAGTGTTATTTTTGATATGGCTGTAGAATCCGGTGGGAATGTCGAAGGATCCCAGGTTGATGAAATAATTGAAAGAAATGGTGTAAAGATAATTGGAATTTCTAATTTGGCATCAAGAGTTTCTTCACATGCATCACTCGCATTATCAAATAATTATAACAATTGGATTATTGACTTTTTTGATAAGGATTCGCTCTCAATAAATTTTGATTTTGAAGACGAAATTATACAAAGCAGTGTACTAGTTTATGGTGGAAAAATAATGAATGAGAGGTTTAAATAATGGAAGTTTACGCTCTTCTTGGTTTTGTTCTAATACTTTCTATATACCTTGGACTAGAATTAATTTCTAAGGTTCCAAGCACTCTCCATACGCCATTGATGTCAGGTGCAAACGCTATTTCAGGGGTTGCTCTTGTAGGGGCAATAGTTTTAGGAGGTGAAGGAGAATTGCAAAATAT
>CABYPB010000014.1 GCA_902520725.1 uncultured SAR86 cluster bacterium | reverse complement strand
TGGTCATAACAATGTAATAGGCGCTACAATTTTTCCTCATAACATAGCTCTAGGTGCAACCAGAAATTCAGAATTAATTAAAAAAATTGGAGATGCTGTTGCTAAAGAAGTTTCTTCAACTGGAATAATATGGACTTTTGCACCAACAATTGCAGTACCGCAAAATGATTTATGGGGAAGAACTTATGAAGGTTATTCTGAAGATCCTCAGCTGGTCACAGAGCTTGGTAAGAATTTTATTCTTGGTCTGCAAGGTGAGGGTGATAAATTTTTAATTAACCAACATATCTTGGCTACGGCAAAGCATTTTCTTGGTGATGGAGGTACTAATCAAGGAATAGATCAGGGGGATACCATTATTGATGAGCAAACATTAAAAGATGTTCATGGAATGCCTTATTATGATGCAATTGATTCATGTGCACTATCAATCATGGCAAGCTTTAATTCTTGGAATGGATTAAAGAGTCATGGTAATAAATATTTGTTAATAGATATCTTAAAATCTCAAATGAATTTTGATGGATTTATTGTTGGTGATTGGAATGGCCATGGACAACTCCCTGGATGCGAAGATTCAAATTGTCCTGAAGCTTTTAATTCTGGTGTAGATATTTTTATGGTTCCTCAAGAATGGGAAGGACTTTATTGGAACACTCTCGATCAAGTAAATTCTGGAATTATACCTATAGAAAGACTAGACGATGCTGTTACAAGAATATTAAAAGTTAAAAAATACTTAGGCCTATTTGATAATAGGGTGCCTCATCAATTTAAGAAAAATTATCTTGGTAATAAAGATCATAGAAATATTGCTCGACAAGCAGTAAGAGAGTCATTGGTTTTGTTAAAAAATAAAAGTTCTATCTTGCCGCTTAATCCAGGTAATAGATTTTTAATTATTGGTGAACAATCTAAGTTCATAGAGAATCAAATGGGTGGTTGGACAATTACATGGCAAGGTAAGACATGGGAAGGAACTGAAATCTCCAATAGTGATTTTCCAAAAACCTTAAGTATTTATGAATCTTTATCAAAACATATAATTGATTCAGGCGGTTCCGTTGAATTCTCTTCAGACGGTTCTTATAAAAATCAACCTGATTTTGTAATAATGGTCTACGGTGAAACACCTTATGCCGAAGGAGAGGGAGATACTAAAAGTTTAGACTTTAGTTCTAAAAACTTTGCAATGATTAATATGATGTCCTCTTTATCAAAAAAAGATATACCAATTATTTCTCTATTTATCACTGGGAGGCCTTTGATAGTAGATAAAGAATTAAATTTTTCTAGTGCATTTGTAAGTATTTGGCATCCAGGAACTGCTGTTGAAGGTATTAATGATGTAATTTTTTCAAATAAAGACAACTCTATCAATTATGATTTTAAGGGTAAACTTTCTTTCTCGTGGCCAAGTAAAACATCAACTAACCCATTAAATATAAGTGATACTGGATATGATCCGTTATTTGAATATGGTTATGGGCTTTCTTACAAAAATTAATTAAACAAAAGCTATGAGCAATTTATTATTAGTTGATATTGGTGGCACAAATATGCGCCATGCAATCTCCTCATCAGAATCAAATGAGATTACAAATATCTGTAAAACAGTTTTTGCTGATATGAGTGAATTTGAAGATAAACTTGAGAATTTAATTAAAGAAAATAATATTGATGAATTAGTAGCATCTGTTGCTGGACCAAAAATAAACGAATCTATTGGTATGACTAATCGCAACTATGTTTTTAATACAAATGAAATCGAAAAAAAATTTAATTTAAAAAAATGTTATCTCCTCAATGACTGGGAAGCAATCGCACATAGTTTTGATTATGTGTGTGACAGTATTATTAATATAAAAGAGGGTGAATCATACAACAACACTGTGCTTTATTTAGGTCCTGGTACTGGTTTAGGTGCATCTGTAGCAATTAACAACCAATTCGTCCTCGCCACAGAAGTTGGTAATACAACTAATTCAACAAAAAGCTTATTAAAAAATTTCAATATTGAAAGCAATACTATTGTGACACTTGAAAATATAATATCAGGTACAGCTATATCAAATATTTATCATTTAAAATCTAATGCATATCTTTCTTCAGAAAAGATTTTAGAAAAATATATACAGAAAGATCCAATAGCTAAAGATGTTATCAATGGTTTTATTAAGTCTTTAGCTCAATCTTTGTCAGATTTAGCACTTACCTTCAATTCAGGCGGAGGAATATTATTGGCAGGAAGTCTCATGAGAAGTTTGTATCCAATGATAGATAAAGATAATTTTTATAAAAACTTTACCCTTAACAAATTTGATTCCCACATGAATATGCTTAATTTAATTTCAATTGGAGTAATTACTAGAGAGTGCTCTCCTTTATATGGAAACTTAAGTTTTTATAAAAAATTAAAAAATTAATAAAAACTAATATAGTTTGTGTATAATTCATCACCATAATGGCAGATAAAAAACAAACAAAAGTATATTTAATTCCAGAAAGTGAGACTAGAGATAGTCATACCTACCATTACACTGCTATTAAAACTCGTTCCTTTACTCTTGAAAATAAAAAAATGAGGATGAAAAAATTTAATCCTGTAAAAAGAGTACATGAATGGTTTGTTGAAGCAAAACTCCCACCTCATAATTAATCCTTAATAAGTCTAAGTTCTGTAGAAGATATATCATCTCTGAAACTAGCTTCCTCAAATCCAGTACATCTAGACTTTATTATTTCTGGCACTTTAATTTTATCCAATGATATAAATTTATTATTGACCTTTCTTCCAAAAACCAGGAAGTTTATGTTGTGATCATTAAATCTTTCAATATGCTCCATCATATCTTTATGACTTTTGTAAAATTTTTCATCAAATACTCTTAGTAAAGTATCAGCTCCTATTATAAAAACTGAATTTGGAAACATTTCTACTTTCTCACTAAACCTTCCTGCAGACGTTAGCATCCAACTTTCATCATTCTGGAATTGATCAATCGTCCTTTTAATTTCGAAGAAAGTTAAAGGAGGTTTATCAGCATTTTTTGCACATATCTCAAAAGTAGTATGCATGCCTGTCTTTTTTTCAGCTAATTCCTTCATCTTTAGATGTCCTTCATGAAGAGGATTAAATGACCCAGGAAAAATAAGCTCTGGCTTATTTTTATTATTTGAAATAAAACCAACTTTATTATTAAACAATCTTTTCCATGACTTTTCTGCATCAACTTGGCTTATTTTTATTTCCTCTTGAATTTTAGGAAGATCATATTTTAAATGACAGGATTCTGCTAAAAGATGAATAACGCATCCTGTAATTAATTCCTCTTCTTCTTCTCTTGTTCTTTTACCTTTATCTATAAAGCATTCAAGATACTTTGTATAACTATCAGTTTGAACAACAATGAAAAATTTATGATCTCCTTTTTTTTCATAAGTTGTAGCTAAATTAGCTGTAATGGAAATTCCTAATAAATATTTTGACTTTGTCTTTGAACTTATTATTCTAGATTTTTTAAAAGCGTTAGCTGCCATGCTTAAACAAGTATCTAGAGAGCAATAGTGTTCTGGTTTGATGTTTAGAAACTCATTCATAGATTCTTTAGAGTAGGGGATATAAGATTCAAGCACTGTGTTAGAAGCGCCTGGGACTTCTAATAAAGAGGAAATCGCATTAGTTCCACCACCGCTAGAAACAAAAACTAATTTATACGGTGAGGAATGAATTTTTTTTACAATGTTAAGATATTTTTTCAATTATCTATGAAGTATTAATATCCTATCATTTTAACCCAATATTCATTTTTCATTGATAGAATAAATATATGTTTAGTAAAAGAAATATTTTTTTCATAATTTTCATACTAGTTTCTTTTAGTATTAATTCTAGTGAAATCACTAAAACTATTTATGCATCATGGGAAAAGCCAGATGTTGAATTGTTTTATAAGCTACCAAAACATATAAATAAAGATACTAAAGTATTGTTTATTATTCATGGAGCATCTCGAGACGTTAACAGATACTTAGAATCTTGGATTGAAAGCGCTAAAGATAAGAATGTGATTTTGATTGCGCCTTTTTTTTCAGAAGAAAGTTTTCCATTTTTTAACACACTAGAATTGGCAACCCCATCAGGCAAGATTCTTAAAAATTCAAGTAAAAGTTTAACTAACTCTATTTCATCTTTTTATACATTTTTTAAGAGTAAATATAATTTGCGGTCAGATACATATCTTATATATGGATTCTCTGGCGGCTCCCAATTTGTGCATAGATATATGATGTTTGGTGAAGATACTCGCATTGAGAAAGCTGCAATTGGAAGTGCTGGTTGGTATACATTTTTAAATGATGAGCCTTTTCCATTTGGAACAAAAAATATGGAATTAAATAATTCACGAAAAGAATGGTTCCTATCAAGAGAAGTTTTGTTTATTTTGGGTAAAAATGATGATGATCCTAACCATTCATCACTGAACTCTAATAAAGAAGCAAAAAATCAAGGTATGCATAGATATGAACGTGGACAAAACTATTTCAATAATTTGATCAATTATTCAGATAATTCAAGGTTGCCTTTTAGGTGGCGATACATGTCTGTTGAAGGATTAGATCATAACGTTGAAGGAATGACAGATGCTGCGATACCTTTTTTACTAAGCGGACTAGATTATAAGGATTAGACAGTATTGTTCTGAATAAACTCTTCAGCCTTATTAAATATTAATTTTTTTCTAGTTTTATCCATTTTTTCTAATGATTTGGTCATAATTGAAAGTCGTGGATTTGAGGCAAAAAATTTGATATTTTTATCAACAAATCTCCAATAAAGCCCATCCACAACATCACACCAATCGCCTTTTTTAAAGTTAGACATTCTTAACATATAGCTTGAGCCGCAGATATATGGCTTTGTTGAAAAAATACCGCCATCAGCATAAGACCCCATACCGTAAACATTAGGAACCATAACCCAATCGTAAGAATCTATGTACATTTCCATAAACCACCTATACATTTCATTTGGATGGATGCCTGATAAATTCATTACATTTGAAATGATCATTAATCTATTAATATGATGTGTGTATGCGAACTCACTTGATTCGTTAATTGCATTGTCAACAGGAGGGATACCAGTTGTTCCTTCGTACCAGCTATTTTTAAGTTTTTTCTTATGTGACCAGTAATTTAAATTTTTATACTGCGGCATATTTTCCCAATAAACACCTTTAATAAATTCTCTCCATCCTAATATTTGTCTTACAAAACCCTCAACGGAATTTACAGGAATTTTTCCTTTTGAGTCGTAATATTTCTTTTGTGCTTTATCTATACATAACATTGGATCCAATAGTCCTGAATTGAGATATGGAGATAAAAGAGAATGAAACATAAATACATTATCTTTATTTATTGCGTCTTGAAATGACCCATAATTTTCAAAATATCTATCAAGAAAATCATCTAATAATTTTTCAGCCTCTGTATGAGTTGTTGCCCAATTAAAATTTTCTAGATTTCCTGGTGATTTAGGAAAGCATTCTTCAACATCAACCATTGCATCAAAAGTAATTTGGTTTGGTTTTAATTTTTTTCTATCTGGTATAGCAACTTTTAATTGAGATATTCCCTTTCTATTTTCTTTATCAAAGTTCCACTTATCACCAACAGGAGTATTATCATCGTTCATAAAAATGTTATATTTTTTTCTTAGCCACCTGTAGTAGTATTCTTGTATCCTAGTTTTTTTATCAGATGACCAATCTATAAAATCTGAATCAGTTGAAATAAACTTATTGTCTTCAAGCATTTCTAATTCAATATTATTTGATTGACTAAAGAACATAAGATCCTTTTTTGTCTGAAAATCTGACGGTTTAGAAACTATTATTTTTGTAAATCCCTCAGATGAGATCAGCTCTTTCAAGTAATTGATAAGATTTAAAGTGTTCTTCTTTGAAATCTTTCTGTGAATAATATTTTTGTGTGTATTATTTTTAATAATATTTCTTAGTGAGCTAATTAAGAAAACAATCTTTTGTTTATGATGATCAATTTCATAAAATGTATCCATAGGCTCATAAAAAAGGATAAAGTCTTGAGCTGACAAACTCTCTAGTGAGGGATTATTTATAGATAATTGGTCTGTAAATACTATTCGTAAAACTTTCATGAAAACTAATTTAATTTAATTAAATAAGTTTAATATTTATATTCATGCAAAAATAGTGATATTGCATATAATTAATTTATGAAAAAACTATTTAAATATTCTTTTTTTCTTCTTTTTTTATTTTCATGTTCATCTGATCTTGAACAAAGTATTGAAGCAAACTTACTGATAGTCCCAGATTATAATTATTCTAATTATCTTATTGAATGTGAGCTAAAAGAGGGCGCTAACTTATTAAATCTCGAATCGTTCTTGTCTATTCTAATTAAAGATGATTTCTACAATGATAATAAATTTGAAATAAAAGCATATTTCCCAAAAACTGATTATGTAGACAAATTTATTTTCAATATTCAGAATAATACAGAAGAAGATATTTATAACTCCTTTATTAATGATTTAAGTCAAAAGGGCTTTGATAAAATTGCTTTATGCAATTTTAATACTGTTAAGTTAAAGGGTATTTCATTGTTTGATTCTGAATTAAATAGCAAGAAGTCATCTATTACATCAGAGATACTTAGTTGCAATTATAATGATGGTTACAATTATGGAACCTTTAAGTTAGCAATTGATAAATTTTTAAATCATATGTCTCTCCTAAAAATTCCCTATAATATTTCGTACATGCAAGCTGAAAATATTTTGAGCGAATTCACTTGGATAAATAATTTTTATAGCGAAAATTATACTGAAGATATAACTGAATTATGGATAAATACCACAGAAGCTATAGAGATAAAAGATGAATTTTTACAAAATGCACAATGCATTGAATCTAATTTATATAATTCATTTACAATCAATTAAAAAATAGGAAGCAATATCCCATCATTTTTATTATAATTGCCCGACTATGCGGGTGTGGTGTTAACGGCTAGCACAATAGCCTTCCAAGCTATTGGTACGGGTTCGAATCCCGTCACCCGCTCCATTTATCTTCTTATTACAGTTCCGTTAAAACTAGTCCCGCCTATATCTGGCAAGCATGAAAATTTCTCATCAACTTGAGCAGGCAAGCTTGTTTGTGAAAATTTAGCTTGATCTGAAGCTTTATCTTCATCTGAGCCCCATAAATCTAACCAAACAAAATCAGGTTTTGGATCTGCTGGTTCAAATTGAGGTTCTAACGTAACGTACCACCAATAATCAGAAAAACCGTCAATACTGTTTAATTCATTCTGATATGAAACAAGGTCCATATTCGAATAACCATCGTTGTAGGTACAGAAATAAAATGTATTTACAAAAGAGCCGGTATTATTCTCCATTTTTGGACTTTTACCTAGAGTTGGTTTAAAAAGATAAACGTTATCAAGATCGTATTCCATGATTTCATCTATAGTTTCGTCCCATGCTGCTTGTTGATTTTCAGTCCAGTCAGCCCAACACTGATCACGACCATCCTGAGAATCCCACAACAATACCCAAATAAAATCATATCCATCATTTGCCGCCTTAGGCGTAAGAATATTTGCACCAGTCATAGCAGAGCAATTTATTCCATCGATAATTGAATTCCATTTGTTTATCAGCATTGCAAGATTTTCAGCTGTAAATTCTGGACCGGCTGAATGCCAAACGTATTCAACAAATGAAGCTGGATCTGCCTCAAAATCTTGGTCATTTTGAGAACAAGCGCTAATTAGAAATATTGTTGTTAATAACAGAGTAATTTTTTTCATGATTGTAAGGTAATAATTATATTAATATAAGTATTTATAACATATTTAAAAATAATACGAATAGTTTTTAAAAAAAAAGCAGGTTTTTTAACCTGCTTTTAAGACCTAGGGGATATGAATTAAAAGAGGATATTCAAAGGTCTATATCTATATGACTAAAAAACTATCTAGAAGTTCAAAATTTTTTATTAAAAAGTAACAAATAGATCCTAGAATTAAACATGTGCCTAGAGGAACCTGTTTAGTATGTTTTTTTCTACTTATAAGAAACATCAAACAACCAAACAAAGAGGCCATAAAAAGAATAACTCCCAAAGAAAATGGACCTAATAAGCTTCCGATTCCTCCAAATAAAATAAAATCGCCACCACCGATACCATCCTTTTTGCTTATCAACTTAAAAATAAAATTTACAGACCATAAGGATATGTATCCTGCTAAAAGACCATATAAAGAAAACTGCAATGGATATAAATTAAATATAAGTGAATTAGTATCAACAAAAATATTAAAAAATGTATTGCCTAAAAGTCCAGACGGAATTAAAAGTATATTTATTGAAAAGGGTAGATAATAATATTTAAGATCTAAATAAAACAATATATAAAATATCGAAAACAAAAATAATAAAAAAAAGCAGAATATTCCCAATCCATAGACAAAAGCTAACAATAGTCCAATCAATAAGAAAGATATTTCAGTAATGGGATAAAAAAAAGGAATTTTATTTTTGCATATTTTGCATTTGCCCAACTGCAAAAAAAAACCAATTAGAGGTAGTAAATGTAAAATTTTAATTTGATGATTGCATTCAGGGCAAAATGATCTTGGAAAAAGTATATTTAATTCTTTTGTATTATTTTGTAAATTTGATGAAGTTCTAAATATTACAACAGAAATGAAACTACCTAAGCTTAATAAAAACAAAGAGTATAGAAATAGTTCTATAGTCGAAAAAGAATTAAAGCTATTTAGACTGCTAAAATTATAGATATTGCCCAATTTATTTTTTTCTAGTTATGTAAAAACAAAAAGTTAACAAAACCAGTACCGGGATAGCATACGCACCTATAACCATTAATTTATCTATCATTTATCTTTCCTGAAGCAAATGCATCTGGTCTTCTAAAATCTCCATAACCAGAAAATTTATTATCTTTATACATTATAGTTTGAATGCATGTTAGTGGAGCAGTAATATTTACGTCATATCCCATTAATTCTAGATCATTTCTAATTCCATCATCAATTGAAAACTCTATTTCTAATGTATCTGGTTGCCACTGGTGATGAACTCTTTTAGCAAGGGTCGCTTCTTCTAAATCCATATCAAAATCAACTATATTCAAAATTGATTGAAGTACTGCAGAGATTATCCTGGAACCACCTGGACTACCTGTTGTAAAAAATAACTCTTCATCTTTCATAACAATAGTTGGCGTCATGGAACTTAAAGGTCTTTTACCTGGAATAATTTCATTTGCTTCGGCACCCAACAAACCAAATTGATTTGGAATTCCAGGTGCTGCAGAAAAATCATCCATTTCATTATTCATTAATATACCAGTTCCTTTTATTACAACTCCAGATCCAAAAGTAGAATTCAATGTATAAGTTGAAGAAACTACATTGCCATCAAAATCTGCAATAGAAAAATGAGTTGTTTCATGACTTTCATTATCTAGATACATACCTGGATGAATGTCTTGTGAGTTTTTGATCGAACCTAAGTCTATATTTTTGTAAATTTCACTCGAATATTCATAACTTGTTATTTTTTGTATTGGAACATCAAAGAAATCTGGATCACCAAGATATTTCGATCTATCTGCGTATGCATGTTTCATAACTTCAGTAAGAAGATTTATATATTTAGAAGAATTATGTTTAAACTCTTTCAAATTATAATTTTCTAGAATATTTAGCATTTGAATAATATGAACCCCGCCAGAGGAGGGAGGTCCCATAGTTATAATCTTATTTTCTCTGTAATAAGAAATAAGTGGTTCTCTCCATACTGGATTATAGTTTTCTAAATCCTCATATGAGATTAGTCCACCATTCGATTTCATCTCATTAGAAATTTTTTGTGCGATTTCTCCCTTATAAAAACCATCCTTACCTTGGGCAGCAATAATTTTTAAAGTTTTAGCTAAGTCTGTTTGTATTAATTTTTTATTCTTAAAATTTGGGTAACTTATTTGAAATATTTTCTTTGTCTCAGGAAAGAAAGACATTTTTTTGTGATATCTGTATAAAATGTCTGCCATATATGGGGTTATATCAAAACCATTTTCTGCATAAAAAATTGCGTCTTGAATAAGATCTTTCCATGGAAGTGATCCAAATTTTTGATGAACCTCCCATAATCCTGCAACAGTTCCAGGTACTCCACTTGAAAGATAACCAAATGTAGACAACATGCTGTTATTGAATGAGCCATCATCATTAAGATACATATCTTTGGTAGATTTTTCTGGAGCCTTTTCTCTATAATCTATTGAGTATGCTTCTGCTGTTTCTTCGTCGTACATTACCATAAAGCCTCCACCGCCAATATTTCCAGCTCTTGGCAATACAACAGCTAATGTGAAGGCAACAGCAATTGAAGCATCGTATGCATTACCCCCTTTATTAAGGATCTTTTCACCCACAGATGTTGCTAGAAAATGTTGGGTAGTTACCATCCCATTTTTTCCATATGATATTTCTTTTTGTGCAGCCTCATATCCTAGGGTATCTAGATAGGCTATAGGCTCAGATGAGGATAGACTTAACGATACAAGAAGAAGGTAGAAGATATATAAAATGTTTTTATTACTTATAGCTTTCAACTGCGACATTTTTTGCCCATTTGTAATTTGCTTTTCCATTAGGAGCTCTTTGAACTTCTTCAACAAATATCACCTTCTTTGGAAGTTTATAGCCAGCAATGAATTGTCTAGTTGATTCAACTAAATCAGCCTCGTTTATTTCCTTATCTTCCTCAATTGAAACTACGGCAACAACCTTTTGTCCAAATTTTTCATCTTCTACACCTACCACAAGGCAATCAAAAACCTCAGTATTTCTTTTTATTGCTTCCTCAACCTCTTCAGGATAAATTTTTTCTCCTGCAGAATTTATACAATTACTTCCTCTTCCAAGAAGAGTAATAGTTCCATCTTCCTCCAATTTTGCATAATCACCTGGAAAACTATATCGAACACCATTTACTTCTTTAAATGTTTCTGCAGATTTTTTTTCATCTTTGTAATACCCAACAGGAACAAGCCCACTTGTTCCAATTAGGCCAACTTTTTTAGACCCTGGTTCAAGAATTTCTCCATCATCTGCGATAACTATAACTCCAGGATTTAAAGAAAACTTTGCTGTTTTTGGTGGATTATCTCTTGTCGAAACTGAACTACCCATTCCTCCTTCTGTAGAACCCATAGTATCCATAAGCTGCATATCATGATGCTTTAATAGACCATTTTTAACTTCTTCACTCCACATAACTCCACTTGATATGATTACCTTAACGGAACTTAAATCGTATGGTTTCCCAAGCTCTTCAGCTCTATCAAGAGCATCTACCATAGGTTTAGCAAAAGCATCACCAACAATTACAATATTTGAAGTCTTTGTATCCTCAACCTGAGTCCATAACTGATCTGCATCGAAACCAAGATTTTTTGATGTAATTGATGTGCCTCCAAGCAGCAAAGGTAAAAAAGCACCTAACCACATACCAGTTCCATGCATTAAAGGACATCCAACAAGGCTTTTTATAAACGTATTATCCTTTTTAAAATTATGAATTTGTTCTTCTAAATTATTAATATCCTCTGGTACGTCATAGCCCATTGCTTTTAATGTTCTAAAAAGAAAAACAAGAAATTCACCTTGCTTATACATTACACCCTTTGGCATACCAGTTGTCCCACCTGTGTAGAGCATATAAACTGTATTTGGATCTCTATAGATTCTTTCCATTGGTTCACAGCTCTCTATTAATTCTTCATATTTGATTGCACCGTCAAAATGAGATTCTGTTCCATCAGCAACTTCAATCCAGGCCTTAATATTTGGCAATGAATCTGCTATTTCTTTAATTCTTGAGCTATAACACGCATGATAAAAGACAGCCTCTGAATCTGAATTATCTAAAAGATATATTAACTCTTCAGCAACGTATCGATAGTTAACATTTATAGGAACGCCACCAATTTTAAAAATAGCATTTTGCCCGATTAGATATTCATTTGAATTATTAAGATAGAGACCAGCTTTTGAATTAGCTGATAATCCAGAGTTAGTTAATGCAGTTGCAATCTTGCTAGATTGTAAGTCATAGTCCCTCCATGGAATAACTTCATCACCACTTATTAAAGCATCATTTTCTGGAACAATATCTGAGATCATTTCCCACACAGAAGCAAAATCTAAATTCATTTCTTTCTCCTTATAACCTTATAGCTTTAATAAGCTATACCTAATAATTATAGTATCGTTATAATAATTATTATAAAAGGAAAAATATCTTTTAAAACATATGCAAGATCCAGAATTATTATTTGAGCAAATAACTAGTGAATTAACCTCACCTGGCCAATTATTTGAAACAAGAGATTATAAAGACTCTTATGGCATCACTCATAAAGAGTATGCTTCTTTTCCAGATAATCTCAGAGGATATTTTGATTTTGGAGCACTTCATGGCGAAAAAGAATTTTTGGTATATGAATCAGAACGTTTTCTGTTTAAAGAAGTAATAGCTAAAGCAGCTCAGGTCGGAAATGCTTTGCAAGCAGCAGGAATATCAAAGGGAGATCGAGTTGCTATATGCATGCAAAATAATCCAGAATTTATTTTTGCATATATGGGCATTGTTGGGATAGGAGCTGTTTGTGTTCCATTAAACTCATGGTGGGTTCCTGATGAAGTTATATATGCCCTTGAGCATTGCGAAGCTAAATTATTATTTGGTGATCAAAAGAGACTGCAGGGACTTCAGAACCTTGATGTAAAAAAAATTATTACCAGCTATACACCAGATGATAATTTTGTATCTTTTACTGATTTTATTAAAGACCATTCAAGTGAGTGGCCTGATATTGAAATTACTCGTGACGATCATGCAACCATTTATTACACGTCAGGCTCTACTGGGAAGCCGAAAGGAGTTTTATCTTCTCAAAGGGGTGTTATTTCATCAATGTTTAGTTGGGCATGTATTTCAACAATTTTAAGTGAGAGAGAAGCTAGAATGGGTAAAGATTCGACTCCATTGGCAAGTTCTGAGTCTTGTATTCTTTTATGTGTTCCACTATTCCATGCTACTGGAAGCCATGTTGCATTTTTAATGTCTATATTAGTAGGCAGAAAGGTTGTGATGATGAAAAAATGGGATGCTGGTGAAGCTATAAAGCTTATCCATGATGAAAAAATATCAGATATTACAGGAGTTCCTACGCAAACATGGGAATTATTAAACCATCCCGATAAAGATAAATATGACTTATCATCATTAAAGATCCTTGGTGGAGGAGGAGGTCCAAGACCGGCTGAACATGTCAAATTATTAGATGAAAATTTTCAAGGCAGACCAGGCATTGGATATGGTTTAACAGAAACCAATGCATTGGGAACCTTGGCAAGTGGTGATGAATATATCAATAACCCTTCTACTGCTGGAAGAGTAATTCCGCCTCTAACAGACATAAAAATTGTTGATAATGACTGGAAAGAATTAGCAGAAGGCACCATAGGTGAGGTAGTAATTAGATCGCAGTCTAATATGTTGGGTTATTGGAAAAATGACGAAGCAACAAACGAATGTATGAACAAAGAGGGATGGTTTAGGTCTGGTGACATGGGTAAATTTGAAGGCCCATTTCTTTTTATAGTAGATAGAATCAAAGACATGGTGATAAGAGGTGGAGAAAACATAGCATGTCCTGAAGTAGAAAATGCAATATACGAACATCCTGATGTTCTTGAAGCATGTGTATTTGGTATTCCAGATGAAAGGCTAGGTGAAAAATTATGCACAGCAATTTATTTAAAAAAAAATTCTAGTTTAAATAAAGATGAACTACATAATTTTTTAGCAACTAAACTAGCTGCTTTTAAAATACCTGTCATTATTGAATTTTCACCAATAAACCTCCCATTAGTTGCATCTGGAAAGTTTGATAAGCCAGCTCTTAGAGAGATGTTTATTTCTAAAAAATAAATTTTTCTTTTTTTAGCTTTCAAAATCATCAAAAAAGAGTAAAAATGTATCCTCATTATTTATTTAAGTATTGTATTGAATATATTAGTTATTGAAGACGAGCCTGATATCAGAAAAACGCTCGAATATAATATCTCACGAGAGGGACATAAAGTCTTAACGGCAGAATCAATTCATGATGCTGAAAAAATTTTACAGTCACAATCACTATCATTGGTTCTTTTAGATCTCATGTTGCCTGATGGATCAGGTTTAGATTTTTGTAGAAAATTAAAAACAAATTCTAAAACGGAATCTATTCCAGTAATAATCTTAACTGCAAAAGACGATGAAGTTGATAAGGTTGTTGGATTTGAACTAGGTGCAGATGACTATGTGACAAAACCTTTTAGTGTAAGAGAGTTAATTTTAAGAATAAAAGCTGTTTTAAAAAGGGGTCAAGTAAAAAAAGATATTGTTGAAGTTGAAAGACAATTTGGAGATTTAAAAATAGATATTGAATCCCATGAGGTTTATGTCGATGAAATGCAAATTGAATTAACCGCTTTAGAATTTAAATTGTTAAATCAGCTTGTTGAAACAAGAGGTAGGGTCCAATCAAGAGATCAACTACTTACTGAAGTATGGGGCTACAGCGCTGAAGTTACTACTAGAACAGTTGATACTCATATAAAGAGATTAAGGAATAAACTTGGATCTATGGGTAAATATGTTCAAACTATAAGAGGCGTAGGCTACAAATTCTCAAGAATTCCTGATTAGATTATGGGTATTAGATTTCGAATATTTATAATAATATTTATATCAATGGGCCTGGGAGTTCTTATTGCAAACATCTTTGCATCAGATTCAAATATTTCATTATTAATAGCTTCACTTTTTTTATTTATCATAGCCACAGGTGCATCTACCTATTTTGCGAACTTTACTTTTAAAAGCATAACCGATCTTGAAAAAGCAACTTCTAAGATTGCTGAAGGAAAAACTAAAAAGAAATATATAAAGGCTCTTAAGATTGATGATACTGAAATTGGTGGTGTGGCAAAAAGTATCTTCGAAATTTCTGAAAATCTTAAAGATAAGATAAATCTTATTGCAACACAAAGAGATCAATTTGGATCTGTTCTTGATGATTTAGGAGAGGGCGTTATTGTTGCGAATAAAAATGGAGAAATTAAATATGAGAATGACCAATTTTCACAAATACTTAACCTTAATGAAGTAATTGGTAAGAAAATTGAAGAATTAAATATAAAACCATTAGATAATTTATTTAGAAGATCAAAAAAGAAAAAACGTGCTGATGTTGAGTTTGAAATTGAACTAAATGATAGGTCAACCAGATGGGTTTTAGCGACAATAAACAAATCAAAAAGTACTAATGAATTTATTATGGTTGTGCATGATATAACTCAGCTAAGAAGCCTTGATTCAATGAGGAGAGATTTTATTTCAAATTTCTCACATGAATTGAGAACCCCTGTCAGTGTTATAAGAGCAAATTCAGAAACATTGATTGATGGCGCATTAGAAGACAAGAAACAAGCTAAAGTTTTTGCAAAAGCAATTTTACATAATTCAGAAAGACTATCTGATATGGTCTCATCACTTTTAGACCTTACAAGAATAGAATATGGCGAGCTTAGATTAAACTTTAAAAAAATAGATTTAGATGAATTTATTAATAATTTTATTAGCTCTATATCAAGCCTAGCTAAGAAGAAAGATATAAACATAAAATTTAAATCAAACCATAAGGGTTATATTTATGCAGACCTTGAAGCAATTGAAAGAATTATGAATAATTTAATAGATAATGCTATCAAATATTCAGAAAAAAGTTCTGAAATTGTAGTGATTACAAAAAATGATTCTGATTCTTTTATCAAAGTAATCATAGAAGATAGCGGCTCTGGTATTTCAGATGAAGATCAAGACTTTATCTTTAGTAGATTTTATAGGACTGCATCGGCAAGAGCTAAGGATAATCAAGGCAGCGGCTTAGGTCTCGCAATTGTTAAACATCTAGTGAATAGTTTAAATGGTGAAGTTGGAATTGATTCAATTCCTGAAAAGGGATCAGTTTTCTGGTTCACAGTCCCAAAGACTCAATAAATAATCTTTACAATTATCAATTAAATGAATAGAATATGTCACAAGTTTGTCACAATTATGTTACACGCTTGTCAAGCAGGAGCTAAGAATGGCTAGATCTATTTGGAATAAATTTCATTCACTAATGAAATCTGGAAGACTAACTAAAGTTATTAGAGTTTCAGGACTTAACTAATAATGATTCATATTAAAAACTAAGCTAGAATAATAGCTCGTTTTTAATTATGAACTTTATTAGACTCAAGAAGATTATTATCTTCATATTTACTGCCCCTGCATTATTATTATCATGTATTTTAATACTCAATCTTTTTAATAAACCTCTAATTAAATCTGTAGAAACGTCTAGAATAAAAGATTTTGCTTTTAACACACCGATTGATTCTGCTTTAAAAGTCGAAGATCAGTCGATGGGCGCAATAGCTTTTGACTTTGAATTGATAGGTTATAGATCTGGCTCATCTGAATCATCTGTAATATTAAAAAAAGGGAATAAAGAATATGTTGTTGCTGAAGGCGAAAAATTAGTTGGAAAATTTGAATTGATTGAAGTTAATAAAGATGAAGTTATATTTCGCAACGACGAAAAGTTATATAAAATTAAGAATCTTGTAGGCAAATAATATATGTATATATCAGTTAAAAAAATTCTTATTATATTTCTTCTAATTTCAGTCAATAACATAAGTGCACAAGACACATTTATATTAAATTATGAAGATGTTGATATAAAAAAAGTAACTCAGGACATAGCTCAATTTTCTAAAAAAACTATTATTCTAGATCCAAGAGTTAAAGGAAAAATTACTATATATTCAAATGCAAATCTTAATAGAGATCAAGTTTGGAACGTATATTTAAGAACCATTCAAGTAAATGGATTCAGTACAATTTCAGAGGATGGATTTTTAAGAGTAATACCTGAAAATGAAGCTACAAGAGATCAAACGATTGATTCTTCCATGGGTGATTTTGAAACAGCAGTAATACCACTTAACAATAGGTCTACTGAAGAGATTTTACCAATGATTAAGCCAATCACTGGAAGACAAGCTCATTTATCTGCTATAGCTTCTATCAATTCTATTCTGCTTGTTGATCGAGCTAGTAACGTTTCAAGGATTAGAAATCTATTATTAGATCTAGACAAAAATAACACTGCTAAGATTACAATAATTAAATTAGACAACCTTTCATCTATTGAGGCTGTAAGAATTTTAGATAGACTCAAAGTTCAAAACAACCCAACAATTAATAATTTTGTTGCAATCCCATTTGCTCCATCTAACTCAGTTATTCTATCTGCTAATGACTTCATAACAAAAAATATCAGATCTACCCTAAGTATTTTAGATAAAGACATAACCAGCAATGATTCTTCTGATGTTATCTATTTAAAATATGCAAAAGCTGCCGATGTAGCCCCCATACTTAATTCAATTGCCAGTACTTTTGTAAGTGAATCAGAAGGTACAAAAACAGTTATCACACATCACGAAAAAACAAATTCTCTAATTATTTCTTCAGCTGAAGAAAATTTGAATGCTATCAAAAATATTATTGCCAAGCTTGATATCAGAAGGGCCCAGGTTTTGGTTGAAGCTATTGTTGTAGATTTATCTGAAAAAGCAGCAAAATCACTTGGAGTTGATGCAATTTTTACTGGAGATGATGACGATAGCATACCTATAGGAATAACTCGTTTCTCTGGAACAGGGCCTGATTTATTGGGTATAGCTGGAGCAGCCGATGATGATACAAATGTATCTCTTACAACGACGGCAATTTCTTCTTTGTTAAATACACAAGGTTTGGTAGCTGGGTTTGGTGATATGGAATCTGGAGAAGGTAATTTTGTTGGAATTTTAAACGCAATAGCCTCCGACACTGATTCAAATATTTTATCCACACCTTCAATTTTAGCTATGGATAATGAGCCCGCAAGATTATTTATAGGTCAAGAAATACCAATTACAACAGGTGAAAGCCTTGGCACAAATAACTCAAACCCATTTAGAACTACTTCACGTCAAGAGGTTGGAATTGAGTTAGAAATAACTCCACAAATTGATGAAGGAACATCAGTAATACTAAATATTAAACAAGGTGTTTCAGGTGTTGCTGGAGTTGCTCAAAGTGGAACAGATTTAATAACAAATAAGAGAGAAATAGAAACGACTGTTTTGGTCGATAATAACCAAATAATTGTTTTAGGTGGTCTAATCGATGAAGATATACAAGAAGTTATCTCAAAAGTTCCTGTTTTAGGTTCAATACCTTTAATTGGTAAATTATTTCAATCATCATCAAGCACAACGAGTAAGAAAAACTTAATGGTTTTTTTGAAGCCTACAATTCTTATTGATTCCAATAGCGCACAAGAAATCTCTTTAAAAAAATATAATTTTATAAAAGCCCAAAAAGAAATAGACAAGAATCTAGATATCATTGATCTTACAAAAAAGGCTGATTAATTATGGCTGAAGTTGAAAGCATTAAATCAGATGTTCTCCCATATGATTTCGTAAAAGAGAATGAAGTTATAGTTTCTAAAACAACTAATGGTTATGTTGCAACATCACCATATGAACTAACTTTAGATATATATAAAGAAATTCAAAGATATTTAAATTCTGATTTTGAATTTAAACAGTGCAGCACAGAAAAATTTAATGAAATACTTACTAGTTCTTTTTCATCAACCAATCACAATACCAATCTTTCAGAAGAGCTTTCAGACGAATTTGATCTTAAAGATTTTGCAGGAAGTATAAATGCAACAGAAGATTTATTAAGCGGCAATAATGATGCGCCTATAATTAAATTAATTAATGGAATTATAAGCCAGGCTATAAAGAGTAGAGCATCTGACATACACTTTGAACCATATGAAAACCACATAAAAATACGTTTTAGAGTAGATGGTATTTTAAAAGAGATCCTTAAGCAGGATAGTAAAATTGCATCAATATTAATTTCTAGAATTAAGATTATTTCAGGTTTAGATATTTCAGAAAGACGATTACCACAAGATGGAAGGGTCTCGCTGTCGCTCGGAGATAAAAATGTAGATGTGAGAGTTTCAACACTTCCATCATCTTACGGTGAGAGAATTGTTCTTAGACTATTGGATAAACAATCTGCACAAATTAATATCGATGATTTAGGACTTCCATCTGAAATTCTTTCAAATTATAAGACTTCATTAAAAGATCCTGAAGGAATAATTCTATTCACTGGTCCAACAGGATCAGGAAAGACGACAACTCTATATGCTGGCCTTAGATATTTAAGTGATTCATCTCAAAATATTCTCACTGTTGAAGATCCTATTGAATATACCTTAGATGGAATTGGACAGACTCAAGTTAATCCAAAAACTGGATATACTTTTGCAAAGGGCCTAAGAGCTATACTAAGGCAAGATCCTGATGTTGTAATGGTAGGAGAGATGAGAGATGTTGAAACAGCTCAAATAGGTATTCAATTGAGTTTAACTGGCCATCTTGTTTTATCAACTGTTCATACAAATAGTGCTGTTGCAGCTATCACGCGATTAAGAGATATGGGAATTGAATCCTTTCTATTAGCATCAAGTTTACGAACTATTATTTCGCAAAGATTAGTAAGGCGCCTATGTTCGTCTTGTAAAATTGAAAACAAACCATCAGCTGAATCAGTTAAAAATTTTAAAATAAGTAAAAATTCAACTGTTTATACTCCAAATGGATGTAATGCTTGTAATGGAACGGGCTATCAGGGGAGAATTGCAATAGCCGAATGTGTTCAAGTAGACAAAAAACTTAAGGATCTGATCCACAACAATGCCTCAGAAAATGAAATATCAGATTATGTCTTTAACGAAAACAAGTCTATTGATCAAGCTTCAGTTGATTTGATTTTAGATGGTGTTACATCTTGTGAAGAAATTATGAGAGTTAACAATATTAAAGAAGATGCCAGCATTTAGTTATATAGCAATAAATGAGGCAGGTATAAAAAAGAAGGGCATCCTTAGTGCAAATTCAGAAAGAGAGGCTCGAAGATTAGTTAAAGACCTCCAATTAACACCTTTAAAAATTACCGAATCAAAAGATATAACAAAATCACTAAAAGTAAAAAATAAAGATATTGTGATTATGACAAGGCAACTATCAACATTACTGGATGCAAATACTCCTATTGTTGATGCACTTGAAATAACAGCAAAGCAATTAAAAAATAAAGACCTTATATATGTATTATTTAGCCTTAAGGAAGATATCGTTCAAGGAAAAAGACTTGGTAATTCTATGAAGAAATTTCCCAATCTATTTTCAGATACTTATATATCAATGGTTACAGCTGGAGATTCGTCAGGAAATTTAGATGTTGTTTTTTCAAGATTAGCAGACTATCTTGAAGAAAGTGCTTCTATTAGACAAAAAGTTCTTTCAGCTTTAACTTACCCATTAATATTAGTAGCATTTTCAATCATTGTAATAATGTCATTATTGGTATTTGTCCTACCTCAGGTAGTAAACCAGTTTATTAAGGCTGGAGCTGAATTACCACTTATAACAAAAATTTTACTAGGTATTTCTAGTAATATTATTCCTATAACTTTAGTTATTATTTTAAGTGGTATTGGTTTATATCTGCTCTATAAAAATTATACAAAAACTTTAAACAATAAAATTAAAGCACATAAAAAAATGCTTGAATTACCATTCCTAGGTAATTTTTTATTAAATTCAGAGCTAGAAAAGTTCTCAAGCACTATGGAGTTACTTTTGGCTTCAGGTACTAACCTAGATGTTGCTCTAGAAGAGTGTTCAAATGTGTTTAGTAATAAATATTTAGCAAATATTATTATTAATTCAAAAAAAGATGTAATGGAAGGCAAAGATTTTATTAATTCACTTAAACAAGATGCAGCACTACCGGATATCTTCATTCAACTTGTATCTAGTGGATACAGATCAGGTAATTTAGTAAAAATGTTTAATAAAGTTGCACAATTCATGAAATCAGAAATTGAAAGTAAAAGATCAATTTTTTTATCTCTTCTTGAGCCAATTGTAATTATTTTTATGGGCGGTTTTATTATGATGATTGTTCTAGCTATACTTATACCTATAATGCAAATGAATACATTGGCGATATGAAAATATTAAATAAAAATAGGAATAAAGGATTCACCCTTATTGAACTTATGGCTGTTTTAGTCATATTAGGTATTCTTGCCACAATAGTCGCTGTTAGCATTGATCCTGTTTTTCAAAGAGCTAATTTTGAAAAAATACGTGCTGATATGGCTAATACTAATAAAGCACTAGAGCTTTATAGATTCAATGAACTTACTTATCCATCTACCTCTCAAGGACTTGATGCATTGGTCAAACCTCATTCTGAATTAAAGAATCCATTTTTATATCCAGAAGGCGGCTACATATCCTCACTTCCTAAAGATCCTTGGGGAAGAGAATATATATATGAGTATCCATCAAGAAGAACTGCTAAATATGACTTATACACCCTGGGAGCTGATGGCTTAGAGGGTGGTTCTGGTGAGGACGCTGATGTTGGTAATTGGATGCAAGAATAACAAAATATTTAAAGGTTTTACGTTAATTGAATTGTTGGTAGTTTTACTAATTATCGGTATTTCAACTACTTTGATTACGCTAAGCTTTAACACACTTAGTTCAATTGAAAAGCAAACAAATTCAGTAGAAGAATATTCAAGATTCCTAGCTGAAGAAAGTATAGTTTCAGGAAATATTGTTGCTTGGTATTTTAATAGCACAAATCAATACGCAACCT
>CABYPB010000013.1 GCA_902520725.1 uncultured SAR86 cluster bacterium | reverse complement strand
TCTAATCTTTTTATCTTTCTTAAGAAAAATAGTTTCATTTAATGTTATAACATTTACTTCATTTTCATCTACATCAAAACCAATTGATTTGTCTGAAACATCATTGGATATGATCATATCTAAGTTCTTGGTTTTAAGTTTTTTCTTTGCGTTATTAGCAACATCTGATGTTTCTGCAGCAAAACCTACTACAAATGAAGATTTATAAGTGTTTGCAACATTGCTTAAAATATCTGTATTCATTTCAAGTTCTATTTCAGGATTGACTAAATCCTCTTTTTTAATTTTTATACTGGAGTAGTCTAATGGTTTAAAATCTGAAACTGCTGCACATCCAATGAAAATATCAGAAGATTTCATAAACTTATTAACACTTTCTGACATTTCGCTAGCAGAATTTACTTTATGAAGGTTTATAGACTTATCTGCATTCAGTGAAACTGGACCGCTAACTAAGTTAACTGATGCTCCAAGCTCTATAGCTGCCTCTGCCAGAGCATATCCCATTTTCCCTGAACTATTATTGGATATAAATCTGACTGGATCTATTTGCTCTCTAGTTGGTCCCGCTGTAATTGTTATAACTTTTCCACTCAGCGGACCTGTTTTAGTTGATGAAGCTATTAAATTTAAAATATTATCTGGTTCTACCATTCTTCCAGGGCCAACATCACCGCATGCTTGCTCACCATCTGCAGGACCAATAAATGTAATCCCTCTAGCTGAAATCTTTTTATAATTATCCTGAGTTGTTTTATCTAACCACATATTCATATTCATTGCTGGTGCTATAAAGATATTTGCAATTGATGCAAGTATTAGCGCCCCCAATAAATCATCAGCTCTACCATGAGTAATTTTTGCCATTGTTTCAGCTGTACATGGAGCAATTAAAATAATGTCTGCCCATTTAGCCAATTCTATATGTCCCATAGCTGATTCTGCTTTAACGTCAAGCAATGAATCATGAATTTCATTACCAGATACAGCCTGAAGCGTTAAAGGGGTTATAAATTCTTTGGCTGACTCTGTCATAACAACTCTAACGTCGGCGCCCTCTTTTCTAAAAAGACGTATTATTTCTGCAGACTTATAAGCTGCAATTCCTCCTGTAACACCTAGAAGAATATTTTTATTTGAAAAATTTAGCATTTACTTAATTTTAGCTATAAATAATTAAAGAATAATACCAATTACACGGTCTATAAACCAATAAAATCCAAGTCCGCCAATTGAATAACTGGCAAATATTTTTAAGGTATTAGGAGAGTTATATTTATTTGCTAAAAATATTAACAATAAAGGTATAGGTATTAATGCTATTTGAGCAAGCTCAATACCGGCATTAAAAAAGAACAATGACAAAAGCATTTTATTATTTGCTATACCAATATCTATTAAAGCTCCTGCAAATCCTAATCCATGAAGCAAGCCAAAACCAAATGCCATTATCCAAGGTGTTTTTGTAGATCTTTTATTTTGATTTATCTCTGAAGCTAAATATACAATTGTTAATGCAATTAGAGCTTCAGTAGTTCCTTGAGGTAAGGATATTAACTCAAAAACTGTTAAACCAAGGGTGATGCTGTGAGCAATTGTAAAAGCTGTGATAGTTTTAATAATATTAATAAGCCCAGATATACAAAAGAGTAGTCCAAATATAAATAAAATATGATCTAAACCGTCAAACAAGTGAGAAAAGCCAAGTTCTAAATAAGAGTATGGATAATAATTACTTTCTAAAGGTATTTTAAGTATATTATTTTGAACATTTACTAGTCCCTCAAAAGTATTATTCTTAAAGTTTATTGTTATCAAAGCGTCTGTTAAAACACTTAGATTGACAATTTCTATAGATAATCCCTTTAAAGGTGATGAGCACTCCAAAAATATCTTCTCATTTATATATTTACCTTGATAATAAAGATCATTCGATTCTGATACACATTCGTTTGGAAAAATAATCTCAGCCCTTCTACCGATATTTTTATATGGATACATCCAAATAGCCTCATATGAGAGGTCTTCGGTTAATTCTTCTATAACAAGATGAGCCGGGTTAAATTCATGAGAATTTATGTCTAATGAGATTAAAAAAAATAAAGAACAAAGAAGTCTTATCATTAAATTTGTAAATTTGGATTTATATAAATTTTATATTCAGATCTGATTTGATTTAAGTAATTTTCAATTGCCACATCTCTTTGGCTTTGTAAAAAATCAACTTCAACTTGTTTTAAAACATTAGAAATGTCCGGAATATAACCCTCAATGTAATTTGTTACGTATATGATATGGTGGCCAAATGGTGATTCTATTGGACCAATCCATTTATCAAGTTCAACATCCTTAAAATTTAAAGCAAAATCTCTGCCAAATTCACTTTTTATCTTTCTTTGATTTATATCAACAAAGCTCTTCCCCAAGAAGAAAGGATCAGAATTTATACTAATATTATTTAATAGATCTTTATAAGCTTTAGATGATCTTTTTTTGGAGTTATTTTCTGATGAAAAAAAATAATGACTAAAAGTGTATGAAGAATCTATAAAATATTTATCATGATTTTCATTGTAGTAATTAATTAAATCTTCATTTGAAGGAGGCGATGGGTTTGACTCTTGTTTTAAAAAAGATATTTTTTGAGCTAATCTCCTTTTAATTATTCGATCTTCTTTATCTAAACCTAACTTTAGTGCTTCTCTATATAAGATTTCTTCTTCAACTAGATTATTTATAATACGAGCTATTTCATCATCATTAGGATTTCTACCAACTTGAGATTTCCAGGCATTTACTAGACTTATAATCTCTTGATCACTTATATAAATTTCTTTTTTATCATAAGAATTTGACCCTATATCAGTAAGATATAAAGTTAATCCAATAATAAAAAAAATAGATATTTTATACTTCAATTTAATGTATCTAGATATATCTAATCAATATTCCTTAGCTGAATTGTTCCTCCTAAAGGAATTACTTCAATATCAGACTGTTCTGGTATATACCATATTGGTGAAGACCATGCTCTTTCTTGTATTGTTTCATGAAGACCTTCACGAGGTTTGTATCCAGCTTTAATTGCATCCCAAGTACTCCATCTACATGTTGGATTTTCTAATACGCGAACATAATAAAAAGTTTTATCTGAAGGAACAAATTCTGGATCTTTCCAAATAGTTTTTAACTCTGATGAGCCTACATTTGAAGTTATTGAGCAATCATTAATATTTACGCGAGCTCCATTGTCTGGACATCTATTAGTAAACGAGTCAGGCTGCAAACCATCAGAGCAGGCAACATCAAAAACCTTTTCTTTAGGTCTTCCACTATTAGCATCTATCCAGCCCTTTATAATTTGTATTCTTTGAAGTGGTGCTCCATTTTTATCTCTCTGAGCCCATACAAGAAATTCAGGATTTTTATTCTCATCATTTAGTAGATCAGAACCCATGGTTACACCTTTTTGGTATGCCTCGCTAACAATAGACTCCGAATTTAGATCTATTGATGAAAGATCATAACCACCAAAAAATCGTACTGCTATTCTTGTTCCAGTTGTTGCAAAAGTTTCTTTTCTTCTAAATGCATTAAAAATAGATTCTCTTGTATTTTCTTCAGCCCAAACAGCAGCTAGCCCTGAGGCGCCCCATTGAGTAAAACCTGTATTTGCATATTCTCCTTGTTCTAAACTTACAGTACTTATAGGTTGGTTAAAAGCTTGCATATATTCTTCTAATCTTTCAACATTTTCTTCTTTTAATGGAACTGAGCCTCTATTCTCTGGGTCACCATCAAGAAGCCCTATCTTTGACCAATAATTAGATTCATCAAGCGATGCAGCAACAACATGAGTATCTGTTGAGCCTATCAATCCAAATTTATATGGGTTTCCTTGTCTAGTAAATTCGAGAGTAAGGCCGTTTAAGTATGCCTCTCTAACATATGAACCGGAGGGTTTGCTATATGTTGGTGGTCTACTACCTACCCTTACATCCATAATTTCAAAATCAGCCCATTCATCATCTGGTGATAGTAAAGGATGAGTATCTGAAGTACCTTTGACTTGCGTGATTTCCACTATTGGTTCATTTCTCATTCTCTTTTTAGCATACTCTGTATTAAGTGCATTACCTTTAAATGTTTCCATTTCAAACATCTGACCATTAGAACCATTTGAATTGTGAGGTATAGAAATAGTATCAACACCCTTTTCTCTTAACTTATCTTGCCATGTCCATAGATCTTCTGGATTAATAGAATCAATTCTTGTCCAGGGTCTAATAGATGCTTTTGAAGAATTGAAGATAACGTTTCTATGTAAATTTCCACCTTCAATATCTGTTGAAGTTGTATATTCATACCCAATAAAAGTAGTAAAGTGCCCTGGATCATTATGTTCGTTTGCTGATCTTGCAACATCAGCCCAAGCAGATTTATGAATATCGTAATCGAATGATCGGAGTGCGCCTTGAGTATTTCTAGTAAAATATGCTTTTAATAATTTTGGATGCCAATCTGGATATGGCTTAATAATTGTTGCACCAAGAACAGAGCTAAAAATATTTGATCTTTCTCCTGCTGATTCAACAGTTAAGTTATCTAATCTATTTAAATTATGAAAAGGTTCAGCAAAATTATTTTGTGAAATATCTGTTGAAGTGTCAGCGTACGCTTGAATCATACCCATATAAAAACCGTGATCGGTAACTGAATAAAAGTCTAATGGCTCTCTTAACTTCATTTCGTAACCAAGGGGATGGTTAACACCTTCACCTTTTGCATATCTATATGCATCATCTGGTGATGCTGTTACACCGAAGACATAAGCATCAAAAGAATATTTAGTGTGAACATGTAAGTCACCATAATATGGATTTCTATTCTTATTGGGTTTTGGTTTTGTTTTTGAGCTATCTTTTTTATCTACAGAGAAGTCAACAACTTCAAGAGAGGAATCAGATTGCATATTTTTAAACAAGCTAATTATAGGCCTGCTGTCATATACATCTACATACACTAAACCTAAAGTTAATACGTATATTCCAATTATAATTAAAATAATGTTTTGTAGAAGTTTCATTGATTTCCCCCAAAGAAATACAATGCTTAGATTATAAGATTTGGTACATTTTCTTACAATGCTTATCTAAATAAATTTTGATACTTTGGATAGATTGAATTAACCTATCACAAACTATGCGCCTGTAGCTCAGTTGGACAGAGTACTTGGCTTCGAACCAAGGGGTCGGGAGTTCGAATCTTCCCGGGCGCGCCAATAAAAAAAGGGATTCAAAAGAATCCCTTTATTAAATTGCTTATTAATTAAAAAGTATAATTAACAGTTAAGCCATATGTAGCATAGTTATTTGGATAACCAAAATATGTTGTAGATGTGAAATCTGTAACAGCTACGAATGCAGATGTTAAATATTCATCGTCGTTTACATTTTGTCCATATAATCTTATAGATAAATTATCTTTTTCAATTCCTGTTGAAAAATTAATAGTATCCATTTTTCTATAACCATTTCCTTGAGAATCGATAATAGCTTGAGCTTGAGGATTTTCTAACAAAATAGCTTCACTAGAATAAAGATGAGATATTCTTGTGTAACCATCCCATCCATTCATATCCCAATTCCATGTTAATGAAGTTGTAATAGTATCCTCAGGAATATTAGACGGTGTTGTTCCTGAGAGATCGCCAAAGGCTGAACCTGGAAATGAATCATAAACTGGGTCTAGGAATACTCCGCTCATCATAAGATCAATATTTTCAAGTGGTGAATATACTAAATCGAATTCATAACCGTCTGCTGATTGAGAACCTGCATTAGCAAGAACAAAACCGGTTCCAATAAATGTATTTGATTGGAAACCATCAATAGTTTGATCAAATAGTGCGATATTTAGATATCCTGATGATAATAATATTTTAGCACCTAATTCTGTTACTTCAGCCTCCTCAGGCCCAGCATATCTTCTGCCAACTGATCTATTTGGACTTACTGGTGTTCCTGCAGCTGCAAGAGCTGCAACTTCAGCAGCATTGGCATCCGAGTTTCTTGATATATTCCATGCAGATGCTTTAAAACCAGTTGATATCCCACCATAAATTGATACCGTATCACTTAATTCATAAGATAACTTAAATGTATAATCTATGTTGTCATCAGAACTCTTTCCATCTTGAGCTGCATTTGGGAAATTTGTAAATTGTGGCAGCAATTGAAGGCTCTGAAGAGCAATTAATGGATTAAAAGCAGGATCGTTAGCAAGAACTGCAGCTTGTGCAGGCGGAAAACCAGCTGCAATTAATCCTAAAGTTCCAGCTCCAACAAAATCTAAATTTGAAAGAACATCTGTGTTAATTTGACTATATGAAACTGTTTTTTCGTCTTCCATATAACTTGCACCTACAATTGCACTCAATTTTTCAGTAAGTTGTATATCAACTTGTGCAAATATTGAAGTTGTGGTGTTATCTTGAGTTGCTGTCTCTGTTCCACCTTGTCCACTTGCAAATAAAAGCGTGTCTGGAATACCAAATGCTGCAGCAATTCCACTGATTGTTCCTGGTGGAAGAAATGCTTCAACATAGGTTCTCCATAATGGTCCAAAATATATTGATTCATCCCAATTAAGATCTTCTTGATAATAATAACCACCAATTAACCAATTAAATTTTTCGTTATCATTAGAATATAGTCTGAATTCTTGAGTTACAGCATCCAACTCTTTAGTTTGTGGGCTTGGGTTGACTATTGAAGCTGCATCAAAATCAACATCCTGAACATTAGTATTATAAGAATTTCTTATTGAGGTAATACTCTCAAGAGTAGTTCCATCACCTTCTTTACTATAGTGAAGGGTTATACCAGAATTGTCACCTTCTGTAACTGGATCAAAATCAAAAAATACTTGTTCTGTAAATGGATCATTAGGAATTACGCCCCCACCTAACAGAGCAGCCACTTGGCTTGCTGCACCATAATTTGCACTTCCAACTGCGCAACATATTTCATTATATTCATCATAATCAACTGTTACTCTAAGTGAAGCCTCATTTGCCAAATCAAACAACATTTCACCTCTAACAGAAAATCTATCTCTATTATTTGTAGTATTACCTGTTGTCATATTGTCTGAGTGTCCATCAGCTTTATGAATATTTGCATAAAAACTATATGCTTTAGATTCGTCTAATGGTCCAGTTTTATAATATTTAAACTTTTTCATATTATTTGAGCCTATTGAGGCAGACGCATAACCAGATTCATCAAATGATGGTTTTTTTGTTACAACATTAATGACACCAGCTGTGGCATTTTTACCAAATAATGTACTTTGAGGTCCTCTTAAGACCTCTATTCTTTCAATAGCAGGTAAGTCAGCTATTTGGGCTTGCATTGAAGAACGATAGACACCATCAATAAAAACAGCTACTGAAGGTTCAATACCAGGGTTGTATGACCCATTTCCAAAACCTCTAATTACATATGTGGCTTCAGTAGGTGTAGTAAATCTTCTTGAATCTAGTGATGGAACAATTGATCTAAGGTCATATATATCAGTAATGTTAGCTTTTTCAATAGTATCTGCAGTCACCACTGATACAGCTACAGGAACTTCTTGTAAAGTTTTTTCTGTTTTGGTTGCAGTAACAATCACTTCTTCAACAGTTTGTTGTGAAAATAGATTAGCTGACAGTAAAAAAACAAAAGATAAAGTGAATGCAAATTTTTTCATTGGGTACCCCTATATATATTCTGATTATTAGACTTTTTTGAGATTATTATGTCAAGTTATATTATATTTATAATATATAAATTTCCTTTATATATGCAGCGTTAGACTTGGATTTCTCCTCCATTTTGAACCCATTCACTATAACCACCGAGATTATAAATATTGTTAAATCCAAGGTCTTTTAAAGTTTTAGCTGCTAAAGCGGACCTATAACCTCCAGCACAATAAACTAATATATAAGTATCATCATTTATTTGAACTGGATTCTTTGGAGAGTTTGGAATAAGAGTAAATTCTAATAAGCCTCGTGGAATGTGAATAGCATTTTTAATAGTTCCTAAATTATTAACTTCAGATTCCTCTCTAACATCAATAATTACTGTGTGATGATTATTGATAATATTCATGGAGTCATCGAATGATAACCTTTCAATTTCTTTGTTTGCTTCAGAGAGAAGTAATTCAAGTGTTTTATGTTGCATGTGGTTGTCCTTCGATCTTCTTTATTTTTTTTGATGTTGCAAGGAAGACTCCTACTAGTATTGTAAAACATCCAATTATAATACTTGGAGTTATGACTTCATCTAAGAATATATATCCCCAAATAATTCCAAAGATTGGTAAAAAGTAAGCCACTGTCGAGGTTTTTACTGCACCAATTTTTTCAATTAATCTTACATATCCTAAGAATGCTAAACCAGTTGAAACACCACCAAGCCATAGGACTGATAGAAATGCATCAAATGAGGGCATTGATGCAGGTGGATAAATAAATGTCATAGGTATCATTAAAAACGCACTGAATATAATTGACCAACCAATTAAAACTAATTTATTAGTTTTTGCTGAATTTTTTTGAATAAATACTGTTGAGAATGAATAGCAAGCCGCTCCAAGTAAACAAAATATTGCTGATATCAATGATGTAGATGATGAATCTGGATTTACAAGTATTACAACACCAACAAAACCCATGATCAAACCAGTTAACTGTTTAAATGATACATCTTCACTTAGCCAGAAATAGGCAATTAACATAGTATTAAAAGCAGTGGTTGCATTTAATATTGCTAACATATTAGAGTCTGATCCAAAGCTAGCAAGTGAAAACATTGTGAAAGGAATTGCATTATTAGTAACTGCTAACAGAAAAGAATGTTTCCAAATCGGTTTCAATAATAACAAATATTTTTTTCTTAATAATAATGGTACAAAAATTAATGATGCAATTACCAATCTTGCTTGAACTAATGCAACAGCTCCAAATTCTGGTGCTGCAACTTTAATAAATATAAAGGCGCTGCCCCAAACTGCTCCAAGAAGAATTAATAATGCCCAATACCTTATTTCCATATTAATGCTAAAAAAAACCCCCAATATAATTGAGGGTTATGAACTAATTTATGACTAAACTTAAATTAGCCGGAAGTTAGGATTTTACCCCTGTCAAAAGGTAAACCCTCCGCTTCCTGTTGTTTTATAAATACTAATAGGACCACCTCCATGTTCAGGGTTGTAATAAAATGTTTAACAATCCCCTTAAAAAATTGATAAACAAGACACCTTTGTAAATTATATACAGTATGGAATCTAAATAAAGAACTTTTATGAATTTAAAATGAAAATTCTAATTGTACTTTTGGTTCAACAGATTTGTTATTGATAAGACCTGAACTATTTGAATTGTTTTTATCTAAATATTCATTTAATAAGGTTTCATTATTATTAAAATATTTAAATGCAATCATTCTTTTTGCAGACTTTTTATCAACCGAGTCATCTAATTCAATCAGTATAGGATCTTTTTTTATATAAATAATATTGCTCATAATAATAATTATACTGTATATTTATACAGTAGTAAAGAATTTACTTATTTTCTGGTGATATTATCATTCGTGTGTCTATCGCAGTTGTAAAAACAATCCACATTATTGCTATAACTGTTATTGCACCTAAAAAGTCTCCAATCATAAATCTCAGAACAGTTAATACATCAATACTAATTTGATCATTAATAATTGTAAGAATACTATTACAAAGAACACCACTAAGTAGTGATGACAGTACAATGACTAAAAACAGAAACTTATAGTTTTTAAAGTTTACTGGTTTAAAAAATGAGAATTTACCTTCTGTAACTTTTGACCATTTAATTAATTCAACAGATAAAATAATAGCAATGATACATCCGATAGATGCAATATTAGAACCGTCTACATAATTGATATTATATTTCTCATAATTTAGAAGAGATGGACCAGTAATTTCAGCTAAATATAATGCTGGAAGAGAATAATATCTAAAGAAACAAACCATTAACACTCTTGCACCATGTGGTAAAAAAACAAGCGACCCAGTCCATCCATTATCAATACGAAGATTTACAAGATCAATAACATGAAAAAAATACCATGTTCCGTATGTGAACATATAAAAAAAATAAACTGTTATAGAGACTTTAAAAAAATGTTTCATTTAGTTTAAATTATTTTAAGTTGTTACAAAGGAAAGGTTGAATTCTCTTTTGTCTGATTTTGATTGATCTAACTTTACAATATTATCTAATTCAAATTTTTTAATAGTTTTATAAACGGTTGATCTTGAAAGACCAGAATTTTGTATAACATCCGAAATATTACAAGATCCTGTTTTTGAAATCTTCAATGCAATCGTATAATAAATTTTTTTTTGTGTATCGGAATAGCAGACTAAATTTAAATCTTTTTCAATATTCATTAACATTTTAAGAATATCAATCAAATCATCTCTATATATAGACATTATTTGATAATACATAGAAATATATTGTGAAACAAGTTTTTAATCAAAGTATAATAATGTACCACTTAGGCTTCTGCTAAGCCTAAACTATCAAGAGCTGTAAATGAAATTAAGAATTAATATATTTTTTATTTTAATATTTTTTGTATCAATAGTATCTAATTCAAATGAAATTGAAGAAATAACGATATTTGAAAAAAAAATTCAAAGTCTGTCACTCTTTTCAAATAATCAAACTATTTTGTCGATTAGTGAAGATGATCTGAATAACTTAAATGCTCAACATCCAAAACAAATATTTAGAAGGTTATCTGGTACATGGATAAGTCGAGGATCAGGCCAAGAACATTTAACAGCAATAAGATCTCCAATTCTAACTGGACCTGGAGCATGTGGATCATTTTTAATTCTTGAAGATGGGTTACCAATAAGACCATCTGGATTTTGTAATGTTAATGGATTAATTGAAACACCATATGAAGTAGCTAAACAAATTGAAGTAATAAAGGGTCCAGTAAGTTCAAGATATGGAGCTAATGCAATGCATGGAGTTATAAATATAATATCTAAACCAGTAAATTCAGAAAATAAGATCTATACAAGTATAGGTCCAAATAATTATAAAAATTTAAAACTTAAAGTAGGGAATAAAAAAAATATAAGTATTGATGGTTTTTTTTCAAATAATGATGGTTTTAGAAATGCTTCTGGTTATGATCAACAAAAGTTAAAATTTCAATCTAGTTTTTTCGTAGCATCTTGGAAAGCAAAATTAAACGCTACACTTACTAATCTTAATCAAGAGACTGCTGGTTATATTAATGGTTTCAATTCATATAAAAACGATAGCCTGAGTAAATTAAATTTTAATCCTGATGCGTATCGAGATGCTAATTCTCAAAAGATTTCTATATCCATTACTCAAATAGAAGACAATATCCTTACATCTGTTACTCCATACTTTCGTTTAAACGATATGAAGTTTCTTCAACATTACTTGCCAGGAACACCGTTGGAAAAAAACAGTCACATTAGCACTGGATTGATATTTCAACAAATAATTGACTATGACACATTCAATTTAATAAAAGGTATTCAGGTTGATTTAGCTAAATCAGAGATTATGCAAATACAAAAAAATAACCTAACAACAAGCTCTGCTTTTAATAATGCAACTAGACCAAAAGGTAAACATTATGATTATAAAGTTAACTCATCTGTTTTTGCTTTATTTCTTGGAATTGAAGAATATTTTTTAAGTGATAGGTTGAATGCCTTTGCTGATGCTAGAGCTGAGTTCATTGAATATGATTACTCAAATAATATGTTAAATGGGAATACTAAAGAAGATGGATCTCAGTGCGGATTTGGTGGTTGTTATTACAACCGCCCTTCTGATTCAAAAGATAGTTTTAATCAAATTAGTGGAAGATTAGGATTAATTACTAAAAATGAAAAAGTTAATTATTTCACTCAGTTAAGTGTGGGCTTTAGACCACCACAAATTAGTGAAAAGTACAGGTTACAGAAACAACAAAATATAAGTGATATCAACTCAGAGACATTAACGATGCTTGAAATTGGAGCTAAATATAATTTAAATTTAATAGATGGAAAAATAAGCTTTTACAAAGGTAAAAAAAGTAATTCAATTTTTAGAGATTCCCAAAATTTTATTATTGATAATGGTAAAACAAAACATGAAGGTATTGATGTTAGTTTAGATATATTTATGAGTCCATACAACTATATAAATACTAATATATCCTTTGGTGATCATAAATATAATTTTGAAACAGATACGTCTATGCGAGAAAGAATAAAGATCGGTAATATTATAGATACCGCTCCCAAAATAATGGCTAATCTTATTTGGAGTTTAAAATTAGAAGACCATTTAACAGTGAGTTTTGAAATTGAGCATATGAGTTCATATTTTACAGATGCTGCAAATGAGCATGAATATAATGGTCACACTCTTTATCATTTTCAATTAAATAGACAAATTACTAAATCATTAAAATCATATTTCAAGATTGAGAATGTAACCAATAAAAGATATGCCGAGAGAGCTGATTTTAATGCATTTGGAGGTGATAGATATTTTTCAGGACTGCCAAGAGAAATATACCTAGGACTAGAATTTAAATATTAAAAATTAATATAAATTACCATAGATGGCGGAGGGGATAGGATTCGAACCTACGGTAGGTTGCCCTACACCTCGTTTCCAACGAGGCACCTTAAACCACTCAGACACCCCTCCTTGAACACTATTGATTGAATTCTCTAAAATTTTTAAAAAGAATATTTTTTTTATTACCCCGAATAGGATTAATATCAATTCCACCTCTTCTTTGAAAGCGACCACAAACTTCAAGATGTTCGCAATTATATTCATCATTCACATCATTAAATATAGCTTCTATGCATTGTTCATGAAAGTCACCTTGATCTTGGTAAGACATTAAGTATTCTCTCACCCATTTTATTGATATTTGTTTATCAGAATATATATAAACATTTGCGAAATCAGGTTGAGAAGTTACAGGACATATTGATCTGAAACCATTGAACTTAAGTAGTGAATTAGATTTAGATTTAACTGCAGTTGTATCATTAATGTTTAAGTATGATGGTTCTGGATCAAATTTATTAATAAATCTAACTCGAACATCTGAGTGTATTATTTTTTCAAGATCTGTCTTGATCTTTGCAATTAAAAGAGAGTCTTTCTTAAATGATATATTGTAAAATTCATTCAAATAAAGCTTCATTGATTTTGATTCAACAATGTAGTTAGATGATGATGGAATGGATATCTCTAGAACTTTTAATTTTGGCAAATTGTTTTTATCTCTAAATAAAAAATCATACACATTCCATATATCTAAACCATACTTAATACCTGTCTGATTTCTTTCAATGTTATCTAGTATTTTAATGCCCTTTAAACTGCTTTGAATGGCATTTTTTCCGAGTACTTTGGTGGTCATTCTCTTATACCCGTTCCCCTTTTTAATAAATATAACGATAGAGCACTAAAACATACTATAAATAAAACAATCATTGATAACGAAAATGTTATTGATACATCACTTGTACCAAGCATTCCTTCTCTAAATGTATTAACTACATACAACATCGGATTAGCTTGAGATACAGATCTCCAGAAATCTGGGAGCATATTGATTGAATAAAATACTCCACCTAAATAAATGAGAGGAGTTAGAACAAATGTTGGTATAACAGATATATCATCAAAGCTATCAGCATAAACTGCATTTATGAAACCCATAAGTGAAAATAGTATTGAGGTTAGAAGAAGCACAGTAATTGTTAATAATGGATTTGCAATTTCGAAATCAGGATAAAAGAATAGACTTACACAAAAGACAATAATGCCAACTAAGACCCCCCTACAAACCCCACCAATAATAAACCCTAAAAGTATTGTCCAATTAGGCATTGGAGAAATTAACAGCTCTTCAATTGATTTCTGAAATTTAACTGAATAAAAAGATGAGACAACATTTGCATAGGAATTAGTTATTACTGTCATCATGATTAAGCCCGGTATCATGTATTGAACATAGTCAAAACCATCAGTTACTTCAGGTTTTATATTTGGTCCAATCAATGATCCAAAAATAACAAAATACAAAGACATAGTCACTGCAGGTGGTACTAAAGTTTGGACCCATATTCTCATAAATCTTCTCACTTCTTTTGAAGCCAGTGTCCAAAGGGTTACAGATATATTTATGTTGTTATGCTTCATTTTTTCTTAATCATTTCGATAAATAATTCTTCCAATCTATTAGATTCATTTCTCATTGATTTAACTTTAATTCCAAGTTTATTGAGCTCACCAAATAGACTATTTATAGATTTATCCTTATTGACCGCTGCAAAGAGTGTTGATGGATCTTCTAATTTTAGTTCAAAACCTTCAACAGTTGGTTCTTTTTCTAATGGTTTGTCTAAATCCATGATAAAACCTTGAACATCTAGCCTGCTCAATAGATCTTTCATACTTGTATCTGCAACTATTTCTCCATAATCAATAATGCCTATATTTCGGCATAATTGTTCTGCTTCTTCTAAATAATGTGTAGTTAATATTATTGTTGTTCCCTTCTCATTTATTTCTTTAAGAAATGACCACATCTCACGTCTTAATTCAATATCTACTCCAGCAGTAGGCTCATCTAAGATTAATAATTTTGGTTCATGGATTAATGCTTTTGCTATCATAAGTCTTCGTTTATATCCTCCAGATAAAGTTCTGGCCTGATCATTTCTTTTATCCCATAACCCAAGACGTTTTAGCATCTCTTCAACCTTAGGTTCAGCAATACTTTTCTTAATTCCGTAGAAGCCTGCTTGAGTAATAACAATATCATGGACTTTCTCAAATTGTGAAAAGTTAATTTCTTGAGACACAACTCCTAACATTGATTTTGCAATTGCAACATTCTCATCAATATCTACATCAAAAATTTTTACACTTCCAGATGTTTTAGTAACTAAAGTTCCAATAATGCCTATAGTAGAGGACTTACCAGCACCATTTGGTCCAAGTAGAGCATAAAAATCTCCTTCTTTAACATTTAAAGAGATTCCTTTAAGCGCTTCCGTGCCTCCAGCATAAACTTTTTTAAGATTTTTTATCTCGAGTGCGAAAGACATATATATTTAATTAGCAGTTGGTTGATCTTTGCCAACTACAAAAATACTTAAAATAATTCCAATTAGTAATCCCAACCATACATATTCACCTGAAAAAGCAATTAACAAAGCTATTAATAATGATGACGCCATTTCAGGATTGCTTTTAGGAATTGCAAGGGCAACGTATGCACAAGCAAAACCAGTTAAAACAAGAGTTAAATTCAAAGCTATATTCATTAATGGTTCCATTAACGTAATAAAAGGCAATGTTACATATAAAAATGGAAGAGCCATTAAATAATATGAGCCAAGACCATCAAACAAAGATGGCATTTCACTTGGGCCCTTTTTCCATCTCTCAGCTACAACTACATGAACCCCTGTCCAAAGCGCTCCTTGTGTTGGAAAATTAGGATTTACAATTAAACCAAGAAGGTTTCTAACAGCTATAGAAAGATGAAATTTATTAGAATCAATATTTATTGGTTCGTCAGGTCTTTCTTTCTGAGCTTCATTAAGTATTTCTTGACCTGTAATAATGTCACCAAAGAGCAAAATATATCCAATAATCACTAAAGGTAAAGCATCTACATACATTGATATTGAAGGAAAGCCAATTGAAAGTGGAGAAGTTCTCTCAAATAATGTTACAACATCAGGAAAGGCAAAACCCCATGTTATGTCTAATGTAGCTTCACCAACAGAATAAGCAACAATTCCAGCAATTAAAAAACCAGGCAATAGTCCTAATGAGGCAACTTTTTGGAAAAAAATATTTTTAGCAGCCAACCTTTTAAAAGGGTCAGAAAATGTAGTTAATATGCAAAGTGTTAATGCAACTGTCATTGCAATTGGTTGCTCCATATACTTAACATCAAATTCTTTAAAGAAAACTTGATAAAAAGCAGCAACAGCTGCGCCTAATATTATTCCAGATTTAAGCGCATTAGGTATATTTTTAACAATCTTTTCACTTAATCCAGTCATGCCTAAAAATGCAACTAGTAGAGTAAATTCAATACAAAGAGCTGACATGAATTGAAAAGTTTCAACTTGATATTCAGCTCCAGAAGGAAGGTAATAACCCATTGTGGCAAATACACCAATTACTATTGGATATGCTGGAGTTACCCATCCAGGGGCAAATGGAACACCAAATATTATTGGTCCAGATGCAATAAGTGTTCCAGCAATAAACGATAGTGCTACACCTTCTTCAAAAGTTAGCCCCATTCCCATTGCAATAGGAATTCCAGCAAATGCAGTAGCACCTGATATGACCATACCTTGAAGGAATTCTGCGGTTCTAAATTTTATATGAATGAAAGGAATTCTTAATCTAAAAGGGCCCCATTTAATTCCGTTAACTTTTACTGTTTCATTGCTCATTTTGATAGCTCCGCCATTCCATCTTCTAATCCTTTTAATGTTAAAGGATACATCCTATTTTCAAATAAGTCTTTAATAATACATATCGAAGACGTGTAGTCCCAGTGATCATCAGGGACAGGATTTAACCAAGCCATGTTTTCAAAGTGTTCTGATAATCTTTTTATCCATATATGGCCTGCCTCCTCATTCCAATGCTCAATCGAGCCTCCAGCATTGGTAATTTCATAAGGTGCCATTGTTGCATCACCCACAATGATAATTTTATAGTCAGAAGAATACTTATTTATAATATCTTGAACTAAAAATCGTTCTTGTGACCTTCTTCTGTTATCTCTCCATACAGATTCATAAATACAATTATGAAAATAAAAATACTCTAAATTTTTAAATTCTGTTTTTATTGCAGAAAAAAGCTCTTCACAAAGTTTTACGTACGGATCCATTGATCCTCCAACATCAAATAAAACAATAACTTTGACTGAATTTAGTCTTTCAGGGACCATTTTTATGTCAAGATAACCAGCATTTTTAGCTGTAGACTTAATAGTATCATCCATATCTAATTCGAGCTCATTACCTTGTCTGGCAAATTTTCTTAAACGTCTTAGGGCCATCTTAATATCCCTTGTACCAATAATCACTGAATCATCTAGATTTGAATATTGCCTTTGCTCCCAAACCTTAACAGCCTTCTTTTGACCTCCAGGACCACCTATTCTAATTCCTTCAGGGTTTTGGCCACCATGACCATATGGAGACGTTCCATTTGTTCCCACCCATTTGTTGCCACCTTCATGTCTTTCTTTTTGTTCTTCTAATCTTTTTTTAAATTCTTCAAGGAGTTTCTCTAATCCACCAAGTGACTTAATCTTTTTTAACTCTTCAGGATCTAATTCTTTTTCAAATGCTTTTCTTAACCAGTCCTCTGGAATAAGAGCTTGAAAAATATCTTCCATTTTTTCAATACCTTTGAAATAAATATCGAATGCCTTATCAAATTTATCAAAATGTTTTTCATCCTTAACCAATATTGTTCGTGATAAGTAATAAAAATCATCTATGTTTGCATAAACCAATTGATTTTCTAATGCGCCCAATAGATCTAATAGCTCTCTAAGAGTGCATGGAACTCCTGCAGACCTTATTGTTTGAAATAGATTGATTAACATCTATTTAGTATTTGCTTCTCTTCTTGACATAAAAGCTAATCTTTCAAGCAGTTGAACATCTTGTTCATTTTTTAACAAAGCTCCATACAAGGGAGGTATGGCTTTTGAGGAATCAGCATTTTTTAGAATTTCATCAGGCATGTCATCAGATAATAATAATTTTAACCAGTCTATTAGTTCTGAGGTTGATGGCTTTTTCTTTAATCCAGGAATTTTTCTTAAATCAAAAAATATTTCTAATGCCTCGCTAACTAGTTTCTTTTTTATTTTTGGATAATGAACAGATACTATCTTATTCATAGTATCTCTGTCAGGAAACTGAATATAGTGAAAAAAACATCTTCTTAAAAAAGCATCGGGAAGCTCTTTTTCATTATTTGATGTCATTATGATCAATGGTCTATGCTTTGCTTTAATAGTTTCACCAGTCTCATAGCAAAAGAATTCCATTCTATCTAGCTCTTGTAAAAGGTCATTTGGAAATTCAATATCTGCTTTATCTATTTCATCTATCAATAAAACAACTTGTTTCTCTGAAGTAAATGCGTCCCAAAGCTTACCCTTTTTAATATAGTTTTTGATATCTTTGACTCTTTCATCTCCAAGTTGTGAGTCCCTTAATCTTGTAACAGCATCATATTCATAAAGGCCTTGAGATGCCTTTGTTGTAGATTTAATATGCCACTCTATTAATTCCATATTTAATGCACTTGCAACTTCAATTGCCAATAAAGTCTTGCCTGTTCCAGGCTCACCTTTAACTAGCAATGGTCTTTCAAGGGACTTAGCAGCATTTACAGCCATACTGAGATCTTCGGTTGATATGTAGTTTTTAGTACCTTTAAATTGCATTAGATAGTCCTTTTATAAATATATTAAGATAATTTTTCTTCTGACTTTAGTATTCTAGTTAGTTGACGGCTCGAAGCAACTAAATTTCCATCTAAATCCCATATATTACAATCTTGCTCAAAGTAACCTTTATTTATATCTGAAGCTCTAAAGTCAGCATACAAAATAGATGTTGATGGAATTTTTCTGATATGTGTTGTTAATGTGATTGTAGGAATCCATCCTAATGGGCCAAATTTGTTACAAACAACAGGAGGTAGAATATCTGAATAGAAAGATAAACAGAATTGATCCGGAGTTCCTCCTTTCATTTCTAAAAACGCAGAACATCTTGCGTCATTATCTTTTTTATTTAGATCTGATTCTCTTTTCCACCATGCATGATCTGGATGGATTGAACATTCAAGCTGTTGAATAAATGCTGGTGTAAAACCTTTTGAAATCTTGTCGTAATTCATCTTTACGTAATCTTTTTTGTCATAATCATTAAAGATGTTAGGTAATGGTTTGTGAAGATCATCATATCCTTTCATATATTCAAAATCAGAGCATGTTCCAGTAAAAGTAGTGCAGATTTTATTGTCTTGTTTTAATTTCACTATTCCAGATGAACTACCTCTACTTGTTTTAAATATTTCTACTTCTAGTTCAAAGGGTTTTGCATCTATTCTATCAAGATACTGAACTGACGAACTTATGGCTGTTGAATGAGGTAATACTTTAGTAAGAGCTTTGTGCATTAGCGCCATTAAATAACCACCATGAGGTGTATTACCAACAAAATAATTGATATCTGGATTAACAATAAATTTATTATCGTCAACTGAATTTAATTTTAATGCCTCTTGAAATCTATCAAATTGATTCATGATAGATTAATTTTAGTTCATAATTAATATTATTAAAAATTAGTATATATAAATATGCATGACATAGCTGATATAGCCTGTAACTTTTCAAGCGATAGATTTGATAGTGATCTTGATGAGATTATAAATAGAGCTGTTTTAAATAAAGTTACTAAATTTGGTCTTATTTGCAGTAGGTTAAGAGATTTAGACAAATTATTAGAAATATACAGTCTTTACTCAAAACAAATGTTCTTCACGATTGGAGTTCACCCCCATCATGCTAATGAAGTCAATGATGAATATTTAAAAAGTATAAAAGATACTATTAACAAATATAATCCTCATGCTATTGGAGAAACAGGATTAGATTTTTTTAGAAATTTATCAACTTATGAAGAGCAAATATATGCATTTGAGGAACAGGTTAAAATTGCGATTGATACAAACAAACCACTGTTTTTGCATCAAAGAGATTCACATGATGATTTTATAAAAATTTTAAGGAAATATTCATGTGATATTAATAAGTTAGTTGTTCATTGCTTTACAGGAACTCAATCACAGCTTGAGGATTACTTAGAACTTGGTTGTTATATTGGTATAACTGGATGGATATGTGATGAAAAAAGAAATACTGAGCTACGTAAGGCTGTAAAAAATATCCCACTATCAAAATTAATGATTGAAACTGACTGCCCTTACCTGATTCCTAAAGATTTACCTAATAAACCAAAAAACAATAGGAACGAGCCAATTAATCTAAATCATATAGCATCTGAGATTGCCATGCTGATGGAGATTGATGATGACACTCTCAGAAAAGAAACTTATATTAATAGTTTGAATTTTTTTGAGTCTTAAAACGCTTCTTTAGATAAATTAAATTCGGAACAAACATTATCTATATCTGCTCCAATTTTTTTAGCATTATGTTTAATTTTTGGATTTGTCTTGGAATATCTCGGGGAAGCATTTGGTTGATTGAATCCATCAATTTCAGTAAAAGCCTCTCTTGAAACGTTGTGAGGATGATTCTGAGCCTCTTCCATGCTTAACACTGGTGAAACACATGCATCACTATCTGAAAATACATCAATCCACTCAGTTCTCGATTTTAATTTGATTTTTAATGCCATCTTCTCTTTTAGTTCTGGCCATAAATCTTTATTGTATTGATCTTTGAACTTGTCATCATCTATATCTAACTTTTCAATAAGTTCACTATAAAATTGTGGTTCTATAGACCCTATTGCTAAAAATTTATTATCTTTACACTCATATGTATCATAAAAATGTGCGTAACCATCAAGTAAGTTAGATTCTCTATTGTCTTCCCAATGACCCATTTCTTTAAGTGAATAGAAGAATGACATTAATGAAAGTGATCCATCAACCATGGCAGAGTCAACTACTTGTCCCTCCCCTGTTTTCAAAGAATGAATTAAACCTGAAACAATACCAAATGCTAAATGCATCCCACCACCACCGTAATCGCCAATTAAATTTAAAGGTGGAATTGGATTAGAATCTTTTCTGCCTATTGAATTTAAGGCTCCAGATAAACTTATGTAGTTGATGTCATGGCCTGCTAAATTAGACATTGGTCCATCTTGACCCCAGCCAGTCATCCTGCCATAAACTAGCTTGGAATTCCTTGCTAAACAAATATCTGGTCCAAGACCAAGTTTTTCCATAACACCAGGCCTGAAACCTTCGAATATTACATCTACCTGTTCAATTAACTTTAAAATCTCAGAGATAGTGTTTTTATTCTTTAGATCTGCTGTTATAGATCTTTTGGATCTATTGTGGATATCATATTTATTCTCAAGCCCTTCTGAATCCTTTCTTCCAATTCTTATTACATCCGCGCCCATATCAGCTAATAACATTCCACAATATGGACCGGGCCCAATACCAGAAAATTCGAGAACTTTTATATTACTTAGTGGTCCCATATAACAATATTATTGAAAAACTTTGTATTTGACTAATAGATTAGGCAATAAAGTTAAGGAACTTACAAAAGCTAAAATCATAGCGATTGATGTAAATAAACCAAATAAGATAGTTGGGAAGAAATTCGATAAGGATAAGATACAAAAACCTGCTGCAATTGTAGATGCTGTGTAAAATATTGCCCTACCTGTCGTTGCATGAGCATTTTTTAAAGCATTTTTTGCAGAATTTGTTACTTTTAGTTCTTTTTTATATCTATATATATAATGAATAGTGTTATCGACAGCCATACCTACACTTATTGCAGCTACAGTAATAGTCATAATATCTAAAGGTATATTTAAAAGTCCTAACAAACCCATTACAGAAGAAGCTACAAAAATATTTGGTATTAAACCAATTATCATGATCTTAATTGATTTAAATATTAAAAGAAGCATTAATGAAATAACTGCAAAAACTATTAACAATGACCCAATTTGAGATTTAAATAATGACTGAAGCATGTTGTTATATAAGACTGCTAAGCCTGTCATCTCATATTGAGATGGGTCTAAGTTAAATTCAGTTTGTAATTTGTTATCAATCATATTTAACAAATCATTACGATTAAGATTTGATGCTGATTCATTTACTCTTGTAGAGATTCTTACAACTGAGTCATCCTTGTTAATATATGAATATAGTAAAGACTCTCTTATATCTTCTGGTAAGACTGATCTTAGCAGCGCAAGTTCAAGATCATTTAAATCTTCACCGTCATTAATCTGTCTTGCTAATTTAACTCCACTAGCAACGCTTAATACCTTACCAATTTCAGGTATAGAGTCTAGATAGTCGTGAATTTTTTCCAATTCATTTAAAGAGTATATATTCCACCAATATCCAGCTGCCTCACTTGTTTCATCTTCAAATAGGTCGTCTTCAAAGAATTCATCCTGAATTTCAATAGATTCAAAGCTATCATCAGGCTGAGAAATAATTATGTCTAATGTAGCAGTGCCACCAAGCTTAGAATCTATTTCATACATACCTTTATATATTTCTGTTTCTTCATCAAAGTAATCAATAAATCTATTTTCAACTTCTAATTTTGATATACCAAAACAAAGAATTGAAAATAACGTTATGAATGAAAGTGTTATGAAGTGTCTGTTATTTTGTGAAAAATTTAATAATGTCTGAGTAACTCTATGGAGTGATAGGTAATCTTTAGTATTTGATTGTTTAATAAAATACAGTGCGCACGGTAAAAATGTGAATGTAAGCATAAAAGCAATAGAAATCCCAAAAGCCATCATTTTTCCAAATTCAATAACAGGTTTTAAATCTCCAAAAGTTAAAGATAAGAATGCAACAGCTGTTGTTAGAGCAGCAAAGAAACACGGTGCAAACATTTGATCGTAACCTTGAATAATTGCATCTTCAAAATTAGTTTGTTTATTTAACTCATTTATTTTTACCAATAAGTGCACCGTTAATGAGATTGTCAAAATTAATAAAAGTGCTATGAAATTGGATGAAACCACACTTATTTTCCAGTCCATATAACCAAGAAATCCAGCAGTAATAAATGTAGCAAGGAATGCATTCATTAATGGTAGTAAAACAAACCATAATGAGCCAAAAAATATAAAAAGCATTAAGGCGAAGATAAGAGCAACAGCTGAACCAAATATTATGAGATCTGATTCTATATATTGCATCATATCAGTTGCAATCATTGATGGTCCGCCAAGATATATCGTTGCTTCGTCTTTATATTTAGATATTACGTTTCTTATTTTACTTATAAGCTGTTTATTAAAATCAGATTCTTGGTTATTAAGCGTGCTTACTCTTTTGTTTATTTCTAGAAGTCTTTTTTGTAGGTTAACTTTTACATCATTCGATAGTGGTTCCTTAGAAGACAAAATATCTAGAAGCTCATATCTTTCTTTTATAAGTAAGTCGTATTCGTCATTACCTCTTAAAACTACTTGCATGGCAGTAACAGACCCATCATTACTAATAATTAATTCTTTATAAATTGGATTATTTATTATTTCATCTTTTGCTAGCTCAAGATTTATGTCTTCGAAGGTAAGGTCTTTTAAATTATCAGCAACTTGAGTTAATCCAACTTTTGGTTGAAAAAAAATGGGTGCATCCAATAATGAAAGCACTGAATCAACACCATCAATATTTTTTAAGTCATTTTCAAGATTAGCTATTCTGTTAATAGAATAATCTGAGAATAATTCTTGATTTGGTTCATACGTAATAATCAAAAAGCTTGAATCGCCAAATTCATACTCTGCTTCTCTATAAGCTTTTAAAGATTCATCATTCTCAAGCACCAAGGCATCAGATGATGCATCTAATTTAAAATTAGTCAGTCCAAACCCGGAAATAACAGTCACAACAAATACAATAAAAAGAATAACTAAATATTTATGTAATAGTTGTTTAGCTAGTTTATTTAGATCGATACGCATAGCTATTTGTTAACACAATCAGGAGTGTCTATTGTAAATGGATTTTTTTTGTATTCATCCTCATCAAATGGATGTATGGAAACTGCGTGTATTAAATCCATTAAATTATCTAATTCTTTATAAATTATTTTATGCCTTTTTAATATTGGTATGTTTTTAAAGCTTTCGCTAACAATAATAAGTTTAAAGTGACTTTCAGATCCTTCTGGAACATTGTGCATGTGACTTTCATTAACTACTTTTAGTATTGAAGGATTCAACTTTGAATTTAATAAATTTATAATTTTTTCTTCAATTTTGCCCATTTTGTTTCTTTGTAAAAATTATTATCTTTTCCATACTTTGTTATATATCAAAGCGAAAATGACGATAAATGAAGCCCCTATTGCAACTGGCATTATAACGAATTCAAAGGTCTTTGCTCCAAGTATTGCTATAACTGGATTTGCACCCGCAGGAGGATGAATAGTACTAGTTACTTGCATGATCATTATTGCAAGAGAAAGTCCAAGAGCTAAAGAAAATGGAGAGTTTCCAAAGAAATAAAATATTAATACGCCCGATGATGCTGATAAAATGTGACCAAAGAATACATTTCTAGGCTTTGCAAGTGGGCTGTCATGGACTGACATAACCAAAACTAAACTTGCTCCAAATGGTGGTATCAACCAAATATTTGATGAATCTATGCTGTTGATAAGTGCAATTAAAAACATGCAAAGAAAAGCGCCTAAAGATGAGATTAATATATTTTTATATTTTTTTGAAAGAAAATCTAACTTCATATATATAGAGTAACTATTTTTTGATTAATTATAAACTTTAGCCATTAAGGTCCGGACTATTATTTATCTGATTTATTAATATGATAATAGATTCCCACTTGATCCATTCCTCATTATTTAGCTCTGCTGCATATTCTGCCGCTCTTAAGGTTGCAACAGCATCTGCATCATCTCCATATTGTGAAATAAGTGCTATTGCAATATTTTTTAATTCTGTATCTTTAGTCAAGTTTTTTGAATGCATATAAATGAATTTACCCTATGTATAATTTTCAGTATATATAATAATAGAAGTCGATGAACGTACTTTGGATAAAAGATAATAATATTGGGCATGAGAAACAAGTCCAAGTTTTGCTTGATGAATTATCTAATAGCTTAAACTTAAATATTGAATCTAGAACCGTTAATGGCAGCATTCCTTTTTTTAGATATATCGATAAAGTTAAAGAAAATTATTATGATCTAATTATTGGTGCAGGCCATAAAACTTATCCCCATATAATTAAAACAAAAAATACTCAAAAAAAATCTTGTAAAAATATAGCT
>CABYPB010000012.1 GCA_902520725.1 uncultured SAR86 cluster bacterium | reverse complement strand
TGATACAGCCTTATCGTATTCTTCCTTAAATTTGACATATGGAGCGTCAAGATTATTATTAACAAATTTAATCATTAAGTGTTATTTTAGTGTACATGAATAATTATAGTAAGATATTTATACACATACACTATAAAAAAGAGTGTAAAATTAAATCATATTTGAACAAAATTTAACTTAACACAAAGATATATCATGACAACTAAAACTGTTCCTTTTTTTGAGTATCCTAGGCTTTGGAAAGATGATAGAGATGACTTCTTATCTATCATTGATAATGTTTCTTCCACAGGAGGTTTTATTCTTCAACAAGCTGTGTTTGATTTCGAAAATGAATTAGCTGAATATGCAGAAACTAATTACTCAATTGGTGTTGGTAATGCTACAGATGGTATGGAGATCTTTCTTGAAGCTATTGGTATTAACAATGGTGATGAAATCATAATTTCGTCACATACAATGTTAGCTACAGCTTCTGCTATAAAAGTCGCAGGAGGAATACCAATACCAGTGGATATTAAAGATGATGATAATCTTATTTGCCCATCTGCCATTGAAAATGCAATTACAGAAAATACTGTTGGAATTATGCCTACTCAACTTAATGGTAGAGTTTGTGATATGGATTCAATAAAAATGATTGCTGATAAAAAAAGTCTTTTTATAGTTGAAGATGCAGCTCAAGCCTTAGGATCCAGATATAAAGGTCAACATGCTGGGACATTTGGTCTAGCATCTGATATTAGCTTTTTTCCTGCAAAAGTTTTAGGTTGTTTAGGAGATGCAGGCGGTATTTTAGTCAAAGATAAAGATCTTTACCATAAGATGTATCAAATCCATGATCATGGGAGAGATCTTGACGGTGAGGTAAAAAGATGGGGTAGAAACTCGCGTCTTGATAACATCCAAGCAGCCATACTTAGTTTTAAATTAAAAAACCTATGACAAGGTGATTAATAGAAGAAGGGAGGTTGCAAAAATATACCAAGATCGTCTTGAAGGAATTAATGAACTCCAATTACCAGCTGGCCCTGTTACTGAGGGTGATAATTTTGATACTTATCAAAATTATGAATTACAGGCTGATAATAGGAATGGACTTCAAAAATTTTTAAAAGAGAATGGTATTGGTACTCTAATTCAATGGGGGGGATTGGCAATTCATCAATTTAAAAACCTTGGCTTTGATCAACACTGCCCGAATACAGAAATATTTTTTGAAAGATGCATAATGTTACCTATGAATGTATTCGTAAGCGACGATGATGTGCATTATGTTTGTGATAAAGTTGAAGAATTTTATAGAAGATAATTTTGAAAAGGATATTTGACTTCACTGTTTCACTAATTGGACTTCTATTGAGTGCGCCTGTTCTTATTCCAGTAATTTTCTTAGTTTGGATTCAAGATTTTAAATCTCCTTTTTATATTCCATTGCGAGTCGGAAAGGACAAAGTCTTATTTAAAATGGTGAAGTTAAGATCAATGATTGTAAATGCAGATGCATCTGGTGTAGATTCAACAGGATCAAATGATGAAAGAATTACTCGAATTGGTAATATTATTAGAAAATTTAAATTAGATGAGTTAAGTCAACTTTGGAATGTTTTAATTGGTGATATGAGTCTTGTTGGTCCCAGACCAAATATAAAAAAAGAAACAGATCTATATACTAATATCGAACAGGGTCTGCTTAATGTTAAACCTGGAATTACAGATATATCGTCTATCGTTTTTTCTGATGAAGGTAACATTCTTGCTGATAAGCCTGATCCCGATATTGCTTATAATCAATTAATAAGGCCATGGAAAAGTAGATTAGGTCTTATATATATAGATAATCAGTCTTTCATACTTGATTTACAACTAATATTTTTAACTATTATAGCTATTTTCTCTAGAGAAAGAGCCCTTGGCAAAATTGTTAAAATACTTACAGAGCTAAACGTGGATGAAGAGATTATCGAAATATCAAAAAGACAAAAAAGTCTTTATCCATTCCCACCACCTGGCAGTGATATTATTGTTGAAAAAAGATAGTATCTTATTTATTTAAAATTCTTTTTACTTCGACTACTATATCCTCGCTCTGAATATAATAATCTTTTTCTAATACTCTGGATGTTGGTGCAGGAGCATCAGGTAAAGCTAATCTTTTAGGTTTATTTGCAAGACAATCATTTGGAACATTTTCAACCACTTTTGCAATAATTTCAGCAGAAAATCCTGCAGTTAAGGTACCACAGTCAACCACAAGTAAATTTCTGGTCTTTCTAACTGACGAGACAATATCATCAGCGAAGAAGGGGTTCAATACCCTAACATCTATAACCTCTGCTGAGATGTTATTACTCTCTAGCATATTGGCTGCATCTCTAGATAATAAGGATGTATGTCCACAACTAACAATTGTAATATCATCACCTTCGATTGAAATATTTGGTTTTTGATCAATCAAGCTGATTTCTTCTATGGCAGGAAGTTCATCCTCTTGATCATAAAGCCACCTATCATCAATGAACATTACTGGATCTGGAGATAAAACAGATGCTATTAATAAATCTCTTGCATCTGCAACTGTGGTGGGCATAACAACTCGTAAACCAGGAACATGAGCAAACCAAGCATGCAAAGCCTGCGAATGTTGTGCACCCTGCTCACCACCTCTGTTTATGATAGAACGAATAGTTAGTCCTGGATGGGCTTGGCCTCCTAACATATGGGACCATTTTGCTGCTTGATTTACAACCGCGTCCATTGCATAAATCATGAAATCCATTCTAGGATGAACAACAATTGGTTTCATTCCTGCTAAAGAAGCTCCAACAGCTGCACCAGTACATGCTGATTCAGATACTGGAGTATCTATTATTCTTTCTACACCAAATTTTTTATCTAAATCTGTCATGGAGTTTCCAACATACCAAGGACTCCAAAGACCCTGACCAATGACAAACACTTCTGGGTATTCTTCTAATAAATACTCAAATCCTGAAAGAATCGCCGTGCCATAATTATATTTCTTCATCATTACTTAGTCTTATTGTTGGACTTTGCATAAACATACTCAAGAGTTGAATTCATGTTAGGATATTTATCGCTCATAGCTTTATTCCATGATTCAGCAATCAGAGCATCAAGCTCCTTGGTATAAATTTCTTCTTCATCTATAGTCCAAATTTCATTTATAATCATTGATTTTGACAAACGAGAGATTGGGTCTCTTGCCTTCCAGTTCTCAATATCATCTAAGGATCTTGCTACTCCTACATCCACATCGTCTCTCCAATCAACATGTCCATAGTGACGATATGTGACTAATTCTATAAGTCTTGGGCCTGCTCCATTTCTCATTTCTGTTATTTGTTCTTTTGCTGCATTATAAATCGCACAAACATCGTTTCCATCCAGCAATTTATAAGGAATATTATTAGCTGTAGCAAATCTCGAAATCATGTCACTTGGCTGCCTTAATGAGATATGCATATGACTTGCAAAAAGATTGTTCTCTATTACAAAAAGTACTGGTGCATTATGCACTTTAGATAGGTTAAAAGATTCGTGGACAACCCCCTCTTCAACAGCACCGTCTCCAATATATGCAACACCAATATCATTAGTTTCCTGCATTCTTGCTGCCATTGCAGCTCCAACTGCAAGTGGAACAGTGCCAGAGACGATTGGGACTGATCCATAGAACCCACTTTCTTGATCAAACAAATGCATTGAGCCACCCATTCCTTTAGAGAATCCTGTTTCTTTGCCCAACACCTCAGCAAATAATTTATAAAAATCAGGATTTAATGCTAATAAATGAGAGTGAGATCTATGAGCACCAAAAACTCTATCAGATGATTGAAGTAATTCTGATATTCCTACTGCAATAGCCTCTTGTCCTGCACCTAGATGCACGGGCCCGCCAATTAAACCTTCTTTTCTAGATGATGCAAGTTGCTGTTCAGTTTTTCTAATTAATATCATTGATTTCAACATATTTATAAGAGTATTTTTATCAATACCTTTGATATCTAAGTTTTCGTGGAATTTTTCTGGATTAGAAAGATCTAATAAATTATTTTTCATAAAATGTATGTTGTAAAAATAATTATAACTCCTATTGTCACAGTTTGATGTATTAAATGTATAATTAAAATCTATTTTATTCCTACTTCTTTATGAATATATGGATATTTCAAACGGGTGAACCTCTGCATTGTGATGAAGATGGTTCAAGACCTATGAGGGCAATGAATTTAGCTAATTTTCTTGTTAGTAGAGGCCATAAAGTTATCATTTGGAGTTCTAACTTTTACCATCAAAAAAGTAAGCATAGGTTCAACAAGGATAAAACAATAAGAATATCTAATCTCCTTACAATAGAATTGGTCAGTAGTCCTGGCTATAAAAATAATATAAGCATATTTAGACTATATGATCACTTTATTTTAGGAATTAGATTTTTAAAAAAATTAAAAAATAGAAAAGATATTCCTGATATTGGCTTTATAGGATTTCCTCCTATGGAAGTCGCATATTTTGTTTCACGTTGGTTTAAAAGAAAACAAATAAAATATTTTGTTGATGTAAAAGATCCTTGGCCAGATCATTTAGTGGATGCATTTCCAAAAAAAATAAAAAGTATTATAAAAATTATTTTTTTACCATATTACTTAATTACTAGTTTGACTTTTAGAGATTCCGATGGAATTTCTGCAATAACTAAGAGTTTTCTTGACTGGTCTTTAGAGCTTTCAGATAGAAAAAAAAATAGAAACGATTTTGTTTTTCCGCTTGTGTCAATGCCATATGATGAGAAATATGATCAAAAATTAAAGTCTCTTGAATGGGCCAAAAGAATTGTAAAAAATGATGCTTCTATTAATATATTTTTTGTCGGCACTATTGGTAAATCATTTAATTTTGAGCCTGTTCTAAAGGCTGCAGAGTTTTTTGATACAAAACTAAAAAAAATTAATTTCATAATTTGTGGGGATGGAGAGCTTAAAAAAAGTGCTGAAGATAAATCAAGTTCTTTACAAAATGTATTTTTCACAGGCTGGATTAATAGAAGTCAAATTAATGCTTTAGCTAATGTATGCAATCTTAGCATTGCCCCATATATTAATAATGATACTTTTAAAAATACCATTTCAAATAAAATGATTGATTACCTTTCGCTTGGCCTCCCCATATTAACGTCAATTGATGGAAGTGGAGTATCTGATCTGAGAGATAATAATACAGCAATTATATATGACGAAAATGATTACAAAACCCTTGTAAATATTCTTGAAGAGCTTTTATTAGATCTACAGTTGATAAATAAAATGAGAACCTCGGCTTTAGAAACTTTCAATACCAATTATTCTTATAAAATTGTGTTTGAAAATGCTTATAAAAAAATAATTAAATCATAAAATAGAGCAATTTTCTGAATTAAACATTTTATAAGTCTATTCAATTTATTTCGTTTATAACACTAATCAAATTATCACTGACAAATTTTATTTCCTCTTTAGTTAGATAAGGGTGCATCGGAAGACTCAATACTCTTTTAGCAATATCCATTGTTGTGTCAAGATCTTCAGAATTAAATTTTTTATATACTTTGGAGGTATGGAGTGGGACTGGATAGTAAAGTGCTGTTGGAATACCCAAATTTTTTAGATTTGACATAATTTCATCTCTTTTATTAGCAATTTCATTGTTAAGTATAATCGTATATTGTGCCCAGACTGATCTATTTTCATTTGAAGGTATTTTGGGAGTTGTTATTAATTTATATTTATGTAGATGTTTCTCGTATAGTTGAGCAACTAAATTTCTTTTTATAATTTCATCCTCAAATATTTTAAGTTTTTCAATCAAAATTCCTGCTTGTATAGTATCCAATCTGCTATTCATGCCAATCTCTACATAGTTATATCTTCCGATTTGTCCGTGTTTTGGTATTGTCATAATTTTCTTCAATAAGTCTTCATCTTTTGAGAAAATAGCGCCCCCATCACCATAGCATCCAAGCGGCTTTGAAGGGAAAAAGCTTGTCGTTGAGATATCGAGAACGTTGCAAGAAAAATTATTATTAGATTTAGCACCAAAACTTTGTGCACCATCCTCAACCGTAAAAAGATTATATTGCATAGCTAATTCTTTAATTTTCATGAGATCTGGACATCTTCCAAACATAGAAACTGGCATAATTGCTTTTGTCTTTTCAGATATCTTTGGTTCTATTTTATTAAGATCAATATTAAAGTTTGTATCGATATCAACGAAAACTGGCTTTGCTCCAAGAAGACATATAACCTCTGCTGTAGAAACCCATGTAAAAGATGGAATAATGACTTCATCTCCTGGTTTTATGTTCAACGCCATAAGTGCAATTGAAAGAGCATCTGTTCCATTTGCTACTGCAACAGCAGGTGACGAGATATATTCTTGTAACAAATTCTCTAATGAGGAAACCTCTTTACCAGAAATAAACTGTCCCTCATTGATAATTTCTTTAATTACTTTATTGAGATCAATTGGTAAATTTTTTCTTTGCCTTTCTAAGTCTATGAATTTAATCATTTCTCAGTGATTACTCCATCATTTAAAATATATTTTGTACCTGTTTTCTTTGAGACAAGATTTGAATCAAGAATATCTCCTTCTTTTGAAGCCATACAATAAAATTTTGCAGGATTACCAATTACTACTGTGTAGGGTTCAACATCTTTTGTAACGACTGATCCTGCTCCAATAATAGAATATTCCCCAATTGTTACTCCACAAATAATAGTGGCATTTGCACCTATTGAAGCCCCTTTTTTGATTAATGTTGTTTGAAATTCATCCTTCCTTTCAACAAATGCTCTTGGATTAATAACATTTGTAAATACACAAGAAGGTCCAAGGAACACATCATTTTCCAGCTTAATTCCATCATATACTGAAACATTATTTTGAATCTTACAGCCATTTCCTATATTTACGTTTGGACCTATAACAACATTTTGTCCAATAGAGCAATTATCACCAACATTTGTATTGCTAAGAATATGGCTGAAATGCCATATTTTTGTATTTGATCCAATAAATGCCCCTTCATCAATAAATGAAGATTCATGACAGAAAAAATTTTTGTTATTATTCATTTATTGAAAACATAAAATTCATTGTCAAAGCAATTTCTTTGAAGCTAAACATACTAGATCCTTTTAATATCTCAACATAATTTTCATAATGCAAATCATTTGGTACCTTACTAAATTCAATTTTTTCATTGTCAATTTCAAATAACCTTTCTAAAGCCTTGCCATTATTTTGGTCATCTGGATCAATAGAAAAATACCACTCCACATCTAAATTTTTAAAAGTTGTTTGGCCTTTGGCTTTATAAGCTTCATTATAAAATACTTCAGATTTTAATGCTTCTCCAAAAGCCTGAATTAATAAATCAAAATAATGAACACCTAGATTAAAGAGAATGCCTCCAGAAAATTCTTTTTTTGTTTTCCATGATTCAAGATACTCAGAATCTCTAGGTGTTATAAAAGATATTTGGGCTTTTTTTCTTGAGTTGGTATCAGTAGATATCGCTTTCAACTTTTCTAGAACAGGATGCAGTCTTAATTGCATTATAGTGTGGACCTCTAAATTTGTTTCTTCAATTTTTTTTTCAATCATTAAAAACTCCTCATTAGAGATACAATTAGGTTTTTCTGAAATAACATTAATACCTGATTGAAGACTTGAAATAATATGATTGGAATGAAGATAATTTGGAGAACATACTACACAAAAATCAGGTTTTGATTCTTTTAAATGTTCAAAGAACATATCTTCCTTTGAAAAAAAATTGATATTGTTACTTAACGAGTCACATTTTTTAAGGTCTAAATAAGATATTATTTTTCCATTATTATGATGTATTGCATGAATATGTCTTTGTCCAATGTAACCGCCTGGTCCGATAATTGAAAATTTCATTAAGCCCTTATAATTTTTTTTCTATCAATGCTGAAAACGCCCCTTGTATCGATTATGGTTTCAGAATTTTCATAAATCATTTCGTAATCAAATTTACTATGATTTGTTAATAAAACAACAAGATCAAATTTTTTAAGATTTTTTGGATTTAATTCCGTTCCATCTTTATTAATTTTAAATTTTCTTGTTTGAGGTAATTTTGAGAAATATGGATCTGAGAAGTCTACATTTGCACCTCTTTTTTGTAATTCATATAATATATTTAACGATGGTGACTCTCTTGCATCATCAACATCAGGTTTATATGCTATACCTAAAATTAAGATATTGGAGTTAGTTAGCGATAGCTTTTTATCGTTGAGACTTTGTGTTATTTTGTTAAGTACCCAATTTTGAGTTGAGAGATTTAGTTCCCCAGAAAGTTCAATAAACCGAGATGAAAGGCCAAATTCTTTGGCTTTCCATGACAGATAAAAAGGGTCTACAGGAATACAATGTCCTCCCCATCCTGGACCAGGGTAGTATGGAACAAATCCAAATGGCTTAGTGGCAGCTGCATTAATTACTTCAAAAGGATCAACCTGCATTGCATCACAAATAATCTTAAACTCATTAATCATCCCGAGATTAACTGCTCTATGTATGTTCTCTAGAAGTTTAGATAGTTCTGCTATTTTTACTGAGTTAACTTGCACAATCGTTTTAAAAACATTTGAGTAAAATTCAACTCCTTTATTAAGACATTTATCAGTAATTCCCCCAATTACTTTTGGGATGTCTTGAATTGGAAACTTACTTCCGGGGTCTTCTCTCTCTGGAGAATATGTGATGAAGATATCGTCTCCAATTTCAAAACCAGAATCTTGAACTTTTTGACCTATAATTTCCTCAGAGGTCCCTGGATATGTTGTACTCTCTAAAGATATTAGTTGTCCTTTTTGTAAAAAAGGTATTATTTGGTCTACAACATTAATGACATAAGATAAATCTGGGTCTCGATGAATGGTTATAGGCGTTGGGACACAAATGATAATTGCATCAACTTTTTTTATTTCTGAAAAATTGGTTGTTGCTAATGAATATTTCGTTCGAATTTTCTTTATGTCTGAAGAAGGAATATGTTCAATTGGTGAAGTACCAGCATTTATTAGGTCAACCTTTTCTTTATCTGAGTCAAAACCTATAACGTCATAAGACTTGCTGAAATTGATAAGAAGAGGTAATCCAACATATCCTAACCCTATTATGCCTACAACTTGCTTCTTATTTTTTTCCATCAAGCTCATAACTCCATTTACATAAATCTGATAGCATATCACTAAGACTCAGGCTAGCTTTCCAATTAAGATCATTTTCTGCCTTGATTGAAGATGAGTATGATATAGCAATATCACCCTCTCTTCTAGGGCAAAATTCAATATTAAATTTTACACCTGAAATTTTTTCGAATGCTTCAATGACTTCTAATACTGTATGACCACGTCCGGTACCTAAATTCCATGTACATAGGCCTTTATTTGTTTCAAAGTATTTTAGGGCATTTACATGGCCTTTTGACAAATCTGTAATATGTATAAAGTCTCTTATACAAGTTCCATCTCTAGTTTCATAGTCATTTCCAAATATTTGAAAATTTTTATTTTCTGATTTCATTGCTTTCACAAGTGCTGGTCCTAAGTTACCGCCATTGTTTTTTGGATCTTCTCCAATCTTTCCTGAATTATGTGCTCCCATCGGATTAAAATATCTTAAGATACCACAAGAAAAATTTTCATCAGAATTGCAAACATCTTTTAATATTTGTTCAACAAAAAGTTTTGATTTTCCATAAGGATTAGATGGATTTAAAAGTGAGCTATCTTCAGATAAAGGTGAAAGGGACTCTTTATCGTAAACTGTTGCTGATGAACTAAATATGAAATTTTTAACCCCCATAATACTCATTGCTTTAATAATATTTATAGTGCCTCCAATATTATTCTCATAAAAATCTAGTGGATGATTGATACTCATTTGTACAGATTTTTCAGCAGCAAAGTGAATTACTCCTTTTATACTTTCATTTTCAAATACATGAAGAAGTTTAGAAAAATCGTTTATATCAAAATCATAGAACTTAAGGTTGGTTACTCCAGTTATTTCTGAAATTCGGTCAAGTGTCTTGATATTAGAGTTTCTTAAATCATCTATTATAACAACGTCGTAATTTTGATCTAAGAGATCAATCACGCAACTTGAACCAATGTAACCGCAACCTCCAGTAACTAAAATAGTTTCTTTTTCAATCATTTTTTAATGCAAGCTCGTATGAAGATATTACTTTATTATATGCATGATTTAATGACATATTTCTTACTTCGTCAATTAGACTTGTATCTTTACCCATTTGAAGAACCTCTAAAATATTCTTTGCAATTATCTCAGGCTCATCTGGAACTATGCGGCAATTGTTACGTCTGCTAGATATTTCAGATAAGTCACTAACGTTTGTAGAAATGAACGGTAGTCCGCAGGCTAAAGCCTCTTTTACACAATTTGGCCATCCCTCGTAATGAGAGGTTAAAAGTATAAGATCACATGATGATATAAATGATGGCATATCTTTGTTATCTATACCTGATGCAATTGCAATCTCAATATTAGGATCTGAGATTTGTGCAATTTGTATTGCCTCATGAGCTAAATCTATTCTTTTTATAGGATTTGTTTTATCTATTGAAGTGAATAAGACGTATTTTTTTTCGTTACTTCTTTTATGCAAATTATTGCTGTGTTTATTGTTAATACCAAGATTAAACATTTCTAAATCAATTGGATCTGTAACGACAGAAATTTTTTTACTTTTATGCGACTGTTCAACTTCCCTTTTCATTCTGTTTGACATAACTATAATATTTTTATAATTGATTAAAGAAATTCTTGTCAAAAGTCTAGAAAGAAAGTTATGGACTCTAGCATTAAAATTAACACCATTATATTCATGCCAGTCACTTCCTCTTAAAGATATAATTTTTGGTCCTCTAGCAAACATGGTCACAAAACCACAAACAGATCCAAACTGAGCATGAACTATGTCATAATCAGCCGATCTTTTTACAACAGATTTAATTGCATTATAAATACCTGATATTGATCTTAAATTTCCTAAATAAAGTGTATCAATATCTAGTCCATTATCTTGAAGGCCTTTACACATAGTGTGCATGAATACTCCTGAGTTTTTAACATCAGGTGAAAAGTTATGGGTCCAGAGTATTTTCATATTTTTTTTCTAAAAAAATTGTAAATATTAAAGCTGAGTATAATTAATATTATAGGTATAGATACTATCAATGCTGCTTTTATTGAAGCAAATAAACCACTTCGATGAATTAAAACAACTAATCTTGTAAAAATAAGAGCATAAAAGAAAATATAAATATCCCTATTTTTTAATGAGATAAAAAGCTGATATATTCGCTCGCCCAAAAATCCTGTTATAAATCCATAAATAATACATCCTATCAATCCATATTCCCAGTAACCCTCTGCCACAACTGAAAAGCCATATCCTCCTCCAATTTCGTATATACCTGGATAAAAGTGCTGAACAAAAAGAACACTTGCAAATGGTGGACGACCCGGCCAGATAAATCCTGGAATAAATGTCAAAATTTGATTTATAAGTAAAGTACCATTAAAAAATTCTGTTGCACCAGATTCAATTCCATCAATAATTGTTATTGCATTAAGACTTGTTAGTAGTTCACTTGATCTTTGTAATGAGAGGAATGCTAATCCAGAAACATCAAACTGTTCTCCTACTAAATACAGCATTTCTAATGGGTCTGATGTTACTCTGAGAACACTAATAAGATTAATTAATATATATATAAAAAGTCCGCCTAATATCATTTCAAAAGGCTTGAATTTATATACTTTATAATTAATAAATGTACCGATAAGCAGCATAGTAATCATTAAATTTGCTCTCGCTCCAGATATAAGTTGTGTATATAAATAAAGAATTAATAATATTAATGAAAATATTCTCAATAAAAAATTATACTTCGGAGTAAATAGAAAATGTATAAGCGCACAAAGAAGCAGTATAGTAGGCGTAGTTTGGAATAAAACTTCCTTAATACCACTAGAATTTGAAGACATTCTATCAACTCTGCTCTGTAGCGACCACTCGGTATAACTCAATGCCTCACTTGGCAAAAAGCCTTTATATATAAAGCTAAAAAAGATAATTGAAAAAAGGATGGAAAAGAAGATAAGAAATTTTGTCTCAGCATTATTTTTTAAGTCTGATTCTGTTGATGTCAGGCTTGATGCATAGGACTTGAAATGAAAAATATATCCTAAAGATATTCCAAGCTGAGTCAGCAATGAAGCAAATACAAAAACAGTTAAGGATTGCTCAGTTACAAATTCACCATATACATTTAAGCTAGTTATTTCAACGAATAATATTCCTGCCATTGAATACAAATATAATAATACTGAAGTGATGAAATATGGTCTAAAAATATCTAATGCTTCATCGTTTATCTTAGTCTTATATCCAAATATAAAAATAATTCCAAATGTCAGGGTGAAAAATATGCTTCTAAAATCTAAAAAAGTGAAGTAGTAAAAAAGAGTTATTGAAACAATTATTAATAAAGAAAATAAAAGATAGTGAATCTTCATTTATCTATAATAATGCATTTGAAATGCATTCTATAAATTTCTATTTTTTAATAGAAAAGCCCTTGCATATTTGGAAAATCTAGAAGTCGGAACTGGAAAAATTTTCTCAAGAAAATCATCAGAGGTGTCAACTGGAACTTTTATTTCCACAACTCTTTCAAAATCTCTAAACCATACTGATATATCATGATGCTTATATTTAATATTAGTATCAAAAGTAATCCTTACATTTTCATATGTGAAATATTCTCTTTGATATTGCACTAGAACTGATGGAAACAATCTTCCATATAGGTTGTCAAGAATTCCATTCTTTTTCATGTTTTTAAATACTTGTGCATCAATTCTTTTACTTTCTTTGAAGCGACCTTCGATTGAAGAAACCTTTTCCTCAAGATTTAATAAATTAAATTTGTCGTCATACCATCTAACTCTTACCTTTTTTCTAGGAAGCAGTCCTTCTTCAGAATCTACAAACATATCAGTGCTCAAATTATCAAAATACTGACTATTAATTGTTCTTTTTGGATGAAGATTTTTCATACCAAGATTCCTAAGGCTGTTCATGACTTTACTCATATCATAGTGAGATAATCTAAACTTTTTTTCTTTTCTATAGCTCATTTAATTTTTCGAAGCAATGAATATATTTGAATTGTCATCATATGAATAAGAGCCATCGCATTTTTCTATCTTCTCTACTGATAAAAAGGCTCCTCCAAATTCCTGTTTTTTTTGTAGCGCCTCAAGACAAACATTAACATTATTTAGGTTTAGTTTTTGTATATTTGAAATTGAAAAATCTTTAGAGGAAATACCAATATTGGCATCATCTATTGATGCTTGATATAAATTTAAGTTAGATTTCTCTCCGACTGAAAGCGCTTTGTCGCCACATTTAGATAACACAGCATTTGAAATAGAGTATGTACCCCCACTCACATCAAAGCAGTCATTTTTTGCATTTTTAACATTTAATTCATAAATATCTATTTTTGAAAAATCAATATCTAACGCATCTGCATATGCATTATTAATTGTCATAGAATTTATGTTACCAGACGAATTGATTATGTTTACACTATCCTCACACTGGCCATTATTAACATATATATCAATATCTTTAACTATTGAATTATAGATATTGAGACAACCAGTTAAACCAAAACTATTGAATCTTTGAACGCTAGATAACGAATCAATTGGAGTTGTTCCATTAAAAATGATGGACCAATTCTCAATTAATGCGCCATTAATTATCAACCATCCGTTTGGTTTATTCTGATCTATTATTATCTTAGATGATTGAGAGTCAACAAATAAACTTAATTCATGTGAATAAAATATAGAGCCTCCCATAAAATCAAGTTTGCTAGCTTGAATATTTTCTAATTTCGTATCAGAAGAAATCAATTCAGCTCTTCTTTTATTATAAGTATTGTCTGATATTATTTTTACTAGATCAGATGATGAAACTTGAATAAAATTATTCTTATCTGCGGAATTTGATATATAGAAAAGATTATTCTCCAACTTTATGTCAGAGTATATGTCAAACTTAGATATTTTTTTCTCTTTTAATCTTTCAAAATAACTATCAAAAATAACATCCTCACCACGAACTTCATTTAGTTCATTATCAATTTTCAAATCTAAAAAATTAAGCTTTAATGTACCTATGTTTTTAATTATTTGTTCAATGGCATCGCTGAAAAAAATTTTAGCTTTATTATCATTCATCACTCGATCAAGAAAATTATTCTCTGTTGCTTCTTTTACAAGCATTGATTCAAGCTTTAGTATGTATTCATCAACAATTTTGGGATCAACATTTTTGCTAAATGATTCTAAATCCACATCTCTTTTTAATGAACCTAAGGCTAAATTCAAATCTAGCCTTAGGTCTCCATCATAATAAATTGGTTCAAAGTCCTGATCTAATGCACTAAAATAAAATTTTCTATTATGTGGATAAAGTGCATGAACTCCATTCATTGCAAGCAGAATAAAGCCGTAGTTTTTGAAATTATTATTTAAATTATTATTAGCTGCTCTTTTTTTATGCAATCCATATTCTAAATAAGTTTTTTGAAGTTCTAAAAAGGCTTGTGTAGCTATTATTGTCGATGTCTGACCTTTATTAGCCCAACTATCATTCGATAGCTTACTTAAAGAGACGTTCTCAAGTTCCATGGTTTTAAAGTTTTGGAATGACCATAGCAAATCCTCATTGCCTTCAAATATAGGTCCCTCCCTTCTAAAATTTCTTTCAAGCATTTCCTTGGCTGCATTTTCTTGAAATAAATACGTATCTTGTGAATTATTAACATCAACTTTAACTAGAAATGTTTCAGGAGAAATAAAACCTAATTCCTTTAAAATAAGAGATCCCAAAACTTCATTTATTCCGTTTCTAGTTTCTGGTATTAATAACTTAAACCTAACAGCATTAAGTATATTTCCCTCATGAAGCTTAATGTCAAGACTCGAAGTTATCTTTCCATTAGAAAATCTAACATGATCTTTCCAATCACCGCTGATTCTTACTCTTGCAGAATATTTACAACTTCCAAAATCATAATTAATGATAATATTCGATTTGAACATATCTCTGTATTTTGGATTTATATTGCTAGACTTATCTAATGTTATCTTCAACAAATTCTTGCTCCATTTCTTGCTATCAGGTATTTCAACATCTATCGATTTTATATAAGATGGAGAATCCAACTCTTTTATATAGTCAGAAGTTTTGAAACTGCATTCAGAAAAAATATTTTGAGATAAAAAAAGTATTACTAAAAAAGATGGATTCAACCTAATCATTAGCTCAAGGCTTTAAACAATTTATGTGTTTAGTTGGATTGAAGATATTAAAGGTTCTGATTCTAGATCTACAGATATCTTCTTTAATTCCCCAAAATTATCTGAAGCTAGTATATAAAAATACTCATCTTCATTCTTAACATGAGATATAAGCATTTTTGAATTCATCAAAGATTCATTAATGCTCCTACTTTTTACTTCTAGGGTCGATAACTGATTGCCCTCTGTAAATGAAGTTTGAAATAGTGGTTTTGAAAAAATCTTTTTTGACAACTTGTCAATAACAACTAAAACTAATATTGCAGTTGCTATTGATATAGCAAAAAAGAACAACCATGGCATTGATACAGAAGCTGTTATGCCCATAGTAATACTTCCAAAGTACACCGCTAATTCAAAAGGAGATTTTACTGGATTACGGAAACGTACAATAGATAATGCTCCAACCATTCCGAGTGATAAAGCAATATTGCCTGATATAACTTTTGTTATTACAAATGTTATTATTGGCAATACTAACAGTGTAGCTGTATGGCTAAAAGTCCTGACCCAATGCTGACCTGCAGCTATTAATAGAAATCTCGCCAATGTTGATAAGAATATTAAAATAAGAACAGCTATGAAGCTTTGGAGGAGAACTTCTAAAAATTCAGAGGAAATTTGATCAATCATTTTGATGCCTGCTTAAATTTTGACAAATATAAATGTCTGTTTTTAAAATCATATTTTAACCTAATAACATAATTCATCAATTAAATAATTCAACGCTCGTTAGATAAAAATATAAGTTTTTTAATTTATTAATATTAGAAATTATGAATAGAAGAAAAACTATAAATAAAATAGCATAGGAAAAGTCTGGCAATAATTCCCCATAAAACAGGAATAGATTAGTAATTATAAATATATTGATTGCAGAAAAATTTATCCTTAAAGTGTCTAACTTAAGCAAAATTTTCAATGAAATATGTGTTCTTATTAGAAAATAAACTAAGTAAGAAATCGTTACAGATGAAATTGCGCCTCTAGCGCCAAATATGGGAATTAAATACCAGCTAGAAATTATTGCAGTCAATATACTTGTTATAGATATAAATACCAGATAATTAGTCTTTCTTTCTATTGCAATACCGACCCCCGTGATCTCAGAAAATGTATATAAAAAAGGTCCCAACATACTTCCAACAATTAAGAATTTAATTGTTGAATAATCAGGTGGAAAGAAAAATGGAAAGACCCAAGAAATAGAGATCGTAAAAATAATCAAGCCTGCAATAACTATAACTGCATAATTCGAAATCTCCAATATGACATCAGCTTTTACACCTTTAGCATTCCATTTATAAACCAACGGCATCCATATAGTATTGAATATTGATGCTAAAAATGTTGCTCCAAGACTGATTGATGCTGACACAGAGAGAAGTGCTAATTCATGATACAGATCAAAAGCGCGAAGAAAAACCTTATCAACAGAGTTTATGCACCATATTGCAATACCTGAAAATATGAATGGAAGACCAAATTTAAAAATTTTAATAAAGATTTTAGAGTCAAATTTTAGAGAAAAATAATTTTTGTTCATTCCATAGCTAAAAAATATTGCAACTAAGAAAGTAAAAAAAACTGAAAACAAATGAAGAAAAATTATCAGAGTGAAGTTCTCCTTAAACTCTAGAAAGAAATATAGAGTAACTATCATTACAAAAAAGATTGCTCTCGGTATAAACTGAATTAAAGAATATTTAAAGGCTTCGTCGTGCATTCTTAGATTAATTCCAAGAAACCTATTAATAAACTCAAATACAATACACAGAAAAATTAAGATACTTATTTCAATTGATGGTATTGAAAAAAAATATACAGATAAAATTTCTGGGTTAAATATAAATAATAATACACCAAGAAATAATAGTAGCATTAGCCCAGGTATTGCTGAGTGAATAAAAAGCTGCAACTTATTGTCATGATGATGGAATTCTCTTGCATAAGATTGATCAAGTCCAAAACTTAATATTAATAATGAAAAATTTATTAGAATTAAAAGTAAATAAAACATCCCAATAAAATTACTTGGGAATGACCAGGTTAATGCCTGAATTGAAAAAAGCTGAAGTATGCCTCCAATGACTGGGGCAAACGTATAATGAAAGAGACTACTATTTTTAATCTTTTTCAAAAATCTATATCTTTTTCTTCAGAAGAATTTTTGATAAAAACATATAATGTCGAAGAAATTAAACCAAATACAAATCCCAATAAAATTATAAGCAATCTATTAGGATAATATGCTTTATTTGGAATAAATGCTGGATCTATTGTCTCAAGCATGTATTCAGCTTTTGTTTTAGAATAAGCAATTTTTTTAAATTCATTTTCTATTAACCTTGATAAAGCATCTCTGACTTCTCTTTTGGTATTTTGATTACTTCTTTGTATTAATAACTCTAACCTTTTTTCAGAGTTATTAATATCAACTATACTTATAGCCTTATTAAGTTCTTCTACTATTAGATCTATGAAATATTTTGAAAATTCTGGTGAAACATGATTAAAAGAAATATTTAGAAATCCATTAGACCTATTTTTCGTTAAATTTAAATTCTTAATATAAAAATCATTATGAATTTTTAAAAAATTAATGTCTTTTATCCATTCTGAGGTTTCAGGATTATATACATTTGTATTGAAATAAAGAGTTTTTCCTTCTTTATCATAATTTTTATAAGCAACTAAATTTCTTTTTATGTTTGGTTTTTCTAGTAATTGTTCTAAAAAAATTCTTGATTTAATTACAGCTATTGAATAATCGATTGGGTCAACAGAATTGCCGCCTAAGTTTATTCCACCAAGTGCGCCTATTCCTTCAATTGGTGAGGCTACCGAAAAATTATTGCCAACATCTTCGTCTGAATACTTTAGAAGTGCATTTGCTTGATATTTATCCTCAATAACAAAAGCGGCTGTTACAAATATAGTAAACAAAAAAACAAATATGCTTACGGCTACAATATAGTGATCTTTAAATCCTTGCATTAGCATTTTTATTTGTATTTTTATTTCATTCATATTAATAAATTTATCATGGTACCCGAGGCCGGACTTGAACCGGCACGATATTTCTATCGAGGGATTTTAAGTCCCTTGTGTCTACCAATTCCACCACTCGGGCTTAAATAAATATTTACTCCTCTATATTAGTATATTTAATATTTTGTTCGTATTCACGATCAGTTTCTTTATTATACTTTGCTCTTATTTGATTGTTAGTACTTATAGCATTTTTTATTAGTCCTAGTTCTATGTCCAAAGAGTTACTATATTTCATAATTGCTGCGGTATCTTTTGGAAAGCATGCGCCACCAAATCCAAATCTATCATCATGTCCAGGAACCATCATATGCGAATTACCAATTCTTGAGTCTCTTGATAAGAATTTTATAAAATTTTCCCACGACTCATTTGTATTAGTTGCATTGAATAGATTATGTATTTCATTAAAAAAGATTACTTTTGTTGCTAGAAAAGCATTTATAGTATATTTCATTAGCGATGCTGACACTGCATCGGTAAAAATATAATCACTATGCTTACATTTTATATAATTAGAATAAATTTTAGAGAGTTTATTTGTAGAATCTTGCTTTCCACCAAAAACAATTAGTTTTGAATTAATAAAATCATCAGAGGCATGTTTTTCTCTTAAAAATTCTGGGTTATAAACAAAATTAGGTAAAAGTTTTTCTAAAATATTGATATTGCCTGGATGTACTGTGCTCTTGAGAATTATTAATCCCGGTAAATTTAAATTTTTAATTTTTACGAAGGTCTCTTCAACAACAGATATATCCTGATTCCCATCATCTTGCATCGGAGTAGGAAGGCAAATAAAAGTAGCATCAGGATTAAATTGACATAAGTTCTCTATGGTGGTGTTTAGTTTTAAATCAACTTTAAAAGCTTCAACAGAATCATGAAAAGCATCGAAAAGAGCTTTTCCAACAAATCCATACCCTATAATTCCAATTTTCATAATATTTGGAGGCTGAATCCGGAATCGAACCGGAGTAAACGGCTTTGCAGGCCGCTGCATAACCACTCTGCCATCCAGCCTAGTGATTGAAGAGTGTATTGCATATGATTAATAATTAAAAGGAGAAATTATGAATATTAATCTTCATAATAATTTAGTCTCTCTATGTCGTCTTCTGTTACAGAATCACCATATTGTATTTCAATGATTTTGCATTCGTCAGCAAATGGATTTGTAATTTGATGCCATTCTCCCTTTGCAATATTAAAATTATCAAATTTATTTAAAGTAATTTTTGTTTTTGCACTGGGATCGGTTTTTGAATATACAACTTCACAAGATCCCTGAGTTACTAGCCAAATTTCATTCCTTTTTGTGTGTTTTTGGTAACTCATACCTTTTCTAGGACTAACTATAAGTTCTTTTACTTTTACATCCATTGAGTCAAAGAGATTATAAAAAGATCCCCATACCCTTTCTTCACTCTCATATTTCCATTTTTTTAAAAGCCATGAGGAAGAATTTACTTTCTTATCGCCTCCAACACAAAATTCAAAATTAATGTTATCTATAATCATTTCAGGAACATTTTCTTTATCTCTATCGCCCCCATTGCAAAAAACTATTTCATCATCTGGATATTTGCTTTTAATCATTTCCAAAGCATTTATACAACTTCCTTTTTCATCATCTTCAAAAGTAATAACCTCATCAACAAAAGATATATTTTTTAAAATATTTTTTCTTTCCTCAAGAGGCATAAACACTTTTTTCTTTTTATTAATTAGCCACTCGTCACTATTTAAAGCAACTACAAGGTGATCTCCGATTTCACTTGCGGATTTAAGATACGATATGTGACCTGAATGAATAGGATCAAATCCTCCGCTCACAACAGAAATTTTCATTTTTGAGAAACTTTGATAGCATATTGATAACCGGTATATAACGTTATCAACGTTGCTATGATTAGTAAAATGTCACTAACAATAATTAATAGATTAAAACTAAAAGTCATAGCTAACAAATATGATCCTATAGTAAATAATTGGATTGCTGTTTTTGTTTTTGCTAGGAATGTTACTGTTGTTCTGTCGGAGATATTATTTCTTGAAGAATAATCACGAAGAGCTGCAACTCCAATTTCCCTTGCAATAATAAACGAACTTAAAAAGGCTACTAAGTAGCTATCAAGGGTTACTGATAAACCCAATAATATAAATACTATTAATATTTTGTCTGCTATTGGATCTAAAATTTCTCCTAACTGCGATTCTGCATTGTATTTTCTGGCTAAATACCCATCGAGATAATCTGTTAAACCTGCCACAAAGAACAATAAAGTGCATATCAAATAACTTGCATTCATTAATAAAAGTAGTATCACTGGAGCAAGCATTATTCTTATAATTGTTATTAGATTGATTAGATTAGTCATTTTTGTATATTAAGTATATTTCTTGCTATTTTCTCACTTATGCCTTTAACAGTCATTAAATCTGATAAGTTTGCTGATTTAATATTTTTTATATTTTTGAATTTTTTCATTAATCTAATCTTGAGTATACTTCCAAGACCTTTAACATTATCTAATTCTGACTTAGTAATTGTTTTTCTTTTTTTGTTTCTTTGAGCTCGTAATGCAAATCTATGAGATTCATCTCGAATCTCTTGAAGAAGTAAAAATGCTTTTGAGTGTTTATCTAATTGAACCACTCCATTTTTGCTAATTATGGTTTCAGTAGCTCTAACCCTCTTTGAACCTTTTACAATAGATATTACTTCTATATCTTTATGCTTAGATTGCGTAATTACATTATTGACAAACTTTAGTTGTGGCTTTCCGCCGTCTATTAAGATTATATTCGGCTTTATGTTTAGATTGTCGTAATACTTTAATCTTCTACTTAAAACGTGTTCCAATGAACCGATGTCATTTCCTGAAATATCTTTTGGTATATTAAATAATCTATATTCACTTTTTACAGATCCTGTGTTTGAGAAAACTACGCATGAAGATACCGCGTTATCTCCAGAAATATGACTCACATCATATCCTTCTATTTTTTTAACATCTTTAATGCCTAAATAATTACTTAATTCATTCAATGCAAATGTATATTTATCCTCTTTGCTTATATGATTTTTTATGACTTGTGCAGCGTTTAATTTACATAAATTAAATATTGGTCTTATAGATTTACTGGGTGAATGAATAATTTTTACAGGCTTCTCATATTTAGTTTTAAACATATCTTCCAAGATTTTTTTATCTTCAAGTGTATAAGCGCAAAGAATTTTTTTGGGGATATCAATTTGATTTTCATAAAAATTACATATTGCACTTTGATAAACATCATCAAAAGAGTTGTAATGAGCTTGCTTTATGAGATGTGTTTTGGTCCCCCTGATTTTTCCATTTCTCACAACAATTATTGAAATTCCAAGATAGCTCATTTCAGAGCTCACAGAAAATATATCAATATCATTTGCCAGGGTAACTACTGACTGCTCCTCTTTAAGAAGATTTAATCTACTGAGTCGATCCCTAATTTCTGCTGCTTTTTCAAAATCAAGTTTTGAGACTGCTTTTTCTATATCGTTTGTCAGTTTTTGGACAGTTTTATTATCTGATGAAGAAAGAAAAGATTTAGCGCTTGTAATATCTTCAAAATAATCTACTTTATTAATTTTTTGAACGCACGGTGCTGAACATCTTTTCATTTGAAACTCAATACATGGTCTGGTTCTATTAGCAAAAGTGTTATCGCTACAGTTTCTAACTTTAAAAATTTTTTGTAATTCTTTAATTGATTTTTTTACAGCTTCAGAGCTTACAAATGGTCCAAAGTATTTCTTATCAACTGCTTGTTTTGTTCTTTTAGAATATACGCCTGGGAATTCATGATCTAACGAAAAATAAATATACGGATAGGTCTTATCGTCTCTTAGCAAAATATTAAATTTTGGTTTATTTTCTTTGATGAGCATTTGCTCAAGTAAAAGAGCTTCTACTTCATTTTTTGTTGTGAAAGTTTCAATTTGATCAGTAAGGAATTTTATTTGTGAGGTTTTCCTATCTTTAAATGCATTGCCAAAATAAGAAGATACTCTTTTTTTTAAATCTTTTGCTTTGCCAATATAAATGATTTCTTTATTATTAAAGAACTTATATACGCCTGGTGTACTAGGTACTTTTTTGAGGTTAACCGCCATTTTCTTCAAGATATTTCTTAGTAAAAATTTTACCAGCACTTACACCAAATTGATCAAACGGATTTATTCCCAACATAATAGCCGTGATATAAACTCTGTGCTCCCATGTGGCTATTAAATAACCTAATTCATGTAAACCCGGCTTATTAATCAAAAAAAGATTAATTGGCATATTCCCGTTGATTTTCTCTTGTCCTTCCAAATCATTAGCCCCCTCAGAAAGAAGCTTTGATTGAGTTATAGCTTGAGCATAAGCTAAGCTTTTTTTATCTTCATTAGTTGCAATAATATCAGCAGACATATCTTGTGTGCCTTGATGTAATAATTGAAAATATGAATGTTGCGCGGTGGGTCCATAACCTCCGAAGATTATTTGACCTGTTTTTTTAAACTCCGAATTTTTTGATGCCTGCTTTCCAAGCGATTCCATTTCGAGCTGTTGTATATAATCTGCAAATGATCTAAAGTTCCAAATATATGAAAGAACAACTCTAGAATTTTTGTTTTTATAATTATGAAACCAAATATCACTGTAAGCTAAATTTTTTACAAATTTTAAATAAGATTCTTCTTTTATTAAATCAATATCAGCCTGTTTACCACCAGCCATAAAAGCATCAAAACCATCTTTATTAAGCCAATACATCAATATAGAAATTTCTGACCAAATTGAATACCTTCCTCCTATCTCTTGATCAAATTCTAAGATATTTTTTATATTATATTTTTGTGCTTCTTGCCTATTAGCTGTTATTGCTATGAATCTATTAATTTCTCCAGACCAAGAAATAGCATCTTCTAATATTGAAATAGTTTCAACGGTTGTAAAAGATTTTGATGAAACTAAAAAAATTGTATTTTTTGGCTCTAATTTTTTTGTTTTTAACTTAAATTCGTTCGAATCTGAGCCAGTTATAAATATGATATTGGTATCTTCGTTCTCTAAATTTATATTTTCCAAAAGCATTTTAGGGCCCTCAAACGAACCACCAATACCTATAGTTATAATATTTTTAGCCGTTGAACATAGATCATAAGAATCAAGTAATACACTTTCTTGATTTTTGTTTGAGGGTGTATCAAATAAACTAGTATATTGGCTTCTATACTTTGGATGCAAAGCAGCTTTATTTTCTGTATGGTTTACTTTTTTACCATAAAATAAATCATTGATCTTTGAATCTAAACCTAGATTTTCTGCTTTCAAATCAAATTCTTTATATAGATCTGGTGTGAATTCATCAGAGTAAGATTTAAAACTCACTCTTTTATTTTCAAATATACAAGTTGGAGACTTTTCTTCGATCACTTAATGCTCTTATAAATTTCGTTTAAAGATTTTTTAATATTTATAGAATTTGTAATAGGTCTTCCAATTACAAGATAGTCTGCCCCTAAATCAATTGCCTCCTTTGGGGTCATAACTCTTTTTTGGTCATCATTTGAATCTTTCATTCTTATACCAGGTGTTATTGACAATAATGATTTTTTTTGGATTACAAGTTTAAGCTCATGTGGTGAGCATACAACTCCGTCTATACCTGATGACTCAGCTAAATCTAACATTGCACTTACTTGTTCTGCAGTGGTTCTATTAAAGATTTCACTTGTATCATCATCACTAAGGCTAGTTAAAGTAGTTACTCCAAAGATTTTGATATCTGTTCCTTCAACAGCTTCCTTTGCTGCACTCATCATTTCTCTTCCACCTGAAGTATGTATTGTAAGCATCTTAATTGGATAAGAAATAAGTCCTTTAATAGATTTTTTTACAGTATTAGGAATATCATGAAGTTTAAGATCAAGAAATATATCAAATCCTTTTTCAGCAGCATAAAAAATAAAGTCGGCACCAATTGAATTGAAAGCAACACTGCCTATCTTGACCATGCATTTATCTGAATCAAGATTATCAACAATACTTGATGCTTTTTTAAAATCATTTTCGTCAATCGCTACTATAATCATTTTTTAATCAATGCTTTTGAGGGTTTAAAGTGCATAGTAGCAGTTTCACCTAAATAGGATAATTTTTTTGTTTTTGGATTTATGAATTTTCTAGGCCTTATAAGTTTTTTAGAAAAAGTTCCAAAACCTCTTATTTCTACCTTGTCATCCAAGGCTACAGACTCAATTATTGAATTTAATATAATATCAATTGCTTGTGATATTTCATATTTTGTAAGATTGGGGAATTTTTTCTTTAAGGACGATTCTATATCTGAACGTGTAAAAGTTTCTTTATTTTTATTATTCACACAATTTTAATGAAATTCTTTCTCTTTCTGCATCAATGGCAAAAACTATACAGTCTAGTTTTTGATCTTTTTTATATTCGTCAAGCGCTTCTTTAGGATCATCATCTTCTGAAATATCAGATAGGTGAATTAACCCATCAATATCGCCTTCTAATCCAACGAATATACCAAAATCAGTAATTGATTTAACATTACCTTCAACTTTGTCGCCTATTCCGTATTTATTTGAAAATTCTGTCCATGGATTAGATTTTGTTTGTTTTAATCCTAATGATATTCTTCTTTTGTCATTATCTATTTCAAGTATCATGACTTTAATTTTCTGATCCATTTCAACAACTTTCGATGGATGAATATTTTTACTAGTCCAATCTAATTCAGATAAATGTATTAATCCTTCAATGCCCTGTTCTAGCTGAGCAAAACATCCATAATCTGTAATATTTGAAACTTGTGCCTCGTAGATACCTCCAACAGAATAATTAGATTCAACATTTTCCCATGGATCATTTTGAATTTGTTTTAGGCCGAGTGAAACTCTGAGTTTTTCTTTATCAAAACTTAAGACTTTAACATTTATTTCTTCCCCAATTGTTAAATGCTCAGATGGATTTGTTACTCTTGACCATGATATGTCAGTTATGTGAAGTAGCCCATCTATACCACCAAGGTCAACAAATGCACCGTAATCCGTAATATTTTTAACGATTCCTTTGATTATTTGACCTTCATCAAGATTTTTAAGTAGTTCAATCTTAACTGCTGAATTATTTTTTTCTAATACTGCTTTTCTAGACAAGACAACATTGTTTCGTTTGTAGTCTAATTTGATAACCTTAAATTCTTGTACGGTATTTTCAATATCGGGAGCTTCCTTTAGTGGTCTAACATCCACAAGTGAGCCTGGTAAAAAAGCTTTAACAACTTCAACCTCAACAGAAAATCCACCTTTAACTCTATTATGAATTTTTCCTGTTACAAATTCTCCACTTTCAAGAGCATCTTCAAGCATTTTCCATGTTGATATTTTTCTTGCTTTTTCTCT
>CABYPB010000011.1 GCA_902520725.1 uncultured SAR86 cluster bacterium | reverse complement strand
TAAAAAATACGCTCGAAAAGATGCCGGACAGATTCGTTGAGCATCCAAATCTAATGATAACAATGACAAATGTAAAATTTGCAGAATTGAGTTTAATTGAAAAATCTTCAAAAATTAAAGGGAAGAAGGTTAAAGAATTCAATTTAGTTTTAAACAGTGATAATTCCTTTGATTTTAATTCACAAATTACTGGGACTATACTTGGGAATTTTATTAAAAAGAATTGGGGAATAGAGATAGATAAGAAAGGGAGAACATCTTATTCAAATCCATGCATTATTCGTGTTTTTAGAGAAGATCATGAGAAGCATCTTAAGCAATTTATAAAGAATGAATATAAAAACAATAATTATGATCTTATTATTGCATCGCAAGCATATAGAGCAGCATCATCAGTTGGTGTGAAAGTTAACAATGTTATAGGTCCTTTAATGGGTTTATTAAATAAATCTGGGAAACTTCTTGTTACACATTCTTCTGGAGGAGATTCAATTCAGAAAATTCTTAAATTAGCTTTTAAAGATAAAGAAGCCTTTCCAAATACTGCAAAAGATATTATTGATTATCTCAAAGATAATCTAGTTAATGAAAAAAATAAGTATATATTTACAAAACCAAAAAATTACTTTTTTAATTTTAAAAAAGCGCCCGATCAAACTGTAACTGAATTATTTGGACATAATACAGATGCTAAATGGGCAAACATTGTTTATGTGGGTCAAATACCAGAGAAGGATATACAAGGACTTGAAAAGAATAATAGATTGTATAGTAAGGTAAAAAAAGCAATTGATGCCGCTGGTGAAATTAAGTTTAAAAACGAAATTTTTACTATTAAGAAAACAAGATAATGAAAATATTAATAATGGGTCTCCCTGGAAGTGGAAAAACATATTTAGCAAAAGGAATGCAGCCACTTCTTAATGCCGCTTGGTATAACGCAGATATTGTTAGAGAGATGGCTAATGATTGGGATTTCTCCCCAGCTGGTAGAATTAGGCAAAGTTTACGGATGAAAAATTTAGCAGATTTTGAAAAAAAACATGGCAGAATCGTAATTTGTGATTTTGTTTGTCCTACAAAAGAAACAAAAAATAACTTTGATCCTGATATTACAATATGGATGAATACTATCAATTCTGGCAGGTATGAGGATACTAATAAGATGTTTGAGGAGCCTCTGGACGTAGATTATAGAATTACTGAGATGAATGATTATAATCATGAAAAACTATCTAAGGAAATTTTAAAAAATGTTTGATTGGAAAAAGCCAACTGTTCAAATGCTAGGAAGATGGCAACCTTGGCATAAAGGACATCAAGCCCTATTTAAAAGGTGTGTGATGAAAACTGGTCAGGTAGTAATTCAAGTCAGAGATGTTGAAGGTGCATCAGGTGGCCAAGGACAGGATGACAATCCATTTTCTTGGGAAGATGTTTGCATTGATATTGAAACCAACCTAAAAATAGATGGTTTTAAAAGAGGAATAGATTACGAAATAATGCTAGTACCAAATATTACAAATATTTCTTTTGGCAGAGGTGTTGGTTATGTTTTTGAAGAAGAGGTATTTGATGAAGAAATTACCTCTATAAGTGCAACAAAAATAAGAGCTGAACTAAGAAAAAAAGGCGAACTATAAATCTATTCAACCTTAAAAGTTAGTCCTGCATTTTCCTCTAATCTCTTAATTAGTTTTATTCCCAATGAAGAAGCTGGTGTATAAATGCCTCCTGGTAAATCATCTGCTTCCTTGACTAAACAAACTGCACTTTCAGTAATCATTTTTGAGGTTGAACCATATCCTGGATCCATATCACCAGAAACTGAAACTTTAACTACCTCATTATCAATATCAGCACAAAATAAAATATCATAATTTCCATTTTCTCTTTTTTCTCTTGATGGTCCCTCTCCTGGCTTTGGTGCGTCATCCCCTCCAATTGGGTTAGCTGAGGCTATCATTTCTGCAGTTGTCTTTCCCTCATCTCCTGGACCAGATATCCACATTTCGTTATATTGAAAATCTTCTCCATATATATGGTTCATTAGTTTATTTGAACGATGAATGTTCTTTGTATTGATTGGAGCCATAAAAAATGGTGCAACCCATGTTTCTAACTCTTCGTCATATTTAGGCTTTGAATCATCTGCTTGCTGTGGGCCTTGAAAACCTTCACATAAAGCATGTGGATTTATTAGAACACTAAGAAGTTCAGGATTAGTTTTTAAGGATGACATGGTAGCTTTCATAGAGGCTGCTGTGCCACCAGAAAATTCTCCATTCATTCCTCTAACTCTTCCTCTTACTGATGAAGCATATTTATTATAGCGTGACATAGTTTCGTCTTGAGCAAAAAGAACACCAAGGTCAAAGGGTATACTGTCAAAACCACAGGAGAATATTATTCTTGAACCAGATTTTTTTGCATCATCAGAACATTCACCAATAATCTTATGCATCCATCCAGGCTCACCACACAAATCAACATAATCTGTTCCAGACGAAATACACGTTCTAATAATTTTTTCTCCATATAACTGATAAGGCCCAACGGTTGTAAGTACACATTTGGCTCTACTAACAAGATTATCTATCGACTTTTGGTTAGTGCTGTCAACTTCAAGTATGTCAATGTGGTTAGGAATATTAAGATCTATTTTTAAATTATTTAATTTTTCTAAGTTTCTGCCAGCTAAAGCCCAGGTAATACTATTTGCATCTAAATATTTACTTAAAGCATATTCAACAACTAATTTGCCAGTAAAACCTGAGGCACCGTATATAACAAAATCATATTTGTTTTGATTATTCATTCTTTCTTTCTTTCCTGTATAAAAGTGTGATGCAGGATTATAATATAAAAAAACTTTATATATAAATTTAATACATGTTTAAAAAAATCAAAGAATTTTTTCGGGTTCTAGGAGAACTGAAATATATTATTCCCCTTTTAAAATATAAATTCCCAGATCCTGATGATAATGAATCTTTAGCCCACTCATTTGAAAAAACAGTTGAGGAGTTTGGGAATAATAACTTTATTTTCTTCGAAGATGAAAGTTGGTCATACTCTGAGACAAATAAAGCTGCTAATAGTCTAGCTAATAAGCTTATTGAAGATGGAGTCACTCATAGTGATAGAGTTGTTTTGTTTATGGAAAATCGTCCAGATTTCATTATTAGCATTCTTGCGCTTAACAAAATAGGTGCTATTGGAGTGTTAATCAATACAAGCTTAACTGGTAAGCCTTTAATTCATTGTATCAACTCGTCAGATTCTAAAAAGTGTATTGTTGGTGCTGAATTAGCTGCATCCCTTGAGGCTGTCTTGGATGAAATCAATATTAAGGATAAGGAAGATATTTATTGGGTTGAAGATGGAGATAGATTTATTTGTCCTGAATGGGCTTTGAGTTTGAAGCCATTACTTGATGATTCTAAAGATGAAAATCTTGCAATAACAAATATGGTAACTGCAAAAGACACAGCTTTTTATATTTTTACATCTGGCACTACTGGAGTTCCAAAAGCAGCTCTTTTTCCAAATTCAAAAATTATTGCTGCTTCAATAAATATATCAAAGGGTGGTTACAGGATTAATGATTCTGATTGCATGTACAATTGTTTACCTTTATATCATTCAACTGGTCTAATGCTAGGTCTTTGCGCATGTGTTCAGGTTGGTGCTGCCACATTTATCAGACGCAAATTTTCTGCTTCAGCGTTTTGGAAAGAAGCTAAACAATTTAATACTACAGCATTTGTATATGTTGGTGAGTTATGTAGATATCTTAGTTTTCAAGACCCTTCTGAAGAGGAGAAAAACAATCCTATTTCTAGTATGGTTGGTAACGGTTTGAGGCCAGATTTATGGGATTGTTTTAGAAATAGATTTGATGTTGAAAGAATTATTGAAATATATGGAGCTAGTGAAGGCAATGCTTTATTTATGAATTTATTGAATAAAGATGAAACAATTGGTATGACAAATGCCCGTGTAGCTCTACTTGAATATGATGTAGCAGAGGATAAGTTAGTAAAAGATGCAGAAAATAAATTTATTGAGGTAAATGAAGGTCAGCCTGGTCTTCTTCTAGTCGAAATTGGACCAGATGCAATTTATAACGGATACACTGATAAAAAAGCTAGCGAAGAAAAAGTTGTTAGTGATGTGTTCGTAGAAGGTGACAGATGGTTTAATACAGGAGATCTTGTAAAAACTATGGATGTAGGTTTTTCTCTTGGAAGAACGCATTATCAATTTGTTGACAGAGTTGGAGATACATTTAGATGGAAATCAGAAAACGTATCAACAAATGAAGTTGCAGAAATTTTAAATACTTTTAACCAAGTCAATATGGCTAACGTTTATGGTGTAAAAGTTCCTCAAAGTGAAGGAAGAGCTGGAATGGTCGCATTCAACTGTAATCTCGATGATTTCAAATGGGATAAATTTGCAGAATTCGTATCGATAAAACTGCCGAGTTATGCTCAACCTGTTTTTGTAAGAATCATTGAAGAACTTGAAACAACTGGGACATTTAAACTAAAAAAGAATGATTTAAGGGAAGAGGCTTATCATTTAGACAAAGTTAAAGGTGACAAAGTTTATATCAAGAAGCCAGGAGAAAATATATATTCTCTCTTAGATGAAGATTACTACAACGTGATCCAAGATGGCGAAGTAGGTTTTTAAAGAATTAATTAATTTTACTATCGATTAAAACAGCAATAAGCAATGCTGGCTCTTTACCATTATTAACCCACGCATGGTTTGTTCCTCTCTGAACAACAACATCAAAAGGTTTTAAATCAACCTCTTCTTCATCAAGAACAAGAGTTACGTCGCCCTTAAGTAAGATAATATAATCAACTGTTTCAGTTTTATGCATTGCTGGATGTTTTGATGTGTCAATTCTATGATGTGCTGCCCCAATCTTTTCAAAAGCATCTGCAGCTATTTCTTGCATCATTTCCTCTGGAACTCCTTCAGGTAACGGATTGATTTGAAAATACCTAAACTTTGTTCCTCCATCAGGGGGAGAAAGGATGATATCTTCATCTGCTCTATCTATAACGTCACATGAATTAACGTCATTTCCATCAGTATTCCAAAGTTCAAAAAGACCTCCAACATCCTCTCCAATCGATCTTGCTGGAGGTCTGTCCATAGTGACAATAGATTTCCCGTCTTCGTTATGGCCAGTGATTATTCTTCTCATCTTAACTCCTCTATTTGTTTTAGTTTTTCTTTGACAATTTCCCTTCTTTTGCTTTTGATTAGTTTATTCCAATCAACCTTTAACTTTTTTGTCATATTAAATATCTTGCTGGAGAGGCTCACGTTATTTTCATCAAAAGCATCTATTACATTAATGGCTTCATTCCTATTATTACAAACAATTATCATGTCGCATCCGGCTTCTAAAGACTTAATTGCTTTATCTTTAAAACTTTCATCTCCTGCTCCAATCATACTAAGGTCATCACTAAAGATTATTCCATCAAATTTGATGTTTTCTTTAAGGATATCTTTTAACCAAAAACTTGAGTAACTGGGTAGGTCTTTATTTATGTTAGGGAAAAGGACATGGGCACACATAACAGCATCTAATTTTTTGGCAAGATTTTTATATACTTTAATATCTTTATCCTCTAAATCATTCATTAATCTTAAATCTTTAACAAGCTCTATATGGCTATCAGCATAGATGCCTCCATGTCCTGGAAAATGCTTGCCAGTCGAACTCATTCCAGCTTCATGCATTCCGTCTATAAAATTTGATGACATTTTAATCACTTCAGAAACATTATTTGCAAAAGCTCTATCTCCTATAATGCTGGAAGTACTATCATCAATATCTAGAACAGGAGCAAAGTTTATATCTACTCCAGATGCAATCAATTCGCTGGAAATTAACCAACCCACCTCTGTTAAAAATGAATCATCATTATTAGCTTTAGCATAATTTGAGATTTGTTGCATGGATGGTATTTTCGAAAATTCTTTATTGAATCTTTGTACTCTTCCTCCCTCTTGGTCAACAGCAATAATAATATTGTCTTTAATATTTTTTATTTCAGTTGTGAGATCTTTAATTTGATGAAAAGATTGAAAATTTCTTGAAAATAATATTAAGCCACCAACATGTTTATTTTTTATCAATAACTTATCTTCATCTGATAAAAAGGTACCATTGATATCTAACATTAATCGTCCAAACTTTTTAATCATAATCAATTAAGGTTTTTAATAAATAGCCTCTTTCTTTTATTAGCTTGCTTCCACCAAGCTCTAAAAGATTAATTATGCATAAGATTAAAATATCTGAATTTTTAACATTGAAATTTTCAGTTATTAACTCAGCGCATGCTATTGCGGTTCCTCCAGTAGCAACTAAGTCATCAATAATTATAATTTTTTGATTATTTTTTATCTCTGTATTTTTTTGAATTTCTATAGACGTGCTCCCATACTCAAGATCAAAACTTTTCTTATAAGTTTCATTTGGTAGCTTGCCAGGTTTTCTTGCTAGAACAAAAGGTAGCTTTAGATCTCTTGCTATTGTTCCTGCAAAAATAAATCCTCTACTTTCAATGCTGACAACAATATCAGCACCAAAATCTTTCGTAATATCAGTTAAAGAATTACACGTTTTTACAAAAGCATTAGGAGTTTCAATTAAACTTGTTATATCTCTAAATGTTATTCCATTTATTGGGAAGTTTTTTACAGTTCTAATATATTGTTTTAACTCTAGAGGGTCATTACTCATTAATTATCTTGCCAGCTTGGATCTCGTTTTTCTATAAAAGAACTAATTCCTTCTTTAGCATCATCTCTCAACGTATTCTGAGCCATCACCATGGATGTATATTCATATGCATCAGATAAACTCATTTCATATTGCTTATAAAAAGCTTCTTTGCCTGTCTTTATAGTCATTAAAGACTTCTTTGAAATTTTCTTAGCTAAACTATTAACTGATTCTTCTAACTTATCCTCAGAAACATAATCATTAATTAATGAAATCCTTTTTGCCTCAACGGCGTCAATCATGTCACCAGTCAAAAGCATTTTCATAGCTTCTTTTTTGCTGACATTTCTAGATAAAGCAACCATAGGAGTTGAACAAAATAGGCCTATATTTACTCCGGGTGTTGCAAATTGAGCTGTATCTGAAGAAATAGCTAAGTCACAACTTGCTACAAGCTGACAGCCAGCTGCAGTTGCAATTCCACCCACCTCTGCAATGACAGGTTTTGGGCAACTAACAATTAACTGCATTAAGGATGAACATAAATCAAAAAGGTTTTTAAAGTAAGATGCTCCATCGTCATTATTATTTCTTGCTGCTGTAATTTCTTTGAGATTATGTCCAGAGCAAAATACATTACCAGTGGAAGCAATAATAATTACATTAACTTCCTTATTATTATTCGCTTCACTGATAGCTTCAATAAGTTCAGAAATCATCACTTCAGATAAAGCATTTTTATTACCTTCGTCATCAAGTGTTACTCTAATAATTCCATTATCTTGAGCAAAAATATTAATTAAACTTTCCTTCATATCTTTATTAAATGATAAATATATTTATTAGTCCAATTTTAGCTTTCAAGTACTTTTTTGGGACACTCATCCATAACTACTTTAATACCGCAGCTCATTGCAAGAGACGAAGATTTTTCATCAATAATGCCCTCTTGCATCCATATAATGTTTGCATTTATCCGAATTGCTTCTTTTGTATGATCAAATACAAATTCTTTAGCTCGAAATATATCAACCATATCAATTTTTTCTTCAATTAATGTAAGGTTTTGATAGCAGTTTCTACCTAAAATATTAATTTCTTTTGGATTAACTGGAAAGATTTTATAACCTTGCTCTATCAGATATTTCATAACTTTAAAGCTATCTTTTTCAGGGTTTGAGCTTGCTCCGACGATAGCTATATTTTTAGTATTTTTTAATAATTCTTTTAAATGGTTATTATCAGTGACTAACATTCGTATTTTAATGATTTCATATCAGCCTTAAACATAGTTTACATACTCTATTATAAACTTCTGGCAAATTTCCTTACTTTTTGCATGTTCTTTTCAAAGTCATCTTTTTTCATATTAGGTAATACAGAATAAAATCTTAAATACTTTGTTTTTAATCCTCCAGATTGAAATATTGATTTTTTCAATCTTCTATAAGGAATATTGTCAAAGAAAGAAAAGTTAAAATAACTTATCATTGGCCCGCCATAAGTCATTGAAACAATCCCAATTTTATTTTTCATTGCTCCAGCAACTGGATATCCATAATTCCCAAAAAACTTGCTGTCAGGTAGTAATGATTTGTATGAAAAGAACCATGTGGGATGAAGGACCCAATCAATCCAATTTTCTAGAATTACATTCATTCTTAGATTATGACAAGCACTCATTAAAAACATTACATCAGCATTTTCAAGTCTTTGTCTGTAATCCATTACTAATTGTGGAGGAGGATTTATATCACTTCTGTAAAATGGTAATTGTTCTTCTTCATCAAATAAATTAATTAAATCTATTTCATGTCCAATTTTTTTTGCTTCTTCAATAAAGGTATCTCTCACAGATGCATTAAATGAATCTTTAGTATTGAAGTGACCAAAAACTATGCAAATTTTCATATTATTCCCACACAATAGGTCTTTCACTCTGAAACCCTTTATCTACAGAGTTTTCAAAAAAGTTTGTATTAACTTTGTATAAGAGATATTTCATTTTGCACCCATTTTCGTATGAATATAAACCATACAAATTTTCAACGTTATTTTAACCGATTAGTTTGAATTAGTGTCTAAATAAGTCTTCGTTTTTAATATAGCATTTTCATGTATATCCATATAAAAAAGAGCGAAGTCCAAGCCATGATAATTTCCTGTAGCGCCTCCAAATCCTTGAAATCTTGTTCCTTTTTGATCAGATGCAAATAAGATTCCATTTTTGCACTGAGCCTGGACATATTCCTTGATTGGAGCTTCCAAAGGACCAAATATTTCTCCTTTAGGGTCATCATGTCCTCTCAACTCTAATGAATAATTTCCTGATATATAAACAGCTCCCTTTGAATCAGATAGATCAGATAATGTGCCTTCATTTTTCCAGGTAATAGGGTTAACACAAATATTATTCTTATATCTAGGCATATCCTTATTAATAAGCGTCACATTCATCGTATCCCAATGAACTAAACAACCTAATTCTGATGGGCCATCACAAATATAGATATCATTCATTTTATTCATCCAAGATTTAGAAATCTCGCCTCCAATGATATAGGCTCCAACCATCCTAGGATATAAATTTGTTCCATCAATTTCCTCAGCAAGCAATCTAATGGAATGATGTGTGCCCTGACTATGACTAGCAATAATAAATGGCCTTCCATTGCTATAATTTTTAATAAAGTACTCAAATGCTTTTTTTACATCTTGATATACAAATGCATGAATCTCCTCACGCAATTTATTAGTATCATAATAACTGTATATTGATGCTTGACGATAATATGGTGCATAGATGCTACAACAACCATTAAAAGCACTAGCTTGATTTGCCATCATCCATTTTGTGTTTTCTTTTGTTGCAGAATCCTTTTCAAGAGGATCAGTCCAATGATGTCCTTTTAGATATCCTGTAGGATGAACAAAAAATACATCCACCTCTGAGTTTAGTTGGTCAACTCCATTTTCCCCAGTGGGGATTAAATCTGCTACATCTTCTTTTACAGGGAGTGCTGCCCAAGAACTATCTTTTGAATAATCAAGCTGTTGTGCAGCATCTTTTGGGTTAAAAGGATGGTCTGGTCGGCCAATAAAATAATCATATGCCATTGCAAAAGTAAGGCCTTCATGACGAAGTTCTTTAATATACGGTAATGCCGATATAGAGATTACTATAAAAAGAAAGACTAAAATCAGAAAAGTTTTTTTCATTCCCACTCAATATTAGAATGCCTCAGAAACCCTTGTATAGACAGTGTTTCAGAATAGTGTGTCACATTTGTGTCATACGAAATTTTTATCACATTAAAATCATTATACATTTTAAAAATTGAGATCTTATTGATTTAAAAACCAATCCGATTTATACCGTGATCTTGGATTATCTTTGATGTAAAAAAATCCTTCTTGAGTAAGATGAAATTCTTTAAAGCAATTTAATTTTCTGCCAGCAAATTCACTCTCTGCAGTTTCTACTATCATAAAAAAAAATGTTTCATATTCTGGAAAATCTTTGGTAGTAAATACAAATTCTTCACCACTACAGTTATAAACTTCGTCACCAAAAGCGGTGAGAAAGGCAAATATATTATTTTTACCATCAATTAAATCAAAAACTTGAACTTCTTGATCGCGCATGTATCTTTCAGTTTCATTCACTCTTACATAATGAAATAATCCATCACTAATATTTGAAAAAACAAATACTTTTCCTTTTCTTAATTCAGAATCGTTGAGTTGATCTAAAATTATTTGAGCATTGCCCTCTTTCTCAATATCACTTTGAATGCCAAGTTCATACTCCATTGAACTACAAGAAAACAGAATGAATAAGATAAATACTCTGGGTATGTATTTCATAATACTCAGAATATTAAACTGTTAATAAAACTTTTACTTAAGTCCTGCAAAAATTCATTACCACCGTTTCTTGGGTTGTTTATTTGTTTAAGGAATGCCTTCTCATTTACTTCAAAATCCTTAAAGCATGTGAATGTGCGAATATTGCTATCAAACCCTTGCTGAATTACAAAATAGTAAGTCTCCACCTCAGGAAACATCTTTGTATTGAATGTGTATGGTTGCTTATCACAATTACTGGACTCACCATCTGTAATTCTCCCTAAGTTTTTGACACTATTTTGCCCATCTTTCAAATCAAAAATTTTAGTTTCTGTATGTTTTATTTTTCGCACTTCGCCATTAACTCTAATGTTCATTGCAATAGGATCCATATGATTAGAAAAAACAAATATTTTTCCTTTCTTTAATTCAGGATCAAAAAGTTCCGGAATTACTTTTCTTTGGTCAACAACAGTAGTTGCGCATGATGATATTAAAAAAAAGGTTAGGATTAATCTAATGTTTTTCATTTAAATTTTCTTTGAGGACTGTAGACAATCTATGAAACATTATTATAAATAATTCGTTAAGAAAATTCTAAATTTTATTTATAAAAAATATTAAAAAAATTTATATTTATTCCCACTCAATAGTTGCAGGTGGTTTGCTTGAAATATCATAAACTACCCTACTTACATCCTCTATTTCATTAACAATCCTATTTGATACATGCTCTAAAAATTTAAATGGCAAATGGGCCCATCTTGCCGTCATAAAATCTACGGTCTCAACTGCTCTAAGAGCAATGACTTCAGCATATCTTCGCTCATCACCAACAACACCAACAGATTTTACTGGCAGCAGAACTGCAAATGCTTGACTAACTGTATGGTATAAATCTGCTTTTATGAGCTCTTCAATAAAGATATGGTCAGCTTCTTGAAGAATTTTTGTTTTTTCTTTAGTTATTTCACCTATTATTCTTACTCCTAAACCAGGTCCCGGGAAAGGATGTCTTTCTATCATTTCTTTTGGTATTCCTAACTCTAAACCCATCCTTCTTACTTCATCTTTGAATAGATCTCTAAGAGGCTCAACCAAATCTAGTTTCATCTCATCAGGCAAACCTCCAACATTATGGTGTGATTTTATTACTCGTGCTTCCTTTGATTCAGACCCAGATGATTCAATAACATCAGGATATATTGTTCCCTGAGCTAAAAATTTAATGTCTTTAAGTTTAATTGCTTCTGCATCAAATATATCGATAAAAGTTCTTCCAATAACTTTTCTTTTTTGTTCAGGATCATCTATGCTCTTTAGATGCCTTAGGAAAATATCCTCACTATCGGATTTAATTACATTTAAATTCATATTATCTGCGAACGTTTGCATAACTTGACTAGCCTCATTCTTTCTAAGCAATCCGTTATCTACAAACACACAGGTTAACTTTTTACCAATAGCTTTATGGAGTAATGCTGCTGTTACAGAGGAATCAACGCCACCGGATAATCCCAATAATACTTTATTATCTTGCACTTGTTCTTTAATTTCTTTAACCCTCTCAGATATGAGATCATTCATCTTCCAGTCAGTCTTGGCCTTACAAGCACCAAATATAAAATTCTCTAATATTTTTTGTCCATCATCTGTATGAGTTACTTCAGGATGAAATTGAATAGCATATATTGGTAAATCTTTATGCTCCATGGCAGCAATTGGTGCTGTGGCTGTAGATGCGTTGAGGTTAAAGTCATCTGGAAGATCTTGTACTTGATCGCCATGACTCATCCAGACATTGATTTTTTTATTTAAATTTTTAAATATTATTGATTCGCTAACAACTTCTAGCTCAGAATGACCAAATTCTTTTTGATCAGCAGATATAACATGTCCTCCCATCTGTTCTGCAAGCGTCTGCATGCCATAACATATTCCAAGAATTGGTACTGCTAAGTCAAATATACATTGAGGAATTCTTGGTGTATAACTTTCGGTGACTGAGTTCGGTCCACCTGACAGAATAACGCCCTTTGGATTTAGATTTATAATTTTAGATTCGTCTATATCCCAAGGCAAAATTTCAGAGTAGACGTCACTTTCTCTTATTCTTCTTGCTATCAGTTGTGTATATTGCGAACCAAAATCTAATACCAAGATAGTGTCAATTTTTTTATTGCTAACAGATAGCTTACTCATTTAATTAACTTCTTTGATAGTTAGGAGCTTCTTTTGTAATCATGACGTCATGAACATGGCTTTCTGCCATACCAGCATTTGTGATTTCAACAAACTGACTATTATTTTGCATATCTTTTATATTTTTACACCCGATATAACCCATACTCTGTCGAACACCACCAACAAGCTGATTAATCACATTCACAACTAATCCTTTATAAGGCACTCTACCTTCTATTCCTTCCGGAACTAATTTGTCTGTTTCAACATCTTCTTGTAAATATCTATTTGCATCATCTCTTTCAGTCATTGCTCCAATAGAACCCATTCCTCTGTATGTTTTAAAACTTCTACCCTGGAAAAGCTCAACCTTTCCAGGAGCTTCTTCAGTTCCAGCGAATAAGCTGCCAAGCATTACAGAATCTGCACCAGCTGCAATTGCTTTTGCAATATCGCCTGAAAATCTAATTCCACCATCTGCAATAATATTAATATCTCTTCCAACTAGGGCTTTCTTTATTTCAAGAATTGCGCTTATTTGAGGAACTCCTATTCCAGCTATAATTCTAGTTGTACATATTGAACCTGGCCCCATTCCTACCTTTACAGCATCTGCACCTGCCCTTACAAGCTCGGTAGCAGCCTCAGCAGTAGCAATATTTCCACCGATAATGTCAACATCTTTGAATTTTTCTTTAAGCATCTTTATTGTTTCAATTACATTTTTTGAATGTCCATGCGCGCTATCTACTACAAAAACATCTACACCACTTTCGAATAATGCTTGAGCTCTTTCAATAGTGTCTTCACTTGTGCCTAAAGCTGCGCCAACTTGAAGCCTTCCAGATGAGTCTTTTGTTGCATTTGGATGTTGTGCTGATTTTTCAATATCTTTCATTGTTACTAATCCAGATAAATTGCTTTTAGTATCAAGAACCAAAATCTTTTCAATTCTATTTTTATACATTAATTTCATAACTTCTTCTTGAGAAAAACCTTCTTCAACAGTGATAAGTTTTTCAAGTGGAGTCATTATTGAAGAAACCTCAGAATCCATGTTTTCAGCATATCTAAAATCTCTGCTTGTAACTATCCCTTCAAGTTTTCCATCATCCACCACTGGCATACCAGAAATGCTTAATTCATTAGTTAATTGTTTTAGCTCTCGGATTGATTGTTTTGAATTTATTGTTACAGGATCTCTTACAATGCCGCTTTCATATTTTTTTACAGCTTTTACTTGAGCAGCCTGCTCTTCAATTGAATTATTTTTATGAATTATTCCAATACCACCTGTTTCTGCTAAAGAAATCGCCATCTTTGATTCAGTAACAGTATCCATCGCCGCAGATATAAGTGGAGTCTTGAGAGTGATATTTTTTGTTAGTTTTGATTCGATGGACGCTTCACTTGGAAGAAAATCACTATATTTGGGTAAGAGCAATACATCATCGAACGTTAGTGCTTTATATTTTAATTTTTCCATGAGAGATTATAACCAAAGGAAATCGGAAAAAAAAGTCTAGTATATGATTATGAACCTTAAATCTTGTCTTTAATATTAGGTATTAGGTCTGTCATTTCAGGCTTATTAGCTTTTATTTCTTCCAATGACAGTCCTTCAAGTTCATGAGGAAATACCAACCATTCGTCAGTCTCATGAATATAGAAATCAGGTTTATTACCTGTTTGACTTTTATTAGGCTTGTAATATGGGGTAGCAACTTTCATTTCTGGTGTATTCTTTTTACATGCCGCTGCAATGTCAGTAATAATTTGTGCAACAGAGTTTCCAGTATCGTGAACATCATCAACAATTAGTAGTCTGTCTTCTGACTCAAGCTGCCTGATTACATAGTTTAATCCATATACTTGAACACTATCTTTTCTTTTATCTATTCCAGAATAATATGATGTTCTAACAGCAACATGATCTGATTCTATGCCAAGAAAACTTAGGAACTCTTGAACAGCTATTCCAATTGGAGCTCCGCCTCTCCAAACACCTATTATATAGTTTGGTGCAAAGCCTGATTCATAAACGTTCCATGCAAGTTGGAATGAATCTTTTAATAAGCTTTCTGATTGAATAAATAACTTTTTCATCTTTTTCTATAAAGGGCCGCAAGGCCCTTTTAATAGATTATAACTTTAAGCAAAAAAGAAATCAGAAGTTATAACTAATTCTGGTCATAAACTGTCTTGGAGGAATCAGCTCAAGTCCTGTTGAAGCAACTCCAAATACATCAGTCATACTAGAATTGATACCGTCTTCATCAGTTGCATTTAAAAGCATTAAATCAAGGCCAAGGTTGTTATTAAAATCAATCCCAATAGTTACATTGACAATGTCATATCCAGGAATAGCATCGACGATAGGATTATTGTTAACTCTTTGCATGAACTTACCTCTTTTTACATATTGAAGAATAGCTGTTAAGTAGTTACCAGAGGGAAGATCTGTTTCATAGATAAAGTTAACATCAGCTGTAAACTCAGGAGTCTTTGCAAGCTGATTACCTTTGATATTTTCTCTAAGACCATATCTTAAATCTTCTTCTCCAAAGAAATATTGATAGGCATCAACATTATCTAAAGCAAAATAATCTGCAGAAACTTCAGAATTAAGGAATGCTAGGTTCATATCAAAAGTGAATGAGTCAGATGCTAAAGCAGTAAACTCAATTTCAACACCAGACATTTCAGATTCAGGAATATTTGCAACCCCTCCTTGATAGGGATCGGGATCAGTTGCTTGAAACTGAAGATTTTCATAGTCATATGAAAATGCAGCAATATTTGCTCTTGCTTTACCATTGAATAAGTCTGTCTTAATACCTATTTCAGTAGAATCAACCGTTTCAGCCTCAAATGTAGGAAAAACCATTGGAGGAGCATTATCATTATCAAAACCAAATGTTAGATTACTTCCACCTGGCTTAAACCCACTAGCAAATGTTAAATAAATCATTGTTGAATCAGCTAAGTCATATTCTCCAGTGATTTTGCTTGTAACTTCGTCTGTAGTACCTTCTAATTGAAATTGCTGACCAGCATTAAAGAAATTGGCAACATCTGTACCAAAGGTATCTTCAGAATATCTTAAACCTGATACAAGTCTAAAAGTATCACTAAAGCTATATGTTGTTTGAGCGTAAACAGATAATGATTCTCTATAAGGGAAAGCATCTGAGAAAAAGTCGACATCTGCAGTTGGTCCAAAAATATCAAATCTCCCAGGAATACCAAAATCATGTGTATAACAATAACTTGGATCAGCAAATGGTTCGTCGCAAACATATTTGAAAACGCCGTCAAGATCATCATCTCTATAACCTCTAATCACATTCTCAATTTCATGCTCCATGTAAAAAGCACCAACTGTCCAATCAAGATTTCCATCCATTGCAGGCTCATTAGATATAAGGTTAACTTCAAATGTTGTTGTTTCAACAACTGAAGTTTCTGGTCTAAATTCTGCTTGTTGATATGTTGCACCAGCTCCCAAGCCAGGAATAGATAGAACAGGGTCTCCAAAGTTATGACGATCATTGTCTCTTGTAACTGAAATATCATCATCTTGGGAACTAGCTAAAATCTTTAAGTTTGCAAATCCAAGATCTGATTCAAAAATCATAGCAACTACAGAGGAAGTAAGCTCTTGTTTTGAAATTGAATTCTGTGATAACTTTCGCATACCAGGTGATTGATCATCAATACCTCTTATAGCAGCACCATTTCTATCAACGTTAGCATATTGTCCAAATACTCTTAAACTGGATGAATCACTTAACTCAATCAGAAAATCTGCTCTAAAACTAAGATTGTGAGCATCATCAAGATCTTGACCTGTTAAAAGATTTTCTGTAAATCCTTCACGAGTCATTGCAGAAAAAGATATCTTAGTGCTTGCTGAATCTGAAATTGGTATATTTGATGAAGATCTTATTTGCTTCATACCATAATCACCATATGTGATGTCTGCTTTTGCAAACCTTTCTTCAGCTGTCGGCTTATTACTAATAACGTTGATAGCACCTCCAGTTGAGTTTTGACCAAAAAGAGTTCCTTGAGGACCTCTTAATACTTCAATTCTCTGAACATCTAAAAAATCTGTTTGCAGTGAAAATGGCGAAGCTATAAAAATACCATCCATGTGGTAGGCAACTGAGGGAGCTGCAATTGCATTTTGGTTAGTTTCATTTCCCACACCTCTTATAGAAATAACTGTCTTATAACCTTCATTTTTAGCAACAGTTACACCAGGGACGATACTACTTAAATCAACAAATGAATTGATGTTCTTTGCTTCGATTTCTGATGCAGTTAATGCTGTGACTGCTTGAGAAACTGTCTGAAGACTTTCATCCCTTTTCTCAGCAGTAACGATAATTTCTTCGAATACTGGTTCTTCTTGAGAAGATAAGTCAAAACTTACAAAACTTGTAAATAGTGTTAGAAAAAATAATTTAGTGCTTAAAATTAATTTTAAATTCATGTTTCATAGCCCCTTTTAAAATATATATATTATTATTATACATGCAACTTATATGCCAATTTATGAAACTTAAAAAGATAAAGTTCTACTTTCTGGATAACATCAACAAATTGTATACTTTATGATTTAATAATTGTTCTATACTAAATCTAATGAAAATAAATCTAGAACAAATATTTAAGCTTCAACATAATAATACCACTATTAAAAAAGAATTTTTAGCTGGATTCACAACATTCATTACAATGGCTTACATTATTTTTGTAAATCCACAAATGATGTCTCAGAGTGGCATGGATGAAGGTGCGATTTTTGTTGGAACATGTCTTGCGGCTGCACTTGCATGTATCGTTATGGGTTTGTATGCAAATTGGCCTGTTGGACTAGCACCGGGGATGGGTTTAAATGCGTTTTTCACTTATACAGTTGTTGGTCAGATGGGATATACATGGGAGATAGCTCTAGGAGCAGTTTTTTTGGCTGGTGTATTATTTTTTATTATGAGCATTACAAAGATCAGGCGATGGATGATAGATAGCATTCCATTAAATCTTCGAATAGCAATGGGTTCTGGTGTTGGTTTGTTTATTGGCTTTATTGGACTCAAAAGTGGAGGAATCATTGTAAGCAATGATGCAACTTTTCTAAGTCTTGGTGACTTTAAAAATTATGAAACTCTTCTAGCTTCTTTTGGTTTTATATTAATATCAATACTAGCAATACGAAAAATTCCTGGTGCAATTATTATTGGTGTTCTTGGAACTACATTGATTGCCCTTGTATTTGGATTAATTCAATTTGAAGGTTTAGTTGCTTATCCACCAGAACTTGCACCAACTTTAATGAAATTAGATATTCTTGGAGCTCTTGATCTTGCAATGATTAGTATCATTATGTCTTTTCTCTTTGTTAATTTATTTGATACCACTGGCACTTTATTAGGCGTAGCTACTAGAGCAAAGCTAGTAGATGATTATGGAAATGCACATAATCTAGATAAAGCATTAAAAGCAGATAGTGGATCTAGTATTTTTGGTACTTTTTTTGGTTGTTCTCCCGTAACAAGTTATGTGGAGAGTTCAGCAGGTGTTGAAGCTGGTGGAAGAACTGGTCTAACTGCTGTTTTTGTAGGGATATTTTTTATAATTGCTATTTTCTTCTCGCCATTGGCCGCAATGGTACCTGCTTATGCAACTTCAGGTGCATTAATTTATGTTTCTATATTAATGTTAGGTGGAATGGAAAAATTAAATTGGTCTAAAACAACAGACTTGCTACCTGCTTTGATCATCATTGTTATGATTCCTTTAACTTTCTCAATTGCAGATGGTATTGCTTTAGGTTTTTTATCATATATTGCTTTGAAAGTTGGTACAGGTGAGATCAATAAAATTTCTTCTGGGGCCTGGTTTTTAACTTTAATCTTTTTATCAAAATTTATATTTTTATAAAATAAGGCCTAAAATATATATTATTGTTAGTCCAGCATTTAAAACGATTAAAGTTTGTTCGCGCCATAATATTCCTACAACTACCCATAATGAGTTTGCGCTAATAAATGCCCAATGATGATATTCTAGTTCAGGAACAAAACTAGCTAATATAGCTGCAAGTATGAGTATCGCTGTAGCTGTCCAAGCAATAGTTTGGTATGGTTTTTGATTTTGTTCCATGAATTATGTTTTAGATATTAATTAAAGTTATTGAATAACTCATCAGTTTTTGCAGCACAGATAAAATCATTTTGATGTAGCCCTTTGATTTTATGCGACCACCAAGAGACTGTTACCCTTCCCCATTCTAAAATAATTTCAGGGTGATGATCTTCTTCTTCAGCCAGATTTGCCACATTATTTGTGAACCTAAGAGATTCCTCGTAATCTTTAAAAGCAAATGCGCAAATTAATCTTTTGATTTTATCCTCATCTTCAATTATTGACCAAGATGGAATTTGAGGTTGCAAGCTTTTAATTTCGTCTTCGCTCAATGATGTTGCATCAATATTACATGCCTCGCATTTACCCTCTGATAATTGAGCATTCACAATTACAATCCTCCTTTAGCTAATTTGGATGGATTAAGTAATTTGATAAGTTCTGATTTTGCTAAATCAGTTTCTTCAGCTGCAACATCAATAATTGGCCTATTTTCTTTATATGCTTTTTTGGCAATTGATGCAGCTTTTTCATAACCAACTAAGGGATTTAATGCTGTCACAAGTATGGGATTTTTAGATAATGAAGTTTCTAAATTTTTATGATTAACCTTAAATGTTTTAATAGCATTTTTAGATAATGCATTCATTGAGCCACTCAGAAGATTAATGCTTTTTAAAAGGTTGTATGCAATAACTGGAAGCATTACATTCAATTGAAAATTTCCAGATTGAGCAGCAACTGTGATAGAAACATCATTGCCAATTACATCTGCTGAAGCCATCGCAACAGCTTCAGGAATTACAGGATTTACTTTTCCTGGCATTATGCTGCTTCCAGGTTGAAGAGCCTTAAGTTCAATCTCTGATATCCCAGCCAATGGACCACTATTCATCCATCTTAAGTCATTTGAAATTTTCATTAAAATAACAGCCAGATTTTTTAACTCTCCAGATAGTTGAACAGAACAATCTTGAGCACTTAGTTCATGATAAAAATTTTTTGCTGGTGTGAATTTATATTTGTTTTTAGTTAATTTTGTAATCTCTTGAGCAAATAATTTTGCAAATTGTTTATGAGCATTTATGCCACTTCCTACCGCAGTGCCACCTTGGGATAATTCAAGAAATTTCTTTCCAATAACATTTAGCATTTCCTTGGAGGACTCTAGTTGACTGGACCATGCTTTTAATTCTTCAGAAAAATCAATTGGCATTGCATCCATGAGATGTGTTCTTCCAGTTTTGATTGTTCCTTTTAAAGAATCAGCCTTATCATTAATTGATTTGATTAGTCCATCTAATGCTGGAAATAATTTTTTAGTTAAATCCATGTAAGCGCTAAGTTTAATAGCTGTGGGTATAACATCATTGCTGCTTTGACTCATATTTACATCATCATTTGGGCTAATTTCAACTTTTGCGTACTTAGTTGCTATGTTAGCTATAACCTCATTAGCATTCATATTTGAGCTCGTTCCCGATCCAGTTTGAAATACATCAATTGGGAATTCGTGATGATGTTTTTCTTGCCAGACTTCCTTAGAAGCCCTCGAAATTGCTTTAGATTTTTTAGATGAAATTAGTTTTAGTCGTAGATTTGCTTTAACAGCGGCATCTTTAATTAGTCCTAGAGAGGAAACAAAAGACTTTGTAAAAGGAAAATCCATTTTTATACCGCTAATAGGGAAATTATTTACAGCTCTTTGAGTTTGAGCGCCCCAAAGGGCTTTTGAAGGAACTTTTACTTCACCTAAACTATCTTTCTCAATTCTATATTTCATATTTATGTCTTATTTGATAAGCTATTTTAACATTATAGAGCGAAGGAGTATAAAAACTATGTCAAATGTTGCACCAATTAAAATAGATGTTACAAATGGTAAATTGCCAATAAAAGAAAAAGGTTTAATTTTTCAAGAATTTGCAAATCCTGCTGAGGAAAGACGAAATCAATTAGAAAAATTAGCCGCTGGTTTTAGACTATTCGACTATTTTGGATTTAATGAGGGCGTTGCTGGTCACATTACATACAGGGATCCAGAATTTAAGGATCATTTTTGGGTAAACCCTTTAGGTGTTCACTTTTCTCAAATTTCTGTTTCAGATCTTTTGTTAGTTAATCACGATGGAAAAGTTGTTCAAGGCGATAAAGATGTAAATGTGGCTGCATTTGCAATCCATTCTAGGCTTCATAAAGCAAGACCAGATGTTAATGCAGCAGCTCATTCTCATTCAATATATGGAAGAACATTTTCAACTCTTGGCAAACTACTAGATCCAATTTCACAAGATGCATGTGCGTTTTATGAGAATCAAGGCATCTATGAAGATTTTTCAGGCGTTGTTGAAGAGGTAGATGAAGGTGATGAAATCGCAAAGGCTTTAGGAGATAAAAAAGTTGCAATACTTCAAAATCACGGAATCTTAACTACAGGACCATCAGTTGATATTGCTCTTTGGTTTTATATGTCAATGGAAAGATGTTGCCAGGCTCAATTAATGGCTGAGGCCGCAGGTAAACCAAAAATTATTCCACATGATACTGCAATTAAAACCAGAGAATTTATTGCAAATGACATTGCTGCTTGGGCAAGTTATCAGCCTGCTTTTGACAAGATTGTAAAAATGCAGCCTGAACTTTTTGATTAGCTAGCTGGAGCAATGATAGCTTTTGTTTCTAAACATTCTTCTAAACCATGCATTCCATGCTCTCTTCCGTTTCCTGAAGCCTTATAACCACCGAATGGTGCACCGTTTCCTCTAGCGCCACCATTTATAGTGATTTGTCCGGCTCTTATTTGGTTTCCTACTTCTATAGCATGTGATAATTCACCTTGCACATAACCAGCAAGACCATATTCAGTATCATTTGCAATCGTGATCGCTTCTTCTTCTGTTTCATATTTCATAATGCATAAGACTGGACCAAATATTTCTTCTTTTGCAATAGTCATATCATTTGTTACATCGGCAAAAACTGTTGGTTTAATATAATATCCTTTGTCATAACCTTCGGGTCTTTCCACTCCACCTGCAACTAATCTAGCTCCTTCTTCGATTCCTATTTCAATCAATTTTATAATTTTTTCATATTGAGTTTTGTTTGAAATTGGTCCTAATCTGAACTCACCACTCGGATCACCGATGGTTGTGCTATTTGCAGTTGCTATAGCAATCTCAACAGCTTTATCATAATTTTTAGCAGAAACTAACATCCTTGTGGGAGCATTACATGATTGACCAGAATTTAAAAAACAATGACCAGCTCCACCTTTTACAGATTTTTCGAGATCAGCAACATCATCTAAAATAATATTTGCTGATTTTCCTCCCAATTCTTGTTGAACTCTTTTTACGGTCATGGCTGATGCTTGAGCTACCGCAATTCCTGCTCTAGTTGATCCAGTAAATGACATCATATCTACTTTTTCATGCTCAGATAAGGCAGCGCCAACAATAGGCCCATATCCATTAACTAGATTAAAAACACCTTTTGGGACTCCTGCTGTATGCATAACTTCTGCAAGCAACATCGAACAATATGGAGATATTTCACTTGGTTTTAAAACCATGGTGCACCCAGTCGCAATAGCAGCAGAAACTTTTGTAGTGATTTGATTCATAGGCCAGTTCCATGGAGTTATCATCCCAATTACACCAATAGGCTCTCTCCTTAGAGTGTACCCTCCCTCTTCCCTTTCAAACTTATATTCTTCAAGAGCTTCTAATGTTTCTTTAAAATTTATTAAACCTGTATTTGCTTGTGCTCTTTCTGATAGCCAGGTTGGGGCTCCCATTTCTTTAGTGATAACTTCAACAAAATCTTTATATCTGTTCTCATATTCTTGAATAATTTTTTTAAGGAGTTCAATTCTTTCCTGTTGAGTAGACTTTGAAAATGAAATAAATGCCTCACTAGCAGCGCTGACTGCCAAATCAATATCTTCTTTGGTTCCAGCAGTAACTTGTCCAATAACCTCTTCATTTGCTGGATTTATAACATCAATTAATTCATTTGAATCTGACTGGACCCATTCGCCATTAATATAAAATTTAAGATCATTACTCATATCATTCTCCGTGAAATTTAAGACATAAAATTATAACTAAATACTGATAAATGAACTAGAAAGAATTATTTAGAATAATCCCTTAATTTCTTTATCTTCATCCAAACCAATAGCTTCCGCTGCTGGAACTCTTGGGAGTCCAGGCATGGTCATAATTTCTCCACAAACTACTACGACAAATTCAGCACCAGCAGACAATCTAACCTCTTTTATTGGAACGTCATGACCAACTGGGGCACCCATTAATAATGGATCAGTCGAAAAACTATATTGAGTTTTTGCCATACATATAGGGTATTCACCAAACCCATCTTCTTCCAATTTTTTAAATTGATTTCTTACTTTCTTGTCAGCAATAATTTCAGATGCTCCATAGATATTTTTTGCTATATATTCTGTTTTATCCCATAAGGTCATCTCATTTTCATACAAAGTCTTAAATTCAGAAGTATTTGAATCTGCAATCTTTGCAACCTCAGCTGCAAGATCTGATGCTCCTTCACCCCCTTTTTCCCAATGCGATGAAATCTTACATTGAACTCCAAGATTTTTACAAAAGTTAATTATCTGCTCATGCTCATTTTCGGTATCTGTTACATAATCATTTATTCCAACAATTACAGGAACGCCAAATTTACTAATATTTTCGATATGTTTTCCTAGATTTTCACAACCCTTTAAAACAGCTTCAACATTTTCAGAACCTAGAGCATCTTTTTTAACGCCACCATGCATCTTTAAAGCTTTTGTTGTAGCAACCAAAACGACAACATCTGGCTTAAGTCCTGATTTTCTGCATTTAATATCAAAAAATTTCTCAGCTCCAAGATCTGCACCAAATCCTGCCTCAGTAACAACATAATCAGCTAATTTTAGAGCTGTTTTTGTTGAAACCACAGAATTACACCCATGAGCTATATTAGCAAATGGGCCACCATGCATGAATGCAGGATTGTTTTCTAATGTTTGAACTAAGTTTGGTTGAAATGCATCCTTTAAAAGAGCTGTTATAGCCCCATCAGCATTTAGCTCCTTAGCCCTTACGGGCTGATTCTTTTTGGTATAACCAATAACAATATTACCAATTCTTGTCTGAAGATCTTCAAGATCAGAGGCTAAACAAAAAACTGCCATGATTTCTGATGCAACTGTGATATCAAATCCACTTTGACGTGGAATTCCATTTCCAGTACCTCCAAGACCGCAGGTGATATCTCTAAGTGACCTATCATTCATATCAACAACTCTTTTCCAAGTAATACGTCTTGGATCAATATCAAGCTGATTATCCCAATGGATATGGTTATCTATGAGAGCTGAAAGTAAATTATGAGCAGCGCCAATTGCATGAAAATCTCCAGTAAAATGAAGATTTATATCTGTCATTGGAATCACTTGAGCATAACCACCACCAGCCGCACCACCCTTCATCCCAAAACATGGCCCTAAGCTAGGCTCCCTTAGGCAAATCATTGCTTTTTTTCCAATTTTACATAGACCATCTACTAAACCAACACTGGTAGTTGTTTTACCTTCTCCAGCTGGAGTGGGTGAAATAGCAGTTACAAGAATTAACTTACCATCATTATTTTTTGATAACGAGTTAACAAAATTATGAGAGAGTTTAGCTTTGTCTTCTCCATAGCTTATTATGTCTTTTTTTTGAATATCTATTGAATTTGCAATCTCGTCAATTGGTTTTTTATTTGCAGCATTTGCAATTTCTAAATCGCTTGGATACGTAGCCATATTCCCTCCATATACCCCTAAAATTAAACTTTAGTATACATAAGCACTAATGGGTAAACTAGAAATATTTTATTAATTTTTTGCTTCATTGAAAGCGTCTATTGCTCTCAATCTTGATTTTTTTAAATCTAATATTTGAGTTGGATAATCGCACATGGATCTGATTTCATTTGATGGATCATGTATATCTTTTTTTTCTACATCTTTAAGTTCATCCACGTATTTTTTAATGAATAGGCCGTCACTATCAAAGTTTTTAGATTGAGTAAGAGGATTAAAGATTCTAAAATATGGTGCTGCATCTGTTCCAGTTGAGCTGCTCCATTGCCACCCACCATTGTTGGATGAAAAATCTCCATCTATAAGATTTTGCATAAAAAATGCTTCTCCTAAGCGCCAATCATGAAGCATATTTTTAGTAAAGAACATTGCTACAACCATTCGCAATCTATTATGCATCCAGCCCTCAGATTTTAATTGCCTCATCGCAGCATCTATAAGCGGAAATCCTGTTTTACCATTCTTCCATGCCTCATATTCCTCTTCATTAAAACGCCATTTAATTTTATTTGTATATTCTTGAAATGGCTTTCCTTTGCTTACTCTTGGGAAAGAAGACATTATGTTTTTGTAAAACTCTCTCCATACAATTTCGTCAATCCATTTGGTAACTCCTTTTTCACCTGAATCTAATTCAAAATTATTTTTTTTTAGTGCCTCTAAGATACATCTTTTTGGAGAAATGATTCCTAAAGCTAAATAAGGTGATAGTCTGCTAGTCCCCTCAATTATTGGATCATTTCTATCTTTGGCATAATTAAATATCTTTTTGTCTAAGTATTTCTTTAAATTTTTTAAAGCCTCTTCTTCTCCAACAGGCCATAAATTCATATCTACTGAATGATCTTTATTAAAAAAGAAATCAAAACTGTCAATATTTGAAGAAACAGTTGTCTTTATTTTTGGCATGTACTTAAATTCAATATCAAGCAAATCAAGATTAAAATTTTCTACCCATCTTTTTTTAAACGGTGTAAAAACTGAGTAAGGTTTTCCCTCTCCTGTTTTAAATGTACCTGCAGGGAATAGAACTTGTGAGTCATAGGTTGAAAAATTAATATCATTAATTGTTAATAACTCTTGTAATTCTTCGTCTCTGGATTCCTCATCAATTCCAAATTGGTTGTTCCAATAAACATTTGTAATTGTTCTCTCATTTATAAGCTTAAGAATTATTGAAGGATCATGATTCATTCCATCTGAATCTATTATTGTAAGTGGGATATTTAATTCATCTAAAGATTTTTCTAAACTTTTTATATTTGCAATCATAAATTCAATTTTACAACTAGCCTCATCATGAAGTTCCATTTGATTGTTTGAATATATATAAATGGCATGAACTTCTTCAGATTCAGCACAAGCAGCTTGCAATGCTGGATTGTCATCTATTCGCAGATCATTTCTAAACCAAACCAGACTTTTCATTTTTTATATTTGTGCGTTTGAAAAAATTACATCAACTTGATAATTATCTTGAAAATTTGATATTTCTGCTAACCCTCCTGCAGAATTTACAATTGCTGCACCAGCAACTATGTCCCAAAAAAATATTCCATTTTCTTTATATAGATCTACTTTACCAGATGCTACATAACAAGACGCCATTGCTGCTGAGCCAATCATCCTTACTTTCTTCCATAATTGCATATCTATTACCATTTTATTTAATGCTTCATCTGAATAATCTGTTCCATGCGGTAATCCTGTAATTAAGATGCCCTGTTTCTTTTGTTTAAGCGTTGAGACATTAATTTCTTTATTATTAAGTGTTGAAATATTTTTTAAACAATTCCCAACATATAAGTCATTATTATTAAAATCGAATATTATTCCTGCAAGCGGCTCCATCTTATGAACTAGTCCAATAGAGATACAGCATATTGGAATATCTCTATTATAATTTGCTGTTCCATCTAAAGGATCTACAACCCAAAAAGTTTCTCCCAGATTTTCCTTAGATTTTCCAGTTTCTTCTGCCAAGATTGGGAATGCTGATTTCGAGATTAATATTTCCTTAATTAGATTTTCAGAACTAACATCTGCTTTTAATTTAATATCTTTGGAGTTAGTTAGTATTTCATCATTTAACTCATTACGATTATTTACTAATAACTTTCCGGCTTCCTTAGATGCAGTAATAGCAAAGTCTATTTCCTGATCTAAAGAATCTACAATCATTTAACTTTTATATTTAACTCTATATATTGCATCATATTTATCATCAGATATAAGCATTGACCCATCACTCATAATAAACGGTGAAACAGGTCTACCCCAATCTTTTTCATTTTCAAGCCAACCGGTTATGAAATCTTCTTGATAGACATACTCTCCATCTGAGTCTAATTTTACGAAAATAACTTTATAGCCTGACTTCCCATTATATTTATTCCATGATCCGTGCAAAGCAATGAATAAACTATTCTTATACTTTTCTGGAAATTCATTCTTATCATAAAAAGCAATACCTAAAGGAGCAACATGTGGTCCTAACTCAGCAATTGGATCTATAAAATCTTCATCGACATCAGGTATTAAATGTCCAAATTCTGGGTCAATTATATTCTTAGCATGTTTGTATGGATAGCCAAAAAAACTACCTTCAACATCGACTACATTTAGTTCACATGAAGGCGAATCATCTCCCAACCAGTCTCTTCCATTATCTGAAAAATATAATTTTTTATTCTCTGGATGCCAATCAAAACCAACTGAGTTTCTTACGCCTGATGCTACTGTAACTAATTTACCATCTTGATACTTATGAATTGCTGCAAATCTTTTATCTTTACTTTGAGGCTCAAGACAAATATTACAGGGCACTCCAACAGGAATATATAAATTATCATCTGGTCCGAAACCAAGGTATTTAAATCCGTGCCATGTTTCAGAGGGAAGATCATCTATATAAATTTCTTTTTCTGGAAGAATATCTTGCTCATTAGATAACAGCCAGTTATCAATGTTTTTTATAATCCAAATTTTATCAATTTCTGAAAAATATAAGTCATTCTTATGAACGGTAACACCTGTTGGGTTTTGAAGATCTTTTGCG
>CABYPB010000010.1 GCA_902520725.1 uncultured SAR86 cluster bacterium | reverse complement strand
AGAAAATTTATCTTTGATATCCAATCTAAATTTTTCTTGTCTTTGATCCCACAATTTAATATTCACGAAGTATCAGATGAAAATATTCCGGAGGTAAGAAACCTTATTGAGCAAAAACGAAGAAATTTAAGACTGTATGAAAATATCAAAAAAAGCGTAGAAAAAATAGATCACCAAATTGGGAAAGATAAAAACATTAAAGTCAGAGAATATATACCCTATCGAACTGATAATGAAAATATAATCTTGTTTTTTCATGGAGGTGGTTATGTCCTAAATTCAATTGAGACGCATGATCCAACTGTCAAATATTTTGCAGAAAAACTAAGAACAAAGATTTATTCCTTAGGTTATTCTTTATCACCAGAGCATCAGTTTCCTCATCAACTTAATGAAGGCATGAAAGCTATTGACTGGCTAATAAAGAATGGAAACAGTATTAATAATATAAGCTTATGTGGTGATAGTGCGGGTGCTCATCTTGCTGCCTCAATTTCACATACGCTAGCAAATCAAAATAAAGAAAATGTTCATAGTCAATTTTTGATATATCCTATGTGCGATCCGGACTGTGATTATGAGTCACATGAATTATTCAAAGAAAATTATTTACTGACAAAAAAAGCAATGCATTGGTTTTGGGAAAAATTTCAGTCGAAAATTGAAGATGAAGATAATAACACTTTTAATTTAATGAAATACAAAGAAAAAACTAATTTACCTCAAACAATCATTGTAACTGCTGGTTTTGATCCATTATTAGATGAAGCAGAAAATTATGCTTTTTTGCTTCATAAAAATGGTACTTTTGTGAAACAATTACACTATCCGTCATTGTTCCATGGCTTTGCATCAATGACTCGTTTAAAAGCAGCAAGAAAAGCAGTTGATGATTTTTTATCAGAATATAAGAAAATACTATGAAAAACATTGTTGAAGTAAGAAATTTAAGTATTGATTTTAAAGTTAGAGATGGTTCTTTTAAAGCTGTTAACGATATAAGTTTTGATATTGAAACAAACAAAACCCTTGCACTTGTAGGAGAGTCTGGTTCAGGCAAATCAGTTACAGCAATGTCAATTATGCAGCTTTTACCGATGCCACAAGCAACTTATGGAGATAAATCTTCTATTAAGTTTAATCAAAAAGAAATTATTAATGCCTCTAAAAAAGAACTCTTATCAATTAGAGGAAACATTATTTCAATGGTCTTTCAAGAACCAATGACATCACTTAATCCATATCATAAGGTAGGCAATCAGATAACAGAATCAGTTCTATTACATACAAGCGCTTCAAAAAAAGCAGCTAAAGAGGAAGCGATAGAATTGATGAAACTGGTTGAAATAGATGATGTCCAAAGAAGATTCAACTCATATCCTCATGAACTGTCAGGGGGTCAAAGACAAAGAATCATGATAGCGATGGCGCTTGTAAATAAACCAAAGTTATTAATTGCTGACGAACCAACAACTGCATTAGACGTTACAATTCAAGCGCAAATACTAGACTTAATGTCAAAATTGAAAAAAGAATTGGGGATGTCTATTTTATTTATTACACATGATTTGGGCTTAGTTAAGGAATTTTCAGACCAAGTTTGCGTAATGCAAAGTGGCAAAATTGTTGAAAGCGGAGATACAAATACTGTTTTTGAGACTCCTCAACACAGCTATACTCAAAAATTATTAAGTGCCGAACCTCAACCTAAGCAAGAAATAAATAACAATGAAGAACCTCTTATAGAGATAGAAGGGTTAAATGTTTTTTATGATATGCCAAGTATAAATTTCTTAAAGAAAAATAGATTTCATGCTGTTAAAGATACCTCATTAAATATATATAAGAACACTACCATTGGTTTAGTTGGCGAATCAGGATCTGGAAAGTCTACTTTAGGTAAAGCGATCGCAAATCTTACTAATTTTGAAGGCAAAATAAAATTTAATGGCAAAGAAATTAAAGACTCCTCAAAGGAGATTAAAAAACACATACAAATAGTTTTTCAAGACCCATATGGTTCCTTGTCTCCACGGATGACCGTTGGTGAAATTGTTGGAGAAGGCTTAGGCGTTCATTTCAAATTAAAAAGTGATGAAACTCAAGCTAGAATAGATAAAGTTCTCTATGATGTGGGCATTGAGCTAAGCGCAAAAAATAAATATCCTCATGAATTCTCTGGTGGTCAGAGACAAAGAATAGCAATTGCAAGATCACTAATAATGAATCCAGCATTTATGATTTTAGATGAACCAACTTCAGCATTGGATAGATCAATTCAGATTCAGGTGATAAATCTTTTAAAAGATATTCAAGAAGAGTATAAATTAACTTATTTATTTATAAGCCATGACTTAAAGGTTATAAGATCAATGTCTGATTATATTTTTGTTATGAAAGATGGAAAAATAGTAGAATCTGGACTTTCAAAAGAGGTTTTTGACTATCCGAAAGAAAAATATACTAAAAAATTACTCTCAGCTGCGTTAAGATACGCATCCGATTGAGAAAATGATTTTAAAATGAGTTCTAGAAAATATTCAAAAGAGTTAGTTGATGGACCAAATCAAGCTGCATCTCGTTCAATGCTTCGCGGTGTTGGTTTCACAACCGAAGACTTTTCGAAACCTTTTGTAGGTATTGCCTCAACAGGAGCAAAGGTTACTCCATGCAATATGCATTTAAATAAACTTTCAGAAATAGTTGAAAGTTCTGTCAACTCTTCACATGGAAAGGGAGTCCTTTTCAATACTATTACGGTTTCAGATGGTATTTCTATGGGCACGCAAGGCATGAAGTATTCTTTAGTTTCAAGAGAAGTAATTGCAGATTCTATTGAAACTGTTGTTGGTTGTCTTGGTTATGACGGATTAATTACCATAGGCGGTTGCGACAAAAATATGCCAGGTTGCTTAATTGGAATGGCGCGTCTTAATAGACCATCAATATTTATTTATGGAGGCTCAATTAAGCCAAGCAAAGAGAATACGGACTATGTAACTGTTTCAGAAAAAGTTGGAGAATTTTCAAAAGGTAATATAAGTCAAAAGGAATTAATACATTTTGAAGAAATATCAGTTGAGGGTCCTGGATCTTGTGGTGGAATGTATACTGCAAACACTATGGCTTCAGCAATTGAGGCATTAGGCATGAGTTTGCCCGGAAGTAGCAGTCAAGATGCAACTTCAGCATCTAAAGAACAAGACTGTGTAGATGCTGGAAAAGCAATAATGAATCTATTGAAAGATGATATTAAGCCATCTGACATAATGACCAAAGAAGCTTTTGAAAATGCAATAACCATTGTTATTGCTTTAGGAGGATCTACAAATGCAGTTCTTCATTTATTAGCAATGGCACACTCAATTGGAGTAGAGCTATCTTTAAATGACTTTACTAGAATTGGCAAAAATACTCCTGTATTAGCAGACCTAAAACCTTTTGGAAGTCATTATATGTCTGCACTAAATGCAAACGGTGGAATACAACCACTTATGAAAATATTATTAGAGAAAGGACTTCTAAATGGTAACTGTATTACAGTAACTGGTAAAACTCTTAAAGAAAACCTTAAAGATGTGAAGCCTTATAAAAACAATGAAATTATTAAAAGTTTTGATAATCCTATCAAAGGAGATAGCCATTTAAGAATACTGTACGGAAATTTAGCTGATGAAGGCGCTGTTGCAAAAATAACTGGTAAAGAAGGTACTTCTTTCGAAGGAAAGGCTAAAGTATTCAATTCAGAGGAAGAGGGTGTGGATGCAATACTGAATGACAAAATTAAAGAAGGTGATGTTGTTGTTATAAGATATGAAGGTCCAAAAGGTGGTCCAGGCATGAGAGAAATGCTGAAACCAACATCTGCAATAATGGGTCTTGGTTTAGGAGATAAGGTTGCATTCATAACAGATGGAAGATTTTCAGGAGGAACTCATGGGTTTGTTGTTGGTCATATCTCTCCTGAAGCTGCTGATGGCGGCCCACTTGCCTTAGTTGAAGACGGAGATTTAATTTTGATAGATGCAAAAAATGATCAATTAACTTTAAAAGTTGATGATAATGAGATGGAAAAAAGACGTTTGTCTTGGCAGTCACCTATAAAGACTCCAAAAAAAGGAGTCTTATCAAAGTATGCAAAAAGTGTTGGTTCTGCAAGCTTAGGAGCTATAACTGATTAATATGTTTATTGATAGAAAATTTCCAAATACAAGATTAAGAAGATTGAGAAGGAATACTAATCTTATTGATTTAGTATCTGAAACTAACTTAACCTCAAATGATTTAATACAACCAATTTTTATTAAAGAAAATTTTAAAGGTAGCGAAGTTATTGAATCGATGCCTAACATCTTAAGATATGGAATTGATGGAGCGCTAAAAGAAATTGAGGATATAGTTTTATCAGGAGTAAATACTATAGCCGTATTCCCGGTCATTGATAAGGCAAACAAAGATAGTAATGGCAGTGAGGCAATAAAGAAGGACAATTTTATGTCAGCATCAATTCAAGCTATAAAAAAACAATTTCCAGATATACTTTTAATAGCTGATGTAGCACTAGATCCCTATACTGATCATGGCCATGATGGAATTATTATCAATGAGGAAGTTGATAATGATGAAACATGTAAATTATTAATAGAACAGTCCCTTATTCTAGCGGAATCAGGTGCTGATATAATTGCTCCCTCAGACATGATGGATGGAAGAATCGGATTAATAAGACAGGCTTTAGAAAAAAATAATTTTAAAAATACAATTCTATTATCTTATGCAGCTAAATTTAGTTCTAAATTTTATGGACCATTCAGGGATGCAGTCGGCTCTTCTTCAAATTTAGGCAATTCATCGAAATCCTCGTATCAAATGTCTTCAAACAACAAGCAAGAAGCTCTTCAAGAGGTTGCTATGGATATTAATGAGGGTGCAGATATTGTCATGATTAAACCAGCTATGCCATATTTGGACATAATCCATCTCGTAAAAGATAGTTTCAAAATACCAACTTTTGCATATCAGGTAAGTGGTGAATATTGCATGTTAAAATTAGCAATAAGTGAGGGCTGGCTTGACCAAGAGGTTATGTTAGAATCACTCGTAAGCATAAAAAGAGCAGGAGCTGATGCAATTCTCACATATGCTGCAAAAGAAATATCCAAGGAGATCAAAATAAATGAGTAATGTTATAGAAGTGCAAGGGAAAGATGACTTTTTAAATGAAGTTGTAAATTCTGAAACACCAGTTTTAGTAGATTTTTGGGCAGAGTGGTGTGGGCCTTGTAAACAACTTGCTCCTCTTGTTGAAGAAGCTGCAGAAGAATTTAAAGATGTTATAAAGGTCTGTAAAATGGACGTTGATGCAAATAGAGAAACAGCAGCAGAATATGGCATTAGATCTATTCCGACATTAATGATATTTACAAATGGGGAAAATACTGGAACTGAGATAGGCGCTCTAACCAAACAACAATTAGAAGAATTTATAAGATCTAAAGTTTAAATTTATTACATATAACTTTGAATCTTATGTAAAAAGAGTTATCATTTTGCTTCCAGAGTAAAAAAACCTACCAGTTACAACCTTTTCTAATAAAAAACGGAACTATTTATGAATCTTAGCGAAGTTAAAGATAAACCAATAAGCGAATTAGTAGAAATCGCTACTGAACTTGGTCTGCAAGATGTCGGCCGTCTCAAAAAACAGGAAATAATTTTTCGCATATTCAAGCATAAAGCTTCAGAAGGAATAGATATATTTGGCGGTGGCGTTCTAGAAATATTAAATGATGGCTTTGGATTTTTAAGATCTCCACAAGGTTCTTATTGTGCTGGAGAAGATGACATATATGTTTCACCCAGCCAGATAAGAAAATTTGGATTAAGAAAAGGAGATTCTGTTGCTGGCAAAATAAGAACTCCAAAAGATAAAGAAAGATATTTTGCTCTTATTCAGGTTGACACTATAAATGGTGAAGAGCCTACTAAAACAAAAAATAAAATTCTTTTTGAAAACTTAACACCTTTATTCCCAAATGAAAGACTAATGTTGGAACAAGGCAGTGGTTCAAATGAAGATTTATCATCACGAATAATTGATCTAATAGCACCTATTGGTAAAGGACAAAGAGGTTTAATTGTTTCCCCACCAAAAGCGGGTAAAACATTAATGCTTCAAAGTATTGCACACTCTATAAAAAGCAATAATCCAGAAGTTGAACTTATCGTTCTTCTTATTGATGAAAGGCCTGAAGAAGTTACTGAAATGTCTAGAACTGTTAAAGGGGAAGTTGTTGCTAGCACATTTGATGAACCACCAACTCGACATGTTCAAGTTGCTAATATGGTTATTGAAAAAGCTAAAAGATTGGTAGAGCATAAAAAAGATGTTGTGATTTTATTGGATTCAATAACGCGATTGGGTAGAGCTTATAACTCAGTTCAACCTGCATCAGGAAAAATTTTAAGTGGTGGTGTCGATTCAAATGCACTTGAAAGACCAAAAAGATTTTTTGGAGCTGCAAGAAACCTTGAGGAGGGCGGAAGCCTTACTATTCTTGCGACAGCTTTGGTCGAAACAGGTTCTAAGATGGACGAGGTTATTTATGAAGAATTTAAGGGTACAGGTAATATGGAGATTCATCTAGAAAGAAAAATTGCTGAGAAAAGAATCTATCCTGCTATTAACATTAGAAGATCTGGTACAAGAAGAGAGGATTTATTAACTACTGATGATGAACTTCAAAGAATGTGGGTTCTTAGAAAGATACTTGATGAAATGGAAGATGCTCAGGCAATTCAGTTCCTTATTGATAGAATCAAAACTCATAAAACCAATGATGAATTTTTCTCTTCTATGAAGAATGGTAATGGTAAAAAGTCTAAATAGTTGCTTTTATTGATTCTACAAAATCTTCAGAAAAATAATCTACAAGTTTAGCCTCATATCCAAGATTGGTTATATGGTTAACTATTCTACTTGATATCCCAAAGAGCATTGCTTTTATGTTATTAGAATAAATCTCATTAAAAAATATTTCTACAGCATAAGTGCTTGAAAAAATAATAGCATCAGCATAAGAAAAATCTTTCTTGATATCGTCATAACCATCTAGTTTTAATCTTTTATAGCAAACTACCTCTTGAACATCCTCCCCATTTTTATTCAGATAGTTGAATACCTCATTTAATCCATCTTCACCTTTTACAACTAGGTATTTGCGATGATTTTTATTTTGAGATAAAAGTTTAATTAATTCTTTGGAACCTGGAACATCAGGACAGATTGATTCAAGGCCCTTCTGCGATAGGAAATTTTTAGTAGATGGACCCATACAATAAATATTTTTGTTAATTAAATTGTCCTGTTCTTTAAAAAATTCAACAGATGGAATACTTTGAAAAATAATGTCTGTATATTCTTGTGGTGAAGCAGAGTATTTAATGCCCTTCAAATCAAAAAGTGGAATATTTTTTATAATTCCTTTTTTATGATTACTAAAGGCAACATTTGAACGAGTATCAATTATGTTCATTTAAAAGCTGAATCCCATCTTGTTTTTTAATGTCATTAACAGTTTCTTTCACGGTTGCGCCTAAGAAAGATATATATTTTTCTTTGCCATAAATTACACCCGAATGAATTAGCTCTTTAGTAGAAGAACCCATTTCAAATTCAGGATGAATTTCTGTTTTTATTGAGATAGCAGAGTTACAACTAGCATCAAGTTCATCTAAGATTTCTCTTTCAATTGAAACCCATCTACCAAGATGAGATTGTTGTACATTTAAAGAATGCACTAAGGAATGATCAATTTCATCAGACAAGTCATTTAATATTTCTATTCCCAAAAATCCCTGGCCTGATGAAGTTGACCAAGTCATTTCTTGATACGATAACTCATCTAACAAGCCCAATCTTTCTAGGCCTGCTTTAGCTAAAATTATGCAGTCATATTCACCTCGATGTAATTTCTCTAGCCTTGTATCAACATTTCCTGATAAATTTACAATATTTTTTGCATTAAGATGATGTTTAGCTTGTAGCTGTCTTCGAAGGCTACTAGTGCCTAAAATCATCTCTTCATTAAAATTGGTTTCTTCTCTAAAAATTAACACATCTTCTTTAGTTTTACTTGGCAAGAAGTATCTAAGTAAACTATCTAATTCTTTTGCAGGAGTATCTTTTGCTGAATGAACAGCAATATCCGCTTCACCGTTTAATATATATTTCTGAATATCAGATACAAAATGAGCCTTATCGAAAAGAGTTTCTCCTTTTGCACTTTTTTTATCACCTTCAGTTTTAATTTTCACTATCTCATAATCAGATATTGCAAACTGCTTCACAAATTCATCAACTTGAGCTAAGGCTAATTTTGAAGATCTTGACGCTATTTTAATTGTCATATTTTAAAAGATATGCTTTAACATCTCCCACATTTTTTTCTTTAAAAACTGAGAATGAATCTGGTATATCTACATCAGTAAACTTACTAAATTCGAGATAGATTTTACATGAAGATTTTAGATTTTGACTATTATTGAGCAATTCTAATATTTTTTTCTCATAATTATTATTGAATGGTGGATCTAGAAATATAAGATCAAAATTTGATAGGTCATTTTCTTTTATCCAAGAAAAACAATCTTTAAAAAGCAACAAAGATTGATTTTTTAAGTTAAGTTTTAAGATAGACTTTTTTAACATCAGAAAGTTTTTTTTATTTGATTCAATAAAAACAGTTTTTTTAGCGCCCCTGGATATAGCTTCAAAACCAAGTGCCCCAGTTCCAGCAAATAAATCTAAGCATTGATTATCTTGCATTTCAAATTGAAGCCAATTAAATAGAACCTCTCTTAACTTACTTGATGTTGGTCTTAGAGAGCTTTTAAAATCAAACGGAATTTTTTTTCCTTTAAGATTTCCTCCGGTTATTCTGATACTGTTTTTCATCTAAATCACTTTTCTTTAAGTATAATTCATACTATGAGTATCCAAGAAGATTTTAGACTAGCAATGCGAAGATATATCTACTCTGTTAGTGTTATGTCTAATGTTGGTACAAACGGTATTCCAAATGCTATTACAGTTTCCTCTGTTACATCAATATCAATGGATCCGCCGAGTTTGCTAATTTGTATAAACAAATCTTCAAGAATTCATGACACTTTGGAAATTGGTTCAAAATTTTGCATCAATTTGCTCAATAAAGATCAAGAAGAGCTTTCTAATATTTGTTCAGATGAAGGTAGATATGAACAAAGATTTTCTGATGAGAATTGGAATCTAGACAATGTGCCATTCTTAGAAAATGCTCAGGCCAATATTCACTGCAAAGTAGACCAGCTTTCTTCATATCATACTCATACCATAGTTGTTGGATTGGTTGAAGGTGCAAACTCTCTTAGTAATATTGCTACATTAACTTATGTAGATGGTGAGTACCGCTAGAAATATTGAAGCTTTAGTCTGTTTCAACAAGACCTGTTATAACTTTGTCTAAATGAAAATCAAGATTCTTTGATATTTGATTAGCAAAGGGCATTGGGCCATCTTTACTTCCATCACCGGCAATGTTTACCTTCCTTATTATTCCAACTAAACCATGGACCATTGACCATAAAGTTATACATTTAAAAGCAACAATCTCATCATCATCATCAGATAGTTTCCTAAAACTAGAAAGTAAGAATTGAAAAAGATTGTTTGCCGATTCGCTTAAATCTGGATAATCTGCATAATTACCAACAGCAGTACCAAACATAAGATCATAGGTATTTGCATTATTAAGCCCAAAATCAATATAAGTTTTACCACAACCAATAAGATAATTCTTTGAGTCTTTAATTTTTATAGACATCATTTTTTTATTAAGCTTATCAAAGCCTTCTTTTACTATTGCAGCATAAAGATCTTCTTTTGTTTTGAAGTGCCTATAAGGAGCCGTTTGTGAAACTTTACTTTCCTTTGCTAAGGATCTAATACTTAATTTTGTATAACCATCTCTTTCACACATCACACAAGCACACTTAATCAATTCTTTTTTAAGATTTCCGTGATGATATGTTTTCATTGCAATCGCATAATGTTGACAGTGCTTACATAATACATTAATGTTTACACTGCTTACATTAGAATTTTTATAAAACAATGTCAAATTTAGAAAACTTTAAATATATTGTCCTGTTAGTAATTTTTGCTTCGCCTATAGCTTTTTCAATAGAAGTTCTCGAAGTTAAAATTTTAAATTCATATTCAATAACAAAAGAGTTCCCAGGAAAGCTTCTTCCATTAGAACAATCAAAATTAGCTTTTGAAATTCCAGGTAAGATAAAAAAAATTAATGTTGATGTTGGAGATTCTGTATCAAAGAATCAAATATTAGCAAAGTTAGATGATAGAGAAGCTCTAGCTAAACTTAACCAAGCGAAAGCCAGTTATGACTTATCAAATCAAGTTCTTGAAAGGTTTGAGGATTTAAGACAACAAGGGCATATATCGATTCAGGATTTAGATAAAGCAAAGTCTGATTTTATTATTGCTGAGTCACAATATGAATTTTATAAAGTTAAATTAGAGCAAACAAATCTTATTTCTCCATTCAAAGGCGTTATTCAAAACAGGTTTTTAGATACAGGCACAGTAATTAACTCAGGAATCCCTATACTTGAGATTATTGATTCAAATTTTGTTGAAGCACATATCTCTGTGCCTGTTATTTATTTGGAAGATATGAATCTTGGAGAAGAATATAGTTTTACTTTTGACGGAAGAAAAGTAGCCGCAATATTTTCTAAATTAGCTCCAATGTCACCAGGTGGATCGGATAGTAGACTCGCCATTTTTAGGTTTAGTGAATTTTTTAATCCAGGATCAATAGCAAACTTACAACTAAAAATTTTTAAAGAAGCAAGAGGGACATGGGTTCCACTAAGATCTCTTTCTCAATCTGAACAAGGACTTTGGGGAATTTATACAATAAACGATGAGAGTGTAGTGGTTAGAGATTTAGTGGAAATTATTTACTTTGAAGATGAATATGCATATGTCAATGGCACTCTAAACAATGGAGATTTAGTTGTTTTAGGCGGTGCTGCAAAAATAATTGAAGGAAAAAAAATAAATTAAAAAATGAAATTTATTAGTATTTTTCTTGATAGACCTAGAATTTTATTTTTGACCTTAGCATTTATTATTCTAGCAGGTATTTCATCTGCACTATCAGTTCCAATTCAAGAAAATCCTGAACTTGCAAAAAGATGGGGTTTTGTTCAGGTTTATTATCCTGGAGCTTCGCAAGATAGAATTGAAACTCAAGTTATTAATGAGCTGGAAATAAAACTTAGAGAAGTTGTTGAAATAGAAGAATTGAGATCAATGATATCTCAAGGTTATTCAAAAACTTTAGTTGAATTAGCGCAATCAGTACCTCCAGATTTAATAGATCAAACATGGTCAAAGATTCAAGACAAATTAGACCAAGCTTACATCCCAGAAGGTGCTCAAAGTCTATTAGATATAAGTAGTGGGCCACCGATTACACTTCATTATGCTATTTCTTGGAATGGAGATGGTGAAGAGCCAACCATTATGATGTCTAGGATTGCTCAACAACTTAAGAGAAAACTCAGCTCAATAGGCGAAACTGAAGTAACAGCCGTTTATGGAGAAACTGATGAAGAGATTTTAATTGAGGTTGATTCGGCAAAGATGTCCGCACTTAAATTGAGCTATCAAGATATTTCTAAAGCAATCAACGCATATGACAATAAAAAGCCTGTAGGAGTTGTTTCAGATAATTATTCAGAATTTTTAATTAAATTAAAAGACAATATCAATACACCTCAAAAAATTTCTGAAATTCCTATAAAGGTTATTAATGAATCTCAAATTATTAGGCTTCAAGATATTGCAGAAGTATCAATCAAGCCATCTTTACCCTATGAAGATATTTATCTTTATAACGGCAAAAAAGTTATTGCAGTTTCAACAACTGGAACAATGTCACAGAGAGTCTTTGATTATGTTGAAAGAGCAGAAAAAGTAGTAAATGAAATGAAATTAACTCTACCAGATGAATTCACTCTGGAGCTTATTTACGACGAATCATTTTATGTGGCAGAGAAGTTTAGTGAGTTAATAAAGAGCTTTTCTTTGGCTGCTTTTTTTGTATTAAGTCTTAGCTTTTTTTTCCTAGGTATAAGGCCTGGAATAATCGTAACCGCCATCTTACCTTTCTCAGTATCTTTAGTTTTGCTTGGATGTAGATTAATTGATTTACCCCTTCATCAAACCTCAATTACCGGAATTATAATCGCCCTTGGATTATTAATTGATAACGGCATCATAGTTGTAGAAGATTATAAATATCGTAGATCGAAAAATTTATCAGTAAAAGAATCAATTAATCAAACACTCACTCAATTAACAACTCCATTAGCTGCAGCTACTGGAACAACAGTGTTTGCTTTTTTACCTATTGTGACAGGTGAAGGTTCCAGCATTGAATTTGTTGGAGGTTTGGCACTTACAGTAATAATGTCAATTGTTTCATCCTTAATTCTTGCTTTGATAATGGTTCCAGTCCTCATGAGTTATATGGAACGAATACCTTACTTTGCAAACATAAAAGTTCACGAAGAGGGTTATCGAAACAAAAAAATACTTAAGAAGTACAGGAATTTCTTGACTTGGTCATTTTCAATACCTAGAAGGGCAATAATAATTTCTATTTCATTGCCAGTATTGGGATTCTTACTATTTAACTATATACCAAAAGACTTTTTTCCAACAAATGATAGGGATATGTTCAAAATTAATATTGAATTACCAAGTAACTCTTCGACACTAAAAACTTTAGAAAGAGCAGAAGAGATCAGAAGACAGGTTATCGATAGTAATCTAATAGATATTAAAAAAGATTATTGGTTTGTTGGAAGAATGATGCCTAGAGTCTTGATGAATGTTGTTGGAGGTAAAGATAAACAAGGTCAAAATAATGTTGCACAATCTGTATTTTTTGTTGATGACTATTATCAGATGGTAAATAAACTTCCAGAGTTATCAAAACTATTATCAGAAAGAAACTCTGACATCATTATTTATGTGGATACTTTTCAATCTGGACCACCTGTTTTCTCGGATATAAATTATCGAATATATGGAGATGACCCATTTATACTTGAAAGTCTTGGAGAACAATTAGAGTTAATTATTAATAATGCTCCTGATATTAGTCATACAAAATCACAAACCTCTGCATCTAGCACAAATATTGAGTTTGATTTTAATAGCTCAAATGTATCATTATCAGGTCAAGATACTAGCATTCTAGCTCAACAACTTTATGCAGCAAATAATGGAATCATTGTTGGTTCAATGGTTGATTCAAATAAAGAAATACCAGTAAGAATAAAAGGAATTGCAAATTCTGATGATATTACTGGGGATACAAGTTTTTTATCAATACCGTCAGGAGACAGCATAGACTTCATTGGAAATTTTGGTGAAACTTTTATAAATAAAAAATCAGGCGATATAACAAAAATAAATAGCCAAAGAGTAAATGAAGTGGAAGGATGGGTATGGACAGGAACTCTTCCTTCCTCAACAGAGATGCTAATTAAAAATGACATAGAAACCTTTAAACAAAATCTTCCGCCTGGTTATTGGCTTCAGCAGGGTGGAGAAGCTGAAACAAGAGGAGAATCGCAATCACAAATATATTCTTCTGCATTGATATATTTAATTTTGATAACTGTAGGATTGGTATTTGCTCTTAACTCATTTAGACAGACAGCCCTAATTCTATCAGTTGCAATCTTATCGGTTGGACTTTCCTTTATCGGTTTGATTGTTGGTCAGCAAAATTATGGATTTATTGCAACCGTAGGAGCAATTGGTTTAATAGGTTTATCTATTAATGATTCAATAATTGTTTTATCTCATATAAAAGAAAGAGCAAGAGAAATATCAATGTCAAAGGCGGACTTAATAGAAGTCGTTATAAGATCAACTCGACATATCATTACAACATCCTTAACAACATTGGGTGGATTCTTACCTTTAATTTTTTCAAGCATATTTTTCAAACCTCTTGCTTGGGCAATGAGCATCGGAGTATTAGGAGCAACCTTAACAGCTCTTTTATATATTCCTGCAATGTATATTTGGCTGAATAAGATTAAGACGTAACACAACTATTTGAACAAAAAATCTTTCCATATTTTTTAATAACAAGCGACTCATGCACATACGTATCACAGGCTGAACAGTTAAACATTTTTTCAGACTTTTTCTTTTTAGAAAATATAATATTTCTTAGATAGGATTTAGCTAATTTAACTAGAAAATATATTATTACAGGTAAAATTAAAGGAATTAGCTTTAGTATCAACAAATTTAGTTAGATCTTTTAGGTTTGGATTCTCTTAAAAAATTCCAAGACCAATTTCTCTGCCTTGATGACTGCTTAGACTCTTCATCAGGGTAATTAATATTTATGATAACTCTTAAATCATTTAGTAATTCTGAATATCCTAATGCTACATAACAAGTTTCTAGTATCTTAAGAGCTCTATAATTTTCACTTGAATTTGGTATATTTTCTATAACGTAGTTTGCTCTTCTAATAGCTGCCACATATGCGTCAATGGTAAGATAATAATCCGCAGCAGCTAATTCATTTTTTGAAATCATATTCCTTAAATAAACATTTCGCTGCTTGGCATACGGAGCATACTGACTATCAGGAAATCTTGTTAAAAACTCTGTTAATTCAGCAAATGATTCTTTCGCTCCTGAAATATCTCTATTTGAAAGATCAGTATCAGATACCCTAGTAAGAAATTCTCTATCTCTTGTATAACTTGATAATCCTTTCATAAAATATGCATAGTCTATATTTGGATGCCTAGGATGAAGACGAATGAATTTTTCAGCTGCACTATGTGATGCTTCAGTTTCAGAGTTCATGAAATGAGCATATATTAACTCCACTTGAGCCTGTTCTGCATACTTACCAAATGGATATCTAATTTCTATTGCCTCAAGGGATTCAATTGCACCATAATAATTTTTTGCATTCATTCTCTTTTGAGCCTGGTCATAATAAATCTTTTCTGGTTGTTCAATTTCAGGACCGTCAGAGTTGCAACCTACCAAAACAGAAGAAATAAGGACCACCAAAATGGTATATTTAGGAGAATAAATTATATGTTTCATTATCTGATTGGATATTTTACCTGCATAATTGCATTTAGGTCTTAAAAACATAAAATTAGAACAATTTTTTTTTAATAAGTTCATATGGAAATAATAAAAAAAGTACCTGAAGAATTATCGGGAATGAGATTGGACAAGGTTTCTTCAATAATTTTTGAAGACTTCTCAAGAACTCAACATAAAAAATGGATTATTGAAGGCAGAATTCTATTAAATAACGACATTGCATCTCCAAAAGACATAGTTTTTATAAACGATGAAATAGAAATTCATCCTATTGTTGAAACTAAAATATCATGGGTGCCCGAAGATATAGAATTTGAAGTTATTAAAGAAGAAGATAATTATTTAATTATTAATAAACCAACTAATTTAATAATGCATCCTGGAGCAGGATGTTTTAATGGAACTCTAGCAAATGGGTTGCTTTATAGATATCCAGAATTAAAAAAAATTGCAAGAGCCGGAATTGTTCATAGGTTAGATAAAGACACATCTGGAATACTTTTAGTAGCAAGGACTGAAAAGTTTAGAAATTATTTTGTAAATTTACTTCAAGAAAGAAAAGTGAAAAAAAATTATAAAGCAATTGTGGTTGGCAAAATCATTGGGAGTTTTGAAATTACTGATCCAATAGGAAGGGATAAAAATAATAGGACTAAAATGTCAGTTAGATTGGATGGAAAGGAAGCCCATACATTTGTTAAACTTGAAGAAAATTATAACAATTATTCTTTGCTAGATATTTCTATAAAGACTGGAAGGACACATCAAATTAGAGTTCATTTAAGTTCTAAGAAGCTTCCAATCATAGGTGACAGGACATATAACCCTTCAAAAAATATTGCTAGAGATACGCCAGATGATATTACAGATATAATCAAAGATTTTCCCAGACAAGCACTTCATTCATATCAGTTATCATTTGAGGATTCTGATACTAAAGAAACTGTTACTTATTCTGCTCCACTTCATAAAGATATGGAAAGCTTAATAAATAGATTTAAAAAACATATTTAAAAATATAAAAAAAACTTGTTTTTATAAGTAAGATTAATGTATAAACCTTTCTCTTAGGTAATTATTATGAAATTGGCTGGAAATGATATTTTAATTCAATCCCTCATTAATGAGGGTGTTGAATATGTTTTTGGGTATCCTGGTGGGGCTGCCTTACATATTTATGATGCAATATTTAATCAAAATGAATTAGAGCATATTCTTGTAAGGCATGAACAAGGAGCAACTCATGCTGCAGATGGATATGCAAGAGCAACTGGCAAACCAGGAGTAGTATTAGTCACATCTGGACCAGGAGCAACAAATGCAATAACAGGAATAGCTACAGCCTTCATGGATTCTATTCCAATGGTTGTTCTTTCTGGCCAAGTTGCATCTCACCTTATCGGAACAGATGCATTTCAAGAAACAGATATGATAGGCATCTCTAGGCCTATAGTTAAACATAGTTTTACGATCGAAAGTGCAAAAAAAATTCCACAGGTAATCAAAGAAGCTTTCTATATTGCTACTTCAGGTAGGCCTGGCCCAGTTGTAATTGATATACCAAAAGACACGACAGCACCAGATAAATTATTTGATTTTAAACCACTCGATTCGGTTGAAATTAGATCATATAACCCTCCGATTGAGCCTGATCCAAAGCAAATAGAAAGAGCAATTGAAGCAATCCTAAAAGCAAAAAAACCAGTTATTTATGCTGGTGGAGGAGCAATAAACAGCAACGCATCAAAAGAATTATTTGAATTAAATAAACTTTTAAACTTTCCTGTAACGAATACATTGATGGGTTTAGGCGTTTATCCTGCAAAGGAAGATAGATTTATGGGTATGCTAGGAATGCATGGCACATATCAATCAAACATGGCTATGCATAATGCAGATTTAATTATAGCTATCGGTGCAAGATTTGACGATAGAATAACAAATACTCCTGATCTTTTTGCTCCAAATGCAAAAATCATTCATTTTGATGTTGATCATTCTTCAGTCTCAAAAATAATTGAAGCTAACATTGCTGTTTTTGGACAAGTAAAAAACTCACTTATTGAATTGATAAAACAATTAAAAGCAAAAAATGATTTGATAGATGAAAATCTTATCAAGCCATGGCTTGAAGAAATTGATAAGTGGACAGAATTGCATGGTTTAAATCATGAACTCTATAAGGAAAACTCTGACAAAAACATGATATTGCCACAAGCAGTCGTTCAACATGTGTATAACATTACCGAAGGCAAGGCTTTTGTAACATCTGATGTTGGACAACATCAGATGTTTGCAGCTCAATACTATCATTTTGATAAACCAAGATATTGGATTAATTCAGGTGGCCTTGGAACAATGGGATTTGGATTACCAGCAGCTATGGGTGTTAAATTAGCTTTTCCCGAGGAAGAAGTTGTTTGTATAACAGGCGAAGGTAGCATTCAGATGTGCATTCAAGAATTATCAACTTGTACTCAATACAACCTACCTGTAAAAATTATCAATATTAATAATGAAGCTTTAGGGATGGTTAAACAATGGCAGGATATGAATTATGGAGGCCGACATTCAGAAAGTACATACAAAAGCTCATTACCAAATTTTGTAGAGCTTGTTGAATCTTATGGTCATGTTGGTTTCAAAATTGAAAAAAATTCAGAATTAAAGACCACTCTCGAAAAAGCATTTTCAATAAAAGATAAACTAGTTTTTGTAGACATTTATGTTGATCCAGGAGAACACGTATATCCTATGTTGGTAGCCCCAAATGGAAGCTTGAAAGATATGTGGTTAAGTAAAGACAAAAAAGTATGATGCAAAGAGAGATATTAGTTATTTTGGAAAATAAGCCTGGTGCTCTTGCAAGAATTGTTGGACTTTTTCATCAAAGAGGATACAACATTGAAAGTTTGCACGTTGACCCAGTCACAGATATTGAAAACTATAAAGATATCGAAGTTCTTCTAAATCTAAAATTAAAAGAAAATGAAGTTTCTAAGTTGCTTATAACCACTACTGTTAGTGATAATTTACTTAGACAAATTTTAAGACAAATAAATAAACTAATTGATGTCTTAATAGCCAAAGAGGAGATTTAATGAAAATTTATTACGATGAGGATGCTCAGATAAATATTATTAAGAATATGAAAGTTTCTATCATAGGATATGGTTCTCAAGGTCATGCACATGCAAATAATTTAAAAGACTCTGGAGTAGATATTACTATTGGATTAAGAGAAGGCTCGTCATCATGGAAAAAAGCGGAAGACGCTGGTTTGAATGTTACTTCAGTGTCTAGTTCTGTAAAAGATGCTGACATGGTAATGATCTTGGCACCTGATGAATTCCAAGAGGGAATTTATGAAAATCAAATCAAACCAAACTTAAAACCAAATGCGATACTGGGATTTGCACACGGGTTTAATATTCATTTTAAAAAAATTGTCCCTCAAGAAGGCAATAGTGTAATTATGATTGCTCCTAAAGGACCTGGACATACTGTAAGAAGTACATATATAAATGGTGGAGGCGTTCCTTCATTGATAGCCATTTTTGAAGATTCAACTAATGGAGAATTTTCCGCAAAAGATATCGCTTTGTCGTATGCAAAGGCAAATGGTGGAACAAGAGCTGGTGTTCTTGAGACAACTTTTAAAGAAGAGACTGAAACTGATTTGTTTGGAGAGCAAGCTGTATTATGTGGAGGAATTACTGCTCTGATTAAGGCAGGATACGAAACACTCGTTGAAGCAGGATATAGCCCTGAAATGGCATATTTTGAATGTTTGCATGAAACAAAATTGATTACTGATTTAATACAAGAAGGTGGAATTGCTAACATGCATTATTCAATATCAAATACAGCTGAATATGGTGACTATCTTAGCGGACCAAAGGTAATAACAAAGCAAACAAAAGAAGCCATGAAGAAGATTCTTGAAAACATACAAACAGGAGATTTTGCCAATGAATTTTTGGATGATTGCCGTCAAAGTAATGATGGTTCCGGCGGTCCATTTATGAAAAATAATAGAGAATCTACCTTAAATCATCCTATTGAAAAGGTTGGGAAAGAACTTAGATCAAAGATGAAATTTCTTAATTCTGAAAAGCTTGTAGATAAAGATAAAAATTAGTAAAAATTATTAAATAAAAAGGTATCTTCTTTCTCATATCTCCGTTAGAATACGCTTCCCGTCCATCGAGACGGATGTTATTTAAAATATTTGGTTACTCGTGTGGGTGTTCAAAATACGAGATAAAATTTAGATTTTTATTTAAAAATCAACAGACATGATATTAATTGAAGAGTTTGATCATGGCTCAGATTGAACGCTGGCGGTAGGCTTAACACATGCAAGTCGTGCGAGAAAGTATCTTCGGATATGAGTAGAGCGGCGGACGGGTGAGTAACGCGTAGGAATCTACCTAGTAGAAGGGGATAGCCCGGGGAAACTCGGATTAATACCGTATACCTCCTTAGGGAGAAAGAGGGCCTCTCTTGATGCTCTCGCTATTAGATGAGCCTGCGTAAGATTAGCTTGTTGGTGAGGTAATGGCTCACCAAGGCTACGATCTTTAGCTGGTCTGAGAGGACGATCAGCCACATTGGGACTGAGACACGGCCCAGACTCCTACGGGAGGCAGCAGTGGGGAATATTGGACAATGGGCGCAAGCCTGATCCAGCCATACCGCGTGTGTGAAGAAGGCTCTAGGGTTGTAAAGCACTTTAAGCAGGGAGAAAAAGTTATAAGTTAATACCTTATAACCGTGATGTTACCTGCAGAATAAGCACCGGCTAATTCCGTGCCAGCAGCCGCGGTAATACGGAAGGTGCAAGCGTTAATCGGAATTACTGGGCGTAAAGCGCGCGTAGGTGGTTTGTTAAGTTGGATGTGAAAGCCCTGGGCTCAACCTAGGAACTGCATCCAAAACTAACTCACTAGAGTACGATAGAGGGAGGTAGAATTCATAGTGTAGCGGTGGAATGCGTAGATATTATGAAGAATACCAGTGGCGAAGGCGGCCTCCTGGATCTGTACTGACACTGAGGTGCGAAAGCGTGGGTAGCGAACAGGATTAGATACCCTGGTAGTCCACGCCGTAAACGATGACAACTAGCTGTTGGGAGACAATGTCTTTCAGTGGCGCAGCTAACGTTTTAAGTTGTCCGCCTGGGGAGTACGGCCGCAAGGCTAAAACTCAAATGAATTGACGGGGACCCGCACAAGCGGTGGAGCATGTGGTTTAATTCGATGCAACGCGAAAAACCTTACCTACTCTTGACATACTTGGAAGCTCTTGTAATGAGAGTGTGCCTTATGGAACCAAGATACAGGTGCTGCATGGCTGTCGTCAGCTCGTGTCGTGAGATGTTCCGTTAAGTCGGATAACGAGCGCAACCCTTACCCTTATTTGCCAGCGATTCGGTCGGGAACTATAAGGGGACTGCCGGTGATAAACCGGAGGAAGGTGAGGACGACGTCAAGTCATCATGGCCCTTACGAGTAGGGCTACACACGTGCTACAATGGGGAATACAGACGGACGCTAAGCCGCGAGGTGGTGCTAATCCTAGAAAGTTCTTCGTAGTCCGGATTGGAGTCTGCAACTCGACTCCATGAAGTCGGAATCGCTAGTAATCGCGAATCAGCATGTCGCGGTGAATACGTTCTCGGGTCTTGTACACACCGCCCGTCACACCATGGAAGTGGATTGCACCAGAAGTAGATAGTCTAACCTTCGGGAGGGCGTTTACCACGGTGTGCTTCATGACTGGGGTGAAGTCGTAACAAGGTAGCCGTAGGGGAACCTGTGGCTGGATCACCTCCTTAACGAAAAAGTGTTTTCAACACCCACACGAGTAATCAAATATTTAAATATAAAGTTCTTTAAAATAAATGGTATGTAATTTTCTAGTATATACATTTTTGTATATATGAGATCACTGCAAATTAAAAAGTAATTAATAATATTTTATTAAGTACTCTCAAAAAAATTAGATAACCTTTTTAAGGTTATATGATCAAGTAAAGGAAGAGCACAAGGCGGATGCCTTGGCAGCATAAGGCGATGAAGGACGTAGTAACCTGCGATAAGCCTCGGGAAGTTGGTAAACAAATTTTGATCCGAGGATTTCCGAATGGGAAAACCCAATATACATAAGTATATTATCTTATACTGAATACATAGGTATAAGAAGCAAACCTAGGGAACTGAAACATCTAAGTACCTAGTGGAAAAGAAATCAATTGAGATTCCGGTAGTAGCGGCGAGCGAAACTGGAACAGCCCTTAAGCTTATTTTAGTCCAGCAAAATATTCTGGAAAGTTTAGCCATAGTAGGTGATAGCCCTGTATGCGAAAGACTAATATAAGTGAAATCGAGTAGGTCGGGACACGTGAAATCTTGACTGAACATGGGGGGACCATCCTCCAAGGCTAAATACTCTATGCTGACCGATAGTGAACCAGTACCGTGAGGGAAAGGCGAAAAGAACCCCGGCGAGGGGAGTGAAATAGAACCTGAAATCTTGTGCTTACAAGCAGTCGGAGCAGACTTGTTCTGTGACGGCGTACCTTTTGTATAATGGGTCAACGACTTAATTTTAGTAGCAAGCTTAACCATTTAGGGTAGGCGTAGGGAAACCGAGTCTTAATAGGGCGCTCAGTTGCTGGAATTAGACCCGAAACCGGGTGATCTATCCATGGCCAGTGTGAAGGTCGAGTAACATCGACTGGAGGCGCGAACCCACTTATGTTGAAAAATGAGGGGATGAGCTGTGGATAGGAGTGAAAGGCTAATCAAACCCGGAGATAGCTGGTTCTCTTCGAAAACTATTTAGGTAGTGCCTCGTGTATTACCATAGGGGGTAGAGCACTGTTTCGGCTAGGGGGTCATCCCGACTTACCAAACCGATGCAAACTCCGAATACCTATGAGTATGAGCACGGGAGACAGACTGCGGGTGCTAACGTCCGTAGTCGAGAGGGAAACAACCCAGACTGTCAGCTAAGGTCCCTAATTATGATTAAGTGGGAAACAATGTGGGAAGGCACAAACAGCTAGGAGGTTGGCTTAGAAGCAGCCACCCTTTAAAGAAAGCGTAATAGCTCACTAGTCGAGTCGGCCTGCGTGGAAGATATAACGGGGCTAAATCATAAACCGAAGCTACAGATCTTGTTTCAAGATGGTAGAAGAGCGTTCTGTAAGCCGCTGAAGGTAAGCTGTGAGGCGAACTGGAGGTATCAGAAGTGCGAATGTTGACATGAGTAACGATCAAAGAGGTGAAAAACCTCTTCGCCGAAAAACCAAGGGTTCCTGTCCAACGCTAATCGAGGCAGGTTGAGTCGGCCCCTAAGACGAGGGCGAAAGCCGTAGTCGATGGGAAACAGGTTAATATTCCTGTACTTTTTACAATTGCGATGGGGTGACGGAGAAGGTTAAGTCAGCACGGCGACGGTTGTCCGTGTTTAAGATTGTAGGCTGATGTTTTAGGTAAATCCGGAACATTAAGGCTGAGAATTTACAACGACCACTTATTAAGTGGGAAGTGGCTGATACCATGCTTCCAGGAAAAACCTCTAAGCTTCAGATTGTAAGAAACCGTACCCTAAACCGACACAGGTGGTTAGGTCGAGTAGACCAAGGTGTTTGAGAGAACTATGGTGAAGGAACTAGGCAAAATAGCACCGTAACTTCGGGAGAAGGTGCGCCGCGATTGGTGACGAGACTTGCTCTCTAAGCTGAACGTGGTCGAAGATACCAGGTGGCTGCGACTGTTTATTAAAAACATAGCACTCTGCAAACTCGTAAGAGGACGTATAGGGTGTGACGCCTGCCCGGTGCCGGAAGGTTAATTGATGGGGTTAGCTTATGCGAAGCTCTTGATCGAAGCCCCGGTAAACGGCGGCCGTAACTATAACGGTCCTAAGGTAGCGAAATTCCTTGTCGGGTAAGTTCCGACCTGCACGAATGGCGTAACGATGGCCACACTGTCTCCACCATAGACTCAGTGAAATTGAAATCGCTGTTAAGATGCAGTGTACCCGCAGCTAGACGGAAAGACCCCGTGCACCTTTACTACAGGTTCACACTGGACTTTGACTTTATTTGTGTAGGATAGGTGGGAGACTTTGAAGCTGAGACGCTAGTCTTAGTGGAGTCGTCCTTGAAATACCACCCTTGTAAAATTGAAGTTCTAACCTAGGTCCATTATCTGGATCAGGGACAGTGTGTGCTGGGTAGTTTGACTGGGGCGGTCTCCTCCCAAAGAGTAACGGAGGAGTACGAAGGTATCCTTATCACGGTCGGACATCGTGAGGTAAGTATAAAGGCAAAAGGATGCTTGACTGCGAGATCGACGGATCGAGCAGGTAGGAAACTAGGTCTTAGTGATCCGGTGGTTCTGAATGGAAGGGCCATCGCTCAACGGATAAAAGGTACGCCGGGGATAACAGGCTGATACCGCCCAAGAGTTCATATCGACGGCGGTGTTTGGCACCTCGATGTCGGCTCATCACATCCTGGGGCTGGAGCAGGTCCCAAGGGTATGGCTGTTCGCCATTTAAAGTGGTACGCGAGCTGGGTTTAGAACGTCGTGAGACAGTTCGGTCCCTATCTGCTGTGGGCGTTTGGAAATTTGAGGGAAGCTGATCCTAGTACGAGAGGACCGGATTGGACGAACCTCTGGTGTTCCGGTTGTCACGCCAGTGGCATTGCCGGGTAGCTATGTTCGGAAAGGATAACCGCTGAAAGCATATAAGCGGGAAGCCTCTCCCAAGATTAAATTTCCCAGAGACTTTATGTCTCCTAAAGAGTTGTCATAGACTATGACGTTGATAGGCAAGGTGTGTAAGCGCTGTGAGGCGTTGAGCTAACTTGTACTAATAACTCGTGAGGCTTGATCATGTAACCTTAAGTAGGTTTACATAAAATTGAGAAAAATTTACAGTGATTGTAAAAATTACATACCAGTTTGCCTGATGACAATAGCAACTTGGTACCACCTGATCCCATTTCGAACTCAGAAGTGAAACGAGTTAACGCCAATGGTAGTGCAGGGTCTCCCTGTGTGAGAGTAGGAAATCGTCAGGCTTTTTTATTTTAGGCTCTTAGATTAAATACTAAGAGCCTTTTTTTATTTCTACGATTATAATTTAACTATGATAGTCGGTTTAACAGGTGGTATAGGTTCAGGTAAGTCTACCGCGGGCGATTTTTTTTATGAATTGGGTATCGATATAATTGATGCTGATGAAGTAGCTAAAAAAGTTTTAGATGATAATGAGAAAGCAAAAAATCTTTTTATTCAAAATTTTGGAAATGAGTTTTTAAACAAAGATAATTCTATAAACAGGAACCTACTTCGAACTAAGATTTTCAAAAATAATAATAAAAAAGCTTTGCTAGAATCTATAGTTCATCCGATTGTTAGAGAAGAAATTACTAGCTTCATACAACACTCAAAAAGCATTTATAAAATTGTTATGGTTCCTTTAATTTTTGAAACAAAATCTCAAGACTTTTATGACAAGGTTATTGTTGTAGATTGTGATGAAGAAAAGCAGATTGAAAGAGCAAGTTCAAGGGATGGTAAATTAAATCAAGATATTGTAAATATTATAAAAAACCAAGCTTCTCGAGAAGAAAGATTATCAATAGCTGATGAGATAATCGATAATAATAGGTCTATAGATGATCTTAAAAATCAAGTCGTTAAAATACATCAAAAATTTCTAGGTATTAAAATAAATGAGTAATTGCCCAAGATGCGATAAACCAACATCCACTTCAGAAGACAATAAACATAGGCCTTTTTGCTCAGCTAAATGTAAATTAATTGATTTTGGATCTTGGGCTAATGAAGAAAATATAGTTTCAAGGCCAATCAAATCTGAAGATTTTTACGAAGATTGATATTTAATATTTAAAAAACTAGATAATTTTCCATTCACCGGTTTCAATTAACGACTCAGCCTTTTTATATTTAATATTTCTAACTTCCTGACCATTTGTAATTTTTACGATCTCATTTCTACCATGCTTTGGTTGATCACTAATAAATGTTCCAGGATTTTTAATCTCCTCTGTTTTAACTTCTGGTGTATTATCCAAACTAGGACTAGGTTTTTCTAAAACCATTTCTTGCTTTTCATCATCTTTCTTTAAATTTTCAATAATTTCTTCAGTTGCAAATTCTATTGCAAATAATATCCTCACTGTTTCAATATCAATCTCATCTAACATTGCTTCAAACATAGAATAGGCCTCTTGTTTAAATTCATTCTTAGGATTCTTTTGAGCATAAGCTCTTAAGCCAACACTTCCCCTTAAATGGTCAATCTCAGCTAAATGTTCTTTCCAGTGAACATCAAGAACCTGCAGCATAATTTGTTTCTCTAGTAAAAGCCTATTTGATTCAAGACTTTTATATTTATCTTTGTAGTATTGTTTAGCCTTTTCGATAACAATGCTTGCAATAGACTCTGGCAGTAATTTTTTGTCACTATTAATAATATTTTCAATATCTGTTTCAAGTTTATAATTTTCTTTCAGGAACTCATCTAGATCTTTAATTCTCCATTGAGATTCAATTGATTCCTCTGGAATAAATGTATTTGAAATTCTTTTAAATTCTAGACCTATCAATTCGTCTATCGATTCACTAATATCTTTTTCTTCTAATAATTGATTTCTTAATGAATAAATAGCCTGCCTTTGATCATTAGAGACATCATCATATTCAAGGAGATTTTTTCTTGCATCAAAATTTCTGCTTTCTATCCTTTTTTGTGCATTCTCGATGCCTTTTGACAGCATTCTATGCTCAATGTGATCATCTCCCATTCCAATTCTTTCAAATAAGTCTCTCCTGTTATCCGATATAAATAGTCTCAATAAATCGTCCTCTAGAGAGAGAAAGAATCTTGAATATCCAGGATCCCCTTGTCTTCCTGATCTTCCTCTTAACTGATTATCAATTCTTCTAGATTCGTGTCTTTCTGTTCCAAGTATATGCAAACCCCCAGATTTAAGAACTATTTCATTATTTTTAAACCATTCATCATTATCTTGATCTTCTTTTTTACCACCTAAAACAATATCTGTTCCTCTTCCAGCCATATTAGTTGCAATAGTAACCATGCTTGGTTTTCCAGCGTTAGCAATAACTTCAGCTTCTTTTTCATGATGCTTTGCATTTAAAATTTGATGAGGAATTTTTTCTGCTTTTAAAAATTCTGAGACTTCCTCAGAAGATTCAACAGAAACTGTTCCAACTAATATTGGAGCATGATTTTCTCTTATCGATACTATCTCCTCTACCAAAGCTTTGTATTTTGCTTTTTTAGTCAAGAACACTAGATCATTATGATCATTTCTTACCATAGGAACATTTGTAGGAATTATGATCACATTAAGACCATATATCTGATTAAACTCTATAGCTTCAGTATCTGCTGTTCCTGTCATTCCTGATAAATTTTTAAATAATCTAAAGAAGTTCTGAAAAGTTGTTGATGCTAAAGTTTGAGATTCTCTTTGAATAGGAACGTTTTCTTTACATTCAAGTGCCTGATGAACACCTTCACTCATTCTTCTACCAGGCATAGTTCTTCCCGTGTGTTCATCAATAAGAAGAACCTCATTATTTCTCACTAAATAATGTACATTTTTTTGAAATAGAAAATGGGCTCTTAATGTTGCTTGCACAAACTTCATTATTTGTAGATTTGAAACCGAATATAAACCTTCAGAATCTCCAAGCATTTCTGATTCCTCTAAAAGCTCTTCTACAAGGATATAGCCGTCATCAGTAAGTTCGACACTTTTATTTTTTTCATCAATAAGATAATGACCTTTCTCATCATCTGTTAATGGCTCCTCTTCCGTTTCTTCTCTTAACTGTTTAGTTAGTTTAGGAATAAATTTTCTAATTTTTCTGTAAAGGTCTGAGCTTTCTGAAGATGGACCAGAAATTATTAATGGAGTTCTTGCTTCATCTATTAATATTGAATCTACCTCATCTACAATTGCAAAATCTAAAGAACACTGGACTCTTTCTTCAACAGAATGAGCCATATTATCTCTAAGATAATCAAAACCAAGTTCATTATTTGTTGCATAAATTACATCACATTTATATGAAGTGATCTTTTCTTGAATCATTTGATTTGAATTAACCACTCCAACCTTAAGGCCTAAGAACTCATATATAGGTCGCATCCACTCAGCATCTCTTTTAGCAAGATAATCATTCACCGTAACTAAAATAGCTTTATTGCCTATAACAGAATTAAGATACGCAGGCAGTGTTGCTACTAATGTTTTTCCTTCTCCTGTCTTCATTTCAGCAATATTTCCCTCTGCTAGAGAAATACCACCAAGCATTTGTGAATCAAAATGTCTTAAACCTAATGTTCGCTTGCTAGCTTCTCTAACAGCAGCAAAAGCATGTGGCAGAATGGCATATATGTTTTTATCGTTTTCTCTATATTTTTTTTGAAGCTCAGTCTTTAGAGATAGGAAATATTCATCAGGCTTCTCAGATAATTCTTTTTCTAAATTGTTAGCTGCACTAACATGCACCATCATTTTTTTTAAGGTTCTATCATTACTCGAACCGAAGATATTAGAAAAAAAATTTAGCATCTTAAATTATTTAAAGCTTTATACTTAAAAGTACTTATTCAATGTCTCCAAAAGGAGGCCTTACATATGAAATTGGGGCACTTTCAGAATTTTCAAATTCAACAGTCTCGTATGCGTCGTCATCTTCAATAATTTTTCTTAAGAGCTTATTGTTTAATTCATGTCCTGATTTGTAGCCAGAAAACTCGCCTATTAAGTTTCCTCCTAATAAATATAGATCTCCAATAGCATCTAACATTTTATGTTTTACTATTTCATCATTAAATCGAAGACCCTCATCATTAATAATTTCATCCTCTCCAAATACAATTGCGTTTGAAACGCTCGCACCTAAGGCTAAATTCTTTGACTGCAATAATTCTTTTTCACTCATTGATCCAAATGTTCTAGCTCTGCAGACTTCCTTTACAAATGAGGTTGAAGAAAAATCAATAATAGATTCCGACGGAAGAGATTTATGAACAGGATGATCAAAACTAACTTTAAAAGATACTTTAAAACCATCAAAAGGTTTTATTGTTGCATATGCATCATCACGAGTAACCGTAACTTCTTTTTTTACTTTTATAAATTTTTTTAATGCGCTCTGATCTTCAAGGCCTGCGGATTGAATGAGAAACACAAAAGGACTCGAACTTCCATCCATTATGGGCACTTCAGGACCATCCACTTTAACCAAACAGTTATCTACACCCAATCCAGCAATTGCTGATAAAAGGTGCTCTATTGTAGAAATTTTTACATTATCTTTTACTAATGCTGTTGATAAACTAGTATCGCCCACGTTTTCTGCAATTGCAGGAATGATAAGATTCTCATCAATATCAGTTCTAATAAAATTTATACCAGTATTTATGTCAGATGGAATTAGTTCCATATTTATATTTTTACCAGTATGCAATCCAATGCCTACTGCCTTAATTGAATTTCTTAACGTTCTTTGTTTTAACATCTATCTTATTAAGTTTAAAAATATTTTAGCATTTACGCTGTCTAGCAATCTCTGCAAGTATTATCCCAGTTGCTACTGAAACATTAAAGCTTTTGAAATTTTTATTATTATTTAGCTTAATTAATGAATCACAAATTTCAAGGGTCTTTTTTCTTATACCAAACTCTTCAGAGCCCATTATAATTGCGCATGATTCTGTGTAATTATTTTCAGTATAATTTTGCTCAGAATGTTCACTTAAACCAAAAATTTTTATATTTAACTCTTTTAAAAATTTAATGCAGTTTACCAAATTTGATATATGAAAAGTTTTTACTATCTCAGCTCCTCCAGCTGAAACACTATGCGCAATATCATTTAGAGGAGCACAATGATGTTTGTTTATAATCACTGCATCTACCTCTAAAACGGCTGCTGATCTTATGCAAGCACCAAGATTTCTAGGATCAATAACATTGTCTAATATTAGAATTGATAATTCTTCTTTTTTAAACTCAATTAGGAATTTTTTTAGATCTTTAAAATTCAACATTTCTTCATTGATAATTAATGCTTCTGGATCTTTTTTTAATTTTTTTGAGATTTCAAAATTAATACCATTTCTTTCAGAAAGAGTTATCAAATTGTTAAGTCTTTTATCATCTCTGGAGTAGGGTAAAAAGAGCTTTTTAATTTTATGAGGATTATTTTTAATTATACTTTCAATGCTGTGAAAGCCGACCCGTCTATCTTTATTTTTCATTATTTAGAAGGCACCAATATAATTTTTCTTTCTTCAGGAATAACATTTGCTAGCTGAACTCTAATTTTTTGTCCAATTCTATATGTCTTACCTGTTTTCCTACCTTTCAGTATATTTGCTTGACTATCAAAAATATACCTATCCATTTTTAAATCAGAAACATGAAGAAGGCCTGATATAAAATACTTATCAATCTCACAAAATAATCCAAATTCTGCAATACCGACTACAAAAGTTGTAAATTCTTCACCAATAAATTTTTTAAGGTGATAACAAACCAACTGCTGATTGACCTGTCTTGAAGATATTTCTGCTCTCTTTTCAAGTGAGGATAATTCTCCCAAATGCTCATCTAAATCTTCTTCCACAAAGATTTGATTAGCTTTATTTAAGATATTTTTTATCATCCTGTGCACTATCAAATCAGGATATCTTCTAATAGGAGAAGTAAAATGGGAATATTTTTCTAGCTGTAAGCCAAAATGGCCTATCTCTTTTGTAGAGTATTGAGCTCTCTTAAGAGATTGTAAGATCATGATATTGAAAAGCTTATTATTTTTATTTTTATTTGCATGATTTATTAAAGAGTTAATTAGATCCAAAGTATTTGAATTTTTGTTAGTTGAGTATCCTTTTAATGAAAAAAACTTCTTCAAACCTTCAACCTTAACGGACTCAGGCTCTTCATGAACTCTGTACACCCCAAATCCATAATGTTTTTTTATAAATTTTGCAGCACAAATATTTGCCGCAATCATAGATTCTTCTATCATTTGATGAGCAAATAATCTATTAGATCTCCCAATTTCTAGAATGTTCCCATCTTCATCTATTTTAATGACAGGTTCTATAGACTGAATCTCTAAAGCATTTCTTTTTAATTTATTTTGCAAAAGTTTATTCGTAAGTTTTTTTAAAGACTTAATTGAGTGGCATACGTCAGAATTATTAATTTTGTAATCTTCTATTTGATGATAAGTGAATCTTTTAAAAGAGTTTATTTCTGCTTCATAAAACTTATATGATTCAATCTCTCCATGAAGGTTAAAAATCATTTCACAAACAAGAACATTTCTCTTTTCATTGGGCACCAATGAACAAATATTATTTGAAATCATCTCAGGAAGCATTGGTATTACTGTATTTGGGAAATATATTGAAGTTCCTCTTCTAAATGCCTCTTTATCTAATTCAGAATTGTAGGAAACAACAGAAGCAACATCAGCAATTGCAACTTTGAGGGTATATAAAGACTTATTTAGATTACAGAAAACAGCATCATCAAAATCTTTGGCATCTTCTCCATCAATTGTTATAAAAGGTTCGTTTGTCAAATCTTTACGACTAAAGTTGTCCTTTAACTTGATATTTTCAATCTCTTGATCTATTAGTGAATTCCACTCAAATGGAATATTCTGCTCTTCAATAATTTGATTAATAGTATTTTCAAGATAGTTCATGGAATAGAGTTTAGTTTATATTCAATAAAAAAGGGCTCCGAAGAGCCCTTAAATATTTTTTTTAATCCTTTAGAAGGTTAAAGTAAATTTTATTCCCACATTTTTACCAGGAAGTGGAACCTGATCCTTAACAAATGACGCATGATTTCTAGCTTTTTCATCAAGCAAATTTCTTCCAAATAATGAAACTTTTAATTTGCTTTTTCCATCTAGTTCAAATGTTTTAGTAAGCCTAGCATCTAGCATTTGATATCCATTAGTTGCAGTCTCACCTTCACCAAAGTCATTTTGACCATCAACATCTTTTAGATTAATTTTGAAAAGAACGTCGCCTTGATCATAAATAAGTGAATAAACATTTTTTGCTGGATTGATTCTTGGGACATTATGTCCATCACTAAATTCAGCATTTACAACATCTCTACCAAATGAAAGAGTTAGATCACCATTTGCCATTTTAATAGTTCTTCCAAACTCAATTTCATAACCATCAAACTCTGCATCTTCTTGAACATAGTTTGCGTGTATTAGGTTGCCATGACCATGATCATCATGACCATCATCATCTTCATGATGCTCATCTTCATCATCGTGATGCTCATCCTCATGATCATCATGATCTTCGTCTTCATCCATTAATGTAATATAGTTATCTACATCTGTTACAAAAAAGCTTGCATAACCGAAATAATCACCATTATCAAAACTGAATGTAATATCAAAGTTATTAGAAGTTTCTGCACTTAGTGTCGGATCACCAACCTCAAATCTTCCAGTAGCCATATGTGGCCCATTCATAAAGAGCTCTATGACTGATGGAAGCCTTTCAACACTTGCAAAACCAAGGTTTACATCCAGAGTATCACTAAGATCACGACCTAAGCTGAACGCAAAACTATTGGTAGTATCATCTATTGAATAATTATCAACGTCTCCATGATCTTCATCAGTAACACTACCAGATCTATCTATTTGATCAATTCGCATTCCTAAGTCGACATTAAACATATCAAAGTCCTTACTCAAATAGTAACCCATAGTAAATTCTTCGTTATTTGCTGGATTCATGAATGCCTCTTCCCCAACAATTGAATTATCTTCATCAACAAAATTTAAAACAATTTTTTGAGTTGCATAATCATTAGAAATGTCAAAGATTGCTCCATATTCTGTAGCTTGATTTGCAAAGATAGTTGGAGCATGTTCTTCATGCTCTTCCTCATCCTCATCATGATGCTCTTCTTCGTCATGATGCTCTTCTTCGTCATGATGCTCTTCTTCTTCGTGAGCTTCAGTTAGAGTGTAATCAGAATCACGATAAGTGAAGTCGATTTTATTTATTAAGCTGCCATTAACGTTGTAAGAACCTTTAATAGTAAAGCTTTCGGAATCTGTAGTTGAGAAAATTCTTTCTTCTCCATGCTCATCATGACCTTCTTCTTCATCACCATGTTCATCACCGTGCTCATCTCCATGCTCATCTCCATGCTCATCGCCATGAAAAGGAATACCATAAACACTTTCAAGGTTATCTAATGAAAACCCTATGTAGCCCCAGTCTCCAACTTTTGAAATACCAAATTTTGTTGATTCAACTGCATAATCTGAGTTATTTAAATATCCCAAATCTTCCTCATGATGCTCATCTTCATGCTCGTCTTCATCATGGTCCCCTTCATCTTCATGCACTACAGCTCCATCAGGAATAGCGTAATTACCAAATTCAGAATTTTTATATCCTAAATTAACGTTAAAACCACCTATGCTGTCTTTAAAATTAAAGTACTGTGAACTTCCATCATTTACTGATTGGATTTCAGTACCGGCTTTAATTACAGGAAGTTCATAATTTAGGGCTGATATACAATCATCAACAATATTAATAATACCTCCAATTGTTCCATTTGCGTATAGTAAAGAAGATGGACCTTTTACAATCTCAATTTGAGATATATCATTTAGGTCAAGATCATTTAGATGATCGACACCAAGCCCAGAAACGTCACGATTGACCACTCCATTTTTAAGAATCTTAACTCTGGGGCCTGACATACCTCTAATGATTGGTTGTCCTACAGCAGAACCATAGTCAGCTATAGATACACCCAAATAACTATCGATTGCATCCCCTAAACTTGTTGTAGCGTCATTTAGAATATCATCTCCATCAATTACATATAGTGGGTTTGTAATTTCAGTTGTATCAACCAGTGCGGAAGTAACAACGACAATTTCTTCAACATCTTGTGAAATTATACTGTTCGAATGAAAGGCGATTAAAACTATTATCGCGTTAAAATATTTTTTCATATTTCCTCCTTTTTAATGAAAAATTAGTTAAAAAAAATAACTAATTTAAAGGTGGAGCTCTTGATAAATTTGATTTATTTTTATGATTAACAAATCTTGAATTTAGATTTGTTTTAGGGGAAGTTTGTATGTAAATATTTTTACTTTTCGTTGAAGCAATTTTGATGTCAACGTTTTCTTCACATGCCTGACATTCTGATAGGTGAGTATCATCATGATGATCAAAATGATCAAAATGACCATTAAAACTATCATACGAAAGTCCTGCTAAAAACAGTAAAGCTAAAAGAAAATATTTCTTAATCATGATTTTGCATACTAGACCATTAATTTTAATATATTACAAGTTATTTTTTAATCGCTTCGAGAAAAAGTTTTTCCCATTCATCTAAATCAGGGACTCTTGGCGTGGTAATATTACTAGGATCAGTCATTGCGTGAGTAATAAGTTCAGGAATCATGTCTATAGTCACGCCCATTTCCGCTAGGCTGCCAGGCATCCCAATTTTTTCATTTAATTTTTCAATTTCATTAGCTAGATCAGAAGATTGATTTTTACCCATCGCACGCAAAATCCTTGAGTATTTATCACCAACATAATTTTGGTTAAATCTTAAGACTGAAGGCAAGATTACGGCATTTAGAGTTCCATGATGAAGTCTTAGTTCTTGGTTAGCTCCAGCTGCATGACTCATTGAGTGAACTGCGCCAAGACCTTTTGAGAAGGCCATAGCACCTTCTGTAGAGGCCATCATCATATTCCACCTTGCTTCTTTGTCTTGTCCATCTTTACAAGCCCTGATAAGAGCATCTTCTTTTATAATCTTCTCAATTCCATCTATGCCTACTGCTTCAGCAGGAGGATCATTGATTGGCGATAAAATTGCTTCTATACAATGAGTCAAAGCATCCATTCCAGCTCCGGCAGTAAGTATTGGTGGTAATCCAATTGTTAGCTCAGGATCACATATCGCAGCATTCGGCATTAAGTGTGGACTAGCAAAAATTAATTTTCTGCCATCACTCATTACAATTAAAGAGCCAACAGATACTTCACTTCCAGTGCCTGAGGTAGTTGGAACAGCTATCATAGGAACTGTTTCAGTTATTTTTCCATAACCACCTTCATTTACTGAATAATTTATTAGATCGCCGTCATGATTAGCCATAAGAGCAACTGCTTTTGCTAAATCCATGCTAGATCCACCCCCAAAACCAACAACACCATCACATTCATTATCTTTATAAATTTTTAAAGCTTCAATGACAGCTTTTTCCGTTGGATTAGCTGGAGTTTCTTGATAAAACGACGAAGAAAACTCATTAGAAATAAGATTTTTAATTTTGTCAGTCATTCCTATTGAAGATAAGCCTGGATCAGAACAAATAAGAGGATTTTTTATTTCATGGGCCCCTAAAACTTCAGATATTTTTTTTATAGCGCCGTTTTCAAAATACGGCCTATTAAAATAATTTAGTTGCATGATTCTTTTCTATATATCGTAATATTGTACTTATAAGGTTTTCAATCCTTTTTGGTTTGTTATGTAATCTTATACCTTTCGTGATCTTTAATTATAGATTATATTATTCAATATATATGACCAATCTAATAAAGTATCCACATTTATCAACCTTAATAATTTTTCTTTGCTTTAATACTGCATTATCAGCAGAACCATTTGAATCTACTTATAAGCCATTACCTTCGGTTAATCTATTGATCAAAAATGCAAATATTTATGATGGAGAGGGCAACGAGTTCCAACAGACAGATTTGCTAATTCAAGATAGAAAAATTGTAGCTATTGGAAAAGATCTTCCAGTATCAGATAGCTTTCAAATAATTGATGCATCAGGCAAATGGGTAACACCTGGAATTATTGATATTCATTCTCACATGGGAGTTTATCCTGCACCTGGTGTTTCAACTAGCTCTGACGGAAATGAAGCAACTAGTCCGGTAACTGCAGATGTATGGGCTGAGCATTCAATGTGGGTCCAAGATCCTCAATACACACTCGCACTTAGTGGTGGTGTGACAGCTTTTCATGTTCTTCCTGGTTCAGCAAATTTAATAGGAGGCAGGGGAGTCACTGTTAAAAACCTTCAAAGAAATACAATAAATTCCATGAAATTTCCAGATGCACCTCATTCATTGAAGATGGCATGTGGTGAAAATCCAAAAAGGGTATACGGAAATAGACAACAAGCACCATCAACAAGAATGGGAAATATCGCTGGTTACAGAAAAGCATGGATTGAAGCAGAGGGATATTTAAATCGCTTAAATGAATATGAATCTAAATCTGATGAAGCAAAAGAAATGGGTTATAAGCCTACAAGAGATTTAGAGCTTGATACACTCGCTGGAGTTTTAAGGGGAGAGATTTTAGTCCACAACCATTGTTACAGAGCAGATGAAATGGCATCAATGATAGATGTTGCTAAAGAATTTGGTTATAAAATTACAGCATTCCATCACGGTGTTGAGGCATATAAGATTGCGGATTTATTAGCAGATAATGGTATTTGTGGAGCATTATGGGCAGATTGGTGGGGATTTAAACATGAAGCATATGACATGGTTCAAGCAAATATTGCAATCGTAGATCAAGCAAGAAATGGTACTGGTTGCGCTATTGTTCATTCAGACGATGCAATAGGTATTCAACATCTTAATCAAGAGGCTTCGAAAGCATTAGCTGCAGGATTAAGAGCTGGTTTTCAAATTTCAAAAGCTAGAGCAATGAATTGGATTACTAGTAATCCTGCAAAAGCAGCTGGCATTTATGATCAAACAGGATCTTTAAAAATAGGCAAAAATGCTGATGTTGTTATATGGTCAAAAAATCCATTCAGTGTATATGCTTTAGCTGAAACTGTCTTTATAGATGGTGCTCTTGCATATGACAGAACAACAAATTTTTATCCATCTAGTGATTTTGATGTTGGAATAATTAGACCATCTCAAAATAGGACCGAGTAATGGTTATGATAAATAAGAAAATACATACACTCCTATCTTTTGGGTATTTATTAATCGCTTTTAATGCATATTTATTTGCAGAAACAATATTAATTAAAAATGCCACCATATATGATGGCAATACAAATAAGCCTTTTCAAGGAAATGTTCTTATAGATGGAGAAATAATTAAAAAAGTTTCCCCAAATGATATGCTAGGCGACTTTATTATTGACGCATCCGGAAAAATAGTTACACCAGGTTTAATAGCAACGGATACTAATATTGGGATTGTTGAAATTGGAGCTTTGAGTGTTACTAGAGATGACACATCAGAAATCTATAAAATTGGATTTAGTATTTATGATGCTTATAATCCAAATTCAACTCTAATCCCTTGGAATAGATCTAATGGAATTACATCTGCTTTAACTATTCCTCAAAATACCTCAAGTCCAATTGGTGGATTAGGATCATTTTTTGTTCTTGATGGAGAATTAAATATCACTGGTAAGAAAGATATGGTAATGACAGGAAGCGTGGGAGGAGACAGCAATCACTCAAGATCAGAAATGTATGCTGTGATAGATGACTTACTCTCTTTTGCAAAATCAATAAATCAAAAAGATCTTTCAACAGATACTAATATTTCTGAATTGATTGGTAATTCAACAATTGCTGAATTTATGGAACTCCATCCAAGAGATGTTATAGCACTTCATAGGTTAGTAAACAATAATTTACCATTGGTAATGAAGGCGCATCGGGCATCTGACCTTCTTAAGCTTATTGAAATAAAGAAAAAATATAATTTGAATTTGATAATTATGGGAGCTCAAGAAGCTAATTTAGTTAAGGATGCCATCGCTAAAAATAATATACCTTTAATAATTAATCCCATAAACAATATTCCAGGCTCATTTGACGAGCTTGCATCAAACATCAAAATGGCAAGTATGTTGGAGAAATCTGATATTGAATTAATGTTTACTGCCCCAAGAAGTCACAACTTTCATTTAATAAGACAAGGAGCTGGAGTAGCCGTTGCAAATGGAATGTCTTATGAAAGTGCAATAAGAGGATTATCCTCAACACCAGCAAAAGTATTTGGACTTGAAAAAAGAGGTGAAATTAAACCAGGAAATTTTGCAGATATAATTATCTGGGATGATGACCCTTTAGAGCCATCCTCAATGCCGGAATATGTATTTATAAATGGAAAAAGCATAGATCTTACTACTAGATCTTCTAGATTGCGTGACAGATACACAACCAATCCAGAGAAACCTAATACTTATAGAAACTAGTTATCTTTATTTTTTACAACCCAGTACAAAAGGGCAATAAAAATTATATTGCCGATAATATATACAGAAAGGTCCATACTTAAGAGTACATAACAACTAACGTAATAACTAATCCAAGATATAAGGAAATATAAATATATTGAGCAGTTCTAAAATCTTTTTTTAGGATCTTATCTTTTTCAGAATCATTATTTAAAGTCATAACCTATCCTATAAAATTCGGGAGTTTTTAACAAATAATTATTTGTTTTTTTAACTTTCGTTAATATGGAGCCACCTGTCAGATTCGAACTGACGACCTGATGATTACAAATCAACTGCTCTAGCCAACTGAGCTAAGGTGGCGAAGCGCAAATTTTACATCATTAGTTATTAACTTGAAAGATACATAATGTATACATTTATTATGTTGCATAAACAAATATATTAATATAGTTTGAATACTCAATTTTATTTTTTGGAGAGAAAATGAAAAAAATTATATTAAGTATTACTATGATATCAGCATTTGGTTTATTTGCTGATGATCATACAGAACCAAATTATTCTAAGTTCCAGGCAAACTATTTCTTTAGTTGTCCTAACGAACCTGCGTGTGGAGCTGCATTCGATAAAATGATGAATAGTCCAGACATAAAAAAGCAAAAATATGAGGCTGCTTTATCAAGGATTAGTCTTCAAGGGTATACAAACATTACCCATTCAATAAATTTTTATTATAAGAGTGCTGAAAGATTTCAAGAAGCATCTGAAATATTCTCTAGTTCACCTGCGTTTGCCGTATTTGGGCAGGAAATGGCCGCTGCTGGAGCGGAACCTTACTATCAAAATCTGACTAGCTATTTGATAGCTGAAGGTGATGGAAGAGGCGCTAATTACGGAGTTACTTTTGTAAGTGAAGTTAGTAATCCTGTTGTTTATTTCAATGCTTTTAAAAAGATGTCAGCAAAGATGTTTAAAGAATCTTTTGGTGGTGAAGCATATCTTTTGAGGCAACAGCATACTGGTGGTGGAAATGTAACTCACTCAGTTTCTGTATACTTTAATTCAAATGCTGAGGCACTTGATTTTTTAGCAAACTACATAAATACACCACAGTTTGCAGAGTTTGTTCAAGAAGCTGGAACAACATTTAAACCAGTAAGAACATACATGGAGCAAGCTTTACTTCAGTACAATCCTGATTAATCTTTAATCTAAAGTACAACCAGTTCCACCTAGCCCACAATATCCATTAGGATTTTTGGCTAGGTATTGCTGGTGGTATTCTTCTGCCAAAAAATAGTTCTTTATTAAACTAATTTCAGTTGTAATACCATCATATTTATTTTTGCTTAAAACTTTTTGAAACTTTTCTTTGCTATCATTGGCTCTTTTAATGTCATCCTCATTTGTACAAAAAATTACTGATCTGTATTGAGTTCCAATATCATTGCCCTGCCGCATGCCTTGAGTAGGGTCATGACACTCCCAGAATATTTTTAGCATTTCGTTGAGGCTAATGACTTTCGGGTCATAAATAATCTTTACCACCTCAACATGTCCTGTATCTTTATAACAAACATCTTCATAAGTTGGATTATCTTTATCACCACCTGAGTATCCAACTGATGTAACAAATACTCCAGATAAATTCCAAAATTTTTTCTCTACACCCCAAAAACATCCAGCTCCAAAAACTATCTCCTCTAAATCCCTGGGAATATTTTCATTGATAGAAATTTTTTTAACATAATGTATCATTTTTAATAAACTCCTTTGATGCTAATTTCGCCAGAGGATAAAAATTCTCTTCCTTGGTCAGTCTCAACAATTGCATTTCCATTTTTATCAATACCTAAGAATACGGCTTCCTTTTCTAGGGCGTCACCATTATTAATTTTTATTTTTTTATTCATATGAATACAACTATTTTTCCATTCATCCATCCAGTTGAAATCTAAATTATCAGATTTTTCAATGAAATCTGATAATATTTGGTTAATTAGTTCATTTCTTTTGGCTTCAAAACTAAATTTAGATAGATCACCCCACCATGATTCTTCTTTTTTTATTTTTATATTAATACCTATACCGATTATTGTTCTTATTTTTTCATTATAAACTGCACTTTCAACTAAAATTCCACCAATTTTTTTATTATTTAGCAGAATATCATTTGGCCATTTCAGCATTATCATGGATTTACTAGAAATTCTGTTTATAGCTTTTTTACAAATCAATCCTGTTATAAGACTAACAGGTACTTTAGAAAGGTCATTTTCAGTACATATTGTCATATAAATATTCCCAGAATGTGGACTAGACCATTTTTTTCCGAGTCTGCCTCTACCTTTTGTTTGCTTTTCAGCAACAATTACATGAAAATCTTTATTTAATTCAATTCTTTTAGCCTCATCGTTGGTTGAGTCGATCTCATGATAAATCTTGAGATTTACCTTATTTGAGGGCAATTTATGAAGAATTTTATCTATATTTAGCTTTTTCAAAGAAAGAAATTAGTTGACTTAAAGACATTCTAGAACAAAAATAGCTACCTTTAAATGGAGAGGTGGGTGAGTGGTTAATACCAGCAGACTGTAAATCTGCCGCTTCGGCTACGTAGGTTCGAATCCTACCCTCTCCACCATTAATTTTTTGATTATATTGGCGAACAAAATATCTTGTAAAAAAGGTTGAGTTTATGGCTTTTTAGAGTGATAATACGCCACCAAAAATGGGATGCTTGTTAACGGGCTCATATAGCTCAGCGGTAGAGCACTTGCTTGGTAAGTAAGAGGTCACCGGTTCAAGTCCGGTTATGAGCTCCATTTATAAATTTTAGAGAGGCAAAAAATGGCTAGAGAAAAATTCGAGAGAACCTTACCCCACGTAAATGTGGGAACTGTTGGTCACGTTGACCACGGAAAAACAACACTTACAGCTGCTTTAACTAAAGTTGCTGCTGAAGTATTTGGTGGAGATGCAGTTGATTTTGCAAATATTGATAATGCTCCAGAAGAAAGAGAAAGAGGAATTACTATTGCCACTTCTCACGTTGAGTATGTTTCTACTGCTCGTCACTATGCGCACGTAGACTGTCCAGGTCACGCTGATTATGTAAAAAACATGATAACTGGTGCTGCTCAAATGGATGGTGCTATTCTTGTTGTAAGTGCAGCTGACGGCCCAATGCCTCAAACAAGAGAACACATTTTGCTTGCAAGACAAGTTGGTGTTCCATATATAGTTGTTTATATGAATAAAGCTGATCAGAACGATGATCCTGAGATGATCGAATTGGTAGAAATGGAAATAAGAGAGCTATTAAATGAGTATGACTTCCCAGGTGACGATACTCCTATTATCGTAGGCAGTGCTTTAAAAGCCTTAGAGGGAGATACATCTGATATTGGTGTTCCTTCTGTTCAAAAATTGATAGAAACTCTTGACACATATGTACCAGAACCAGAAAGACCAGTAGATGGTAATTTCTTAATGCCTATCGAAGATGTATTTACTATATCTGGAAGAGGAACTGTTGTAACAGGAAGAATTGAAACTGGCATTGTAAATACAGGCGATCCTTTAGAAATCGTAGGTATCAAAGAAACATCTGAAACAACTTGTACTGGTGTTGAAATGTTTAGAAAATCTCTTGATGAGGGTAGAGCAGGTGAAAATTGCGGAGTGCTACTTAGAGGTGTTGAAAGAGATGCTGTAGAAAGAGGTCAAGTTTTAGCTAAGCCTAAATCTATATCACCACATACAAAATTTGAAGCTGAAATATATGTTTTAAGCAAAGATGAAGGTGGAAGACACACACCATTTATGAATAACTACAGACCACAGTTTTACTTCAGAACTACTGATGTAACAGGTGCTTGTGAGCTACCTGAAGGTACTGAAATGGTTATGCCTGGAGATAATATTAAGATGGTTGTTTCATTGATAGCTCCAATTGCAATGGATGAAGGATTAAAATTTGCAATTAGAGAGGGTGGAAGAACTGTTGGTGCTGGCGTAGTATCAAAAATTGTAGAGTAATATAAGATTTGCTAGCCGAGGCTTGATGTCTCGGCTTGCTTGTCTTTGTAGAGTATGAAAATAAGTTTTAGGCCAGTGGCTCAATTGGTAGAGCATCGGTCTCCAAAACCGGGGGTTGGGGGTTCGAGTCCCTCCTGGCCTGCCATGAAGAAGGAGCTGGTAGAGAGTTGAAATATGAATAAAGAATCTACTTCAAAATCTCTTGATAACCTTAAATGGTTATTAGCAATATTAGTATTTGCAGCTGCTGTTGTCGGAAATAGTTATTTTGTTGAAATTGCCTTTTTATATAGGGTTCTAGGAGTTTTATTATTATTTATCATTGGACTTGGCCTCATCGCTATTACAAATTTTGGATCCAATTCACTTAAATTAATGAAAGAGTCAAGAACTGAAATTAGGAAAGTTGTCTGGCCTACAAGAATGGAGACAACTCAAACCTTTATGATTGTTTTTGGTTCAATTATTTTATTGTGTTTATTTTTCTGGGGACTTGAATCCCTATTAAGTTTTTTAACAAGTTTGGTACTAGGATAGATTATGGATTGGTATGTAATACAAGCATATTCAGGCTATGAACAAAAAGTTAAAGCTGCATTGGAAGAGAGAATTTCATTGAATAACCTTTCTGAAAAATTTGGTGAAATTTTAATACCTACAGAACAAATTGTTGAGCTAAAGGGTGGTGCTAAAAAGACAACTGAAAGAAAGTTTTTTCCTGGATACATATTGATACAAATGAATCTTGAAGATGACTCATGGCAATTAGTTCAATCCACTCCAAGAGTTTCTGGGTTTGTTGGTGGAACTAGAGACAGACCTTTGCCTATTTCTGAAGATGACGTGAACAGCATCATTAATAGAATTGAGGTTGGAGAAGATGCACCAGCACCTAAAACAATTTATGAACCAGGTGAAGTAATAAGAGTTTGTGATGGACCTTTTAATGATTTTAATGGCGTAGTAGAAAATGTAGATTATGAAAGAAATATGGTTAAAGTTTCTGTGCAGATTTTAGGAAGAGCAACACCGGTAGATTTAGATTTCATGCAAATAGAGAAAACATAATGGCAAAAAAAGTAGTTAATGTTCTTAAATTACAAATTCCAGCTGGTGGAGCTAATCCAAGTCCTCCTGTTGGACCTGCCTTGGGGCAAGTGGGTTTAAATATCATGGATTTTTGTAATGCATTTAACACAGCAACTCAAGATTCAGAAAAAGGAATGCCTTTACCTGTTGTCATAAATGTTTATGAAGACAAGACTTTTGATTTTGTTGTCAAAACGCCACCTGCAGCAGTCTTAATAAGAAAGGCATTAAACATACCTAAAGGAAGTGGTGAACCAAACAGAGAAAAAGTTGGAAAATTAACTAGGTCTCAACTTGAAGATATTGCAAAAGCTAAAGAACCTGATTTAAATGCAAATGATATCGATGCAGCTGTAAAAATTATTGCCGGAACTGCTAGGAGTATGGGAGTAGAGACAGATTTATGAGTAAATTAACTAGAAAAGAAAAAATTATTCAAGAAAAACTTGATCCCGAGAATTCATACTCTGTTGATGAGGCTATGGAAATTCTTCAATCCATAAAATCAGAAAAATTTGATGAATCTGTTGATATTTCAGTCAGGCTTGGTGTGGATCCTAATAAATCAGATCAAAACGTCAGAGGAGCAGTTACTCTACCTAATAGCTTAGGAAAAAAAGTTGTTGTAGCAGTTTTTGCTGATGGAGATCAAGCCTCATCCGCTGAAGAAGCTGGAGCTGATTTTGTAGGAATGGAAGATTTGGCTGAAAAATTTACAAAAGAAGAAATTGTTGTAGATGTTGTAATTTCAACAAATGCAGCTATGAAAGTTGTTGGTAAATTAGGTCAAGTCCTTGGACCAAAGGGATTAA
>CABYPB010000009.1 GCA_902520725.1 uncultured SAR86 cluster bacterium | reverse complement strand
CAAATTCATATGTTCTATCTGAATCAATTGTTTCACAAAATCCTGAGCCTTTTATTCCACCAAAACAGCCTACCCATTCCATTGGAATGAAGGATGCTGGATGTCCGGCAGGGAAAAGTCCAGGAAATTTTTGAGTTGCTACTGAATAATCATTGTCACCCATATGATAATAATCTCTTGTTGAATATGATACTTTTGCAATCATTGAATAGTTATCGTTAATATCATGATTGAGTTGAAGGGTTGTCATTTCAAAGATCTGCTCATGCTCTGGATCTCTGTTTATATTTACCCTCTCAAGAGAATTTAGAACAGTTGCTCCAGTATAAGAATTGTTGTCGGCTGTGCTATTTAAACCAGCAATAAAGTTAAATATTGCAGCAGTACTTCCTCTTGTATCAGCTGGCTGTCCATACGTTCCCGTCTCAAATGGATCACAACCAAATACTGGATGAGGAGTACAAACTATTATTCCTATATTTTGTCTATTATCATCACTTTCTGATCTATCATGAGTGAACTCAAGCGCTGTACTATCTGAAATATCCCAATCAACGGAGAGTCTTAATCCATATTGTTCTCTTCCATCGATGTCATTTCCAGTATGAATGTTCTCTATCGTTCCATCTCTTTCAAACGTAGTGTATGCCAATCTTGCAGCAACACTATCACTAAAAGGCATATTCAACATTAAATTAGTTCTAGTTGAATTATAGTTACCATTTGCAAGATCAAACGAGCCTTCCCAGTCTGAGCTTGGTCTTGCTGTAATAACATTAACAAGGCCTTGTACAGCATTTCGGCCATTTAAAGTTCCCTGTGGTCCTTTTAGAACCTCAATTCGTTCTAAATCATGAAAACCAATTTCAGCTATAGATGAACTGCCATACTCATGCCCATTCATAGAGACAACTAATGATCCTACAACAGCAGCACCGACACCATAGGATCCAACACCTCTCATAGAATATGAGGCTCCTGAGCCGATAGCTTTATCAGTTATTAAACCTGGAACAACTTCTGCCAAGTCACTAAAATCATCAATCATATTGCTATCAATAGATTCTGATGTAAATGCCTCAACAGAAACTGCAAGGTCTTGTATTGATTTTTCTTTCTTAGTAGCTGTAACAACAACTTCTTCAATTTCTTGAGAAATAATATTTAAAGAGAAAATTAAAGATAAGCATGCACAAAAACTAAATGTAAGCTTTATAAATTTGTTCATATAAACCCCCCTAATATGGCTATTGAACTATGTAATAGCTTAAATATAGCACCTTATAATATATTTACAAAATATATACATAATTTATATGTGTTTATTAAACACACTTATATAGTCTATTTATGTTTCTTTATGCCATGGATGACATTTTGATATTCTAACTAATGCTAGGTGGGTTCCTTTTAAAATGCCCTTTTCCAATATAACTTCAATTGCATATTGAGAACATGTTGGTTGAAATCTGCATGAGGGTGGAAAAAGTGGAGATATAAAGTAGCGATAAAATCTAATTGGTAATATAAATATTCTAGCTAGCATACGACCTAGATTTTACTTTCTTTAACAATTTCATTTATAGCATCATCTAATTTAAGAACATTTGTATCTTTGCTGCCAATCCTTCTAATCGATGCTGTTCTGTTCTTCATCTCATTTTTGCCAATTGCTAAAATAATTGGTACTTTTTTAGAGCTATGTTCTCTTACCTTATAACTAATTTTTTCATTCCTTAAGTCTACTTCAGCTCTAATACCCTGTTTTTTTAGAAGATTCATAATTTCAACGGAATAATCGTTAACATCAGAGATAATAGAAGCTATAACAACTTGTTGAGGAGCAAGCCAGAATGGGAATTTACCAGCATAATTCTCAATAAGAATACCGATAAATCTTTCAAAAGATCCTAAGACAGCTCTGTGAATCATCACAGGGTTATGTTTTTTACCATCTTCACCTACATATTGAGCATCCAATCTTTCAGCTAAGTTAAAATCTAACTGGAAGGTACCGCACTGCCATTCTCTACCTATTGCATCTGTGAGAACAAAATCTAGCTTAGGCCCGTAAAAGGCTCCATCTCCCTCATCAATTCTATATGGATAGCCTAAATTCTTGATGGCTGCTTCAAGCGCTGCCTCAGCCTTGTCCCAAATTTCATCAGTTCCAACTCTCATCTCTGGTCTTGTAGATAATTTGATATCAAACTCTTTGAAACCAAGGTCAGCATATAAATTTGATAAGAACTCTATAAATAATCCTGTTTCACTCTCTATTTGATTCTCAGTACAAAAAATATGACCGTCATCTTGAGTGAATGCTCGAACCCTCATTAATCCGTGCATCGTTCCTGATGGTTCATATCTGTGACATAGCCCAAATTCTGCATATTTTACGGGCAAATCTTTATATGACTTTATTCCCTGATTATAAATTTGCACATGGCCTGGGCAATTCATTGGCTTAAGGGCATTTATTCTCTTTTCATTTGCATGTTCCTCGTCAACCTCAGTTATGAACATATTTTCACGGTATTTATCCCAGTGTCCTGATGCTTCCCAAAGTTTTCTATCGATAACTTGTGGTGTATTTACTTCTATATAACCACTATCTTGCAAGCGACTTCTTACAAAATTTCTTAAGTTCCTATAAATAGTCCATCCATCAGGGTGCCAAAATACCATTCCAGGAGCCTCGTCTTGAAAATGGAACAAGTCCATTTCTTTTCCAAGCTTCCTATGATCTCTTTTTTCAGCCTCTTCCAAAGTATTTAAATACTTGTTTAAATCTTTATCTGTATTCCATGCTGTACCATAAATTCTAGTAAGCATTTTGTTCTTTGCATCACCTTTCCAATATGCACCAGAGACTTTTGTTAGTTTGAAGGAACCTATAAAACTTAAACTAGGCAAATGAGGTCCTCTGCATAAATCGACAAAATCATCCTCTTGATAGTAAAGTTGAAAATCATCCTCTTGGTCAGATTCATTAATAATTTCTTTTTTATAAGACTCGCCCAAAGAGTCAAAAACCTTTACTGCATCTTTTTTTGATACAAGTTTTTTTGTAATAGATGACTCAGATTTAATAATCTTATGCATTTGATTCTCTATTTTTTCTAAATCATCTATAGAGATAGTTTCAGAACATTCAACATCGTAGTAAAAACCGTTTTCAATAGTTGGTCCTATAGCGAGCTTGGATTCTGGATATAAATTTTTAACTGCTTTAGCTAATACTTGAGCAGTTAGGGTGTGTCTCATGATATCAATACCCTCTTTTGAGTCTATTGTAATAATTGAAACTGTAGATTTATCCTCTAAAAAATCATTAAGATCTTTTTGAATTCCATTAACCTCTACTGCAACTGCAGATTTAGCTAGTCCAGGGCCAATATCTTTCGCTAGATCATATCCAGTCGATTCAGCAGGCAATTCCCTGGAACTTTTGTCCGGTAAAGTGATTTTCATTGGCATATTATAGATTGGATACGAGTTTTTTTATAAGATTATTTTATTGGGAGATAAATTACAGTATTGGTTGAAAGAATCATTATGAAAATAAGACAAGTGATTAATGGTCCTAAGTAAACTCGTCCAGTCATTCTAAAAAATATTCTATTAAAATAAGGAAGTATGAACATCATTGGAACAATTCCAAACAACAAGTTAACACTTAGCCAGTTGGTGGTCCAAAAAACTTTTCCTGATAAAGCATAAGTAACATATTGAATTATTATTATAAGTATTAGTCCTAAAGAATTGGCAAAACCTCCTATTAGTCTTGAAACCCATTCTTGCTGACCTTCAAATCGCATTGCTCCATTTACTCTCAAAGAGTTTGAAAAAAAGAAAACAAAAAATAATGGGAAATACATCATCAGAATTATTAACATCTCAGGCTGAAATATTCTTACTCCCATAAACCAAAATCTATAGTCAACATGAAATAAGAAGTAATTTAAAAAAAGAAAAAGGTAAAACAAGGTAAATACCAATATCCCTAATGCTAAAGTTTTAACTAGTTCTTTTTTTGAAACTTTTAGTCCCCATGATTCAGTTTTTGACCCATGGCGTCTTCCAAAAAAATGATATGACAATAGGAAAATTGCTATACCAATTGTTCCATTAAATGCAGCCCAAAGCATCACAGAATTATTCATTCTTTGTGGAAAAAACCATGTCATTTCTCGATTTGAAGCATCTACGAATAAAACTTTTGCGATATCCACCATGGGTATAAATGACAAGCATGCTATTGATGCGCTTATTACAAAAACTGACCAAAAGACTAGTTTTCCTTGCTTTGATTGCCTAGGCAAGGGAGCGGGTATTGGCTTGATAATTCCTTTAAAAAAACTGATTTGTAGTAATGCTCTCGTGAGTGGCAGTAGCATCACCAAGGAAATCACCATGTTGATCAATGTAAATAGTTCCTTAAATTGCCATATTTGATTTAGAGGATCGATTGCATTTGGAAAGCCGAAAACTTTTTCAAAGTAACTGATTTGATTGGCAGTGGCTTCTTTGTTGTATGGCTGAAATGGATGAAGAAGTTCTTCATTAAAAATAACACGTAATGTATTGTTATCTTTGTTGCCGTAGTATTTGCCTAATTCAATTTTTTTAAGTTGATCATCATTTTCTAAAATATTATTTACTACTCTTAAGGATTCCGGGGCTATTTGCATATTTGCAGCATCCCATCCTTGGAGCTCGTTTCTAAAAGCCCCTTCATCATAAAGTGCATAGCTTATGCCCATATTTGACCTTGAGTCTTTTAAAATACTGTCTCTTAAAGTAAGAACATAACCTGATACATAAACTGAATGAAGCTTACTTTTTGTATTTGATTCAATTGCTTCTTTTCCAAAGTAATCTGCGCCTCTTATTGCTGCATTTCCTCCCATAGAATGGCCTGTGGAACCAATTTTATTAATATCAACAAATGAAAAATTTCCTTCATATGCATAGTCTACTAATGCAAACATGCCATAACCTTGGGTAGTTGCAGCAAGCCTGCTTGTTGAAGAAGAAGACATGCCTTGTGCATATGGGTCAATTAAAGCAACAGCTAGACCTCTCCTTGAAAGTTCTATGGCTATATTTGATAAAGCTTCTTTTGATCTTTGAAAGCCTGGAACCACAACGACAAATGGAACTTTATTTGAACTGTTTGCAACTCTAGGTTTATACAAATCATAAACTAGGGTTTGACCGTCATCTGTTTGAAGTTTTTGTACTTCGACACTTACTTTTCCAAAACTACTTTGTATTGTAGATGCAATGAAACTTGATATAAGAATAATAAAGACACAAATAAATAAGTACTTATTTGTTTTTAAATAATTAATCATAATTTAATATTAAAAAAATATTTTAAAGCCTTCTTAGTTAAATGGATATAACAAATCCCTCCTAAGGATTAGTTGTAGGTTCGATTCCTACAGAGGGCACCATAAAAAAGACTGACATAAAGTCAGTCTTAAATTAATTATATCTTCAATTATTCGTCTTCGAAATCACTTGCCTGAGATACATGAACACCGCCATATGCTGCTGGTGAATAATGTTGAGTTTTGGAAACCCATTTTCCATTTTCTTTCACCCAGTTCATAGTAACTCTTGTTCTATATGGACTTGTTTCGCCATCAACTTCTGTCATACCTTCATAATAGAATCTTACAAAAACAACATCGTCTGATATTTGAAAAGCTTCAGGATAGTATACATTTAGTGATCCGCCTTGGTTTGAAGCAGCCCAACTTTCAGCAGTTTGCTTGATAAGTGGCTTATGGAAACTACCATCTGAATTAGTATTATACGTGCCTGAGTTACTTTCATATTTTACAGCCTCACTCCAGTCCTGATCATTTCTTGCATCAAAATAGGCTGATAAAGCCTTTAAAACATCTTTTTCTGATGAGGTATGTCCGTCAGCAAAAGCAACAGTTGTTACCAGCATTAAACTAGCAATCATTAAGTTTTTCATTATTTTCTCCTAAATAAAATGAATATGTATTTTAATAATACACTATTTATAAATTAATTAATTGGCTTGTGAAAAGCTCTAATTGCTTAAAGGTTATGGAACTAACCAATTTGAATCAAGAGCACTTTCCCAAGTATGTATTGCTCTCCTGTGACCTGATCTTTTTAAATATAAATATTCAAGAGATTTGAAAGAAAAAAGCAAAACTGCAAAATTTATGTAGCCACTTTCTGGATCAAATTCTTGAATATCATACTCAACTGGATCATTTATTTTTTTTGAAGAACCTCCTTTTACTGTATAGCATTTTTTAGATCTATTAGAGGAGCCCTCCCAAGCTTTTTGAGTAACATCATCATCATAGTGAATATCAATTTTTCCACCTAGCTTTATTTGAACTTTCAACTCTGGATCATAACCAATGACACTAACAGAAGGATTGTCTGATAACTGTTGTATTTTTGAAGCTCTGTAATCTGTGTGGAATCTCATCACTCTTTTTTTTAAATCAAATTCTCTTAGAACCATTACTCTTGATGAGACTTTTTTACCATCAAACAAAGAAACAACCAATGTATGAAATAGAGTTGAAGAATTATCAACTGCATCGGATAAGATCTTATCTGCCACCTCAAGGGTTTCTTGTATATTGTTATAACTATCTGGTACTTCTATTAATGATTTATTTTTCACGATTTAACGTTCCATGAAGTTCCATCACTTGTATCTTTAATCTCAATACCAAGTTCATTCAATTCATCTCTTATCTTGTCCGCTAGTTCAAAATTGTTCTGGCTTTTTGCTAAGTCTCTATCATTGATGAGAACTTCAACCTTATTTTTTAAGTCATCAGATACTTTATTAAATGACTTATCCTGGAAAATTCCTAATACAGACCCTATCAAAAGAAGTTTTGATTTAATAATCTTTTTATCAACACCTTTATCTGCATTATATTCTTTAACGATTTGATTTAATTCAGCTATTAAACCGGGAGTATTTAGATCGTCCATTAAGGTTGTTATTGGTTCGATATTTAAGCTTTCACTTTCTATTTCATGTACATCTTTTAATTCATCTAATATTTGATAGATTTTAGTGAGTAATTTTTTAGCTTGATGAATAATTTTCTCATTCCAATCAAGTCCTTGTCGGTAATGTGACGACAAAAGAGCTAGTCTTATTGCTTCCCCATGATAGTTTTGGGTTAAGTCTCTCACAAGAATAATATTCCCAAGAGATTTAGACATTTTTTCACCTTCAATGGTAACAAAACCGTTATGCATCCAATATTTTGCATAAGAATCTGGCTCATCAATATTTGCAGTAGAACAGCAGCTTTGAGCTATTTCGTTTTCATGGTGAGGAAAGATAAGATCTCTTCCACCGCCGTGAATATCAAAAGGCAAGCCTAAAGTTTTTTCAGACATTGCAGAACATTCAGTATGCCATCCTGGTCTTCCAAAACCCCATGGCGAATCCCAACCTGGCTGACTATCATCACTAGGCTTCCACAAAACAAAATCCGATGGATCTTTTTTAAATGGTGCTATTTCAACCCTACTTCCCGCAATTTGTTCTTCTCTATTTCTGTTTGAGAGTTCTCCATACTTAGAGTATGACGGAACGTGAAATAAAACATGTTTATCTTTTTCATAGGCAAATTCTTTATCTATTAAATCTTCTATTAGTGCAATCATCTCAGGAATATATTCTGTTGCTTTTGGTTGTATGTCTGGTTTTAAGACATTGAGCATAGACATATCTTCATTATAAATTTGAGTATATTTTTCAGTTATTTCAGATATTTCAACATTTTGTTCTTTTGCAGCATCTATGATTTTGTCATCTATGTCAGTGATATTTGAAACATAAGTAACTTTTGGATAAATAACTCTTAGGGTTCTTACAAACGTATCAAAAACAACCGCCATCCTAGCGTTACCGATATGAGCGAAGTTATATACGGTGGGCCCACATGCATATATCTTTATATGATTTTTATCAATTGGATTAAATACTTCTTTTTTACTGTTTAAAGTATTAAATATCTGAAGAGTTTCCATTAAATTATTTTAAACTAATTATTTGTAATTCTCTCAACACACCCAACAAAGGTATTAAAGGCATGCCTCTAACTGAATACGAAGAGCCATTTACATGAGAAAATAAATTACACCCAAGAGATTCAAATTTGTATGCGCCAGCTGCATGTATTGGATTCTCAATTTCAACATAATTTTTAATCTCTTGATCAGTTAGGTTATGCATTACCATCTCAACAGCTTCACTGTACTCCCATACACACTCATTGTTGAGATATATACATACTCCACTATTTTGAAAATGTTTTTTTCCAGAAAGTAGTTTCAAATTTTCAACTGCTTTTTCCTTAGTTCCAGGCTTATTAAAAATTACATCATCCAAAACACACATTTGATCTCCTCCAATAACTGCAGCCAATGGATTTTCAGAACTTACTGATGATGCTTTTGCCTTTGCAAGATGAATTACTTGTCGGTCAAATGGCAAAGATGATATTTCATTTTTTAAGGCATCTTCATCTGTAGGTGAAACTTTTACTTCAAAAGGAATACCAGCTTCCTCAAGCATTTGTTTCCTACTCTCAGAACCAGAGGCAAGAATTATAGGCGTTGTTGACTTGATACTGGAATAATCCAGAGACCTACTCATTTAGAATTTCTTTGGAGAATTTATTAGATTGATGAACTCTTCTCTAGCCTTAATATCAGTTCTAAAAATTCCTAGCATCCTTGATGTTATTGTGCTTGAATGAGTTTTATGAACACCTCTTGTACTCATACAATTATGATTTGAATCTATAACTACAGCGACACCTTTAGGTTTTAAAACTTTATCTATAGTATTAGCTATTTGAGCTGTCATTGTCTCTTGAGTTTGAAGCCTTTTACTATAACAATCTACTAACCTTGCTAATTTACTAATTCCAACAACCCTATTGCTAGGTATATATCCAACATGAGCTACACCAATTATTGGAACCATATGATGCTCACAATGTGACTCTAATCTAATATCTCGCACGATAACAGCATCATCATATCCATCGACTTCTTCGAATGTTCGACTTAATATCTCTTCTGGATTGTCTTTATAACCTGAAAAAAACTGCTTGTAAGCCTTCACAACTCTTTTTGGAGTATCTAGCAACCCTTCCCTTTCTGGATCATCTCCAGCCCAAAGTATTAGGGTCTTAACTGCCTCCATAGCTTCTTGCTGAAGGGAGCTCTCAGAATTATCTTGTGATATAGTTTCTACAGCTTTTAAAGCTTCATCTTTAGATGGTTTTTTTGACATAATAATGCATTCCTTAGGTTTGAGATGCCTATTCTATAGTATTTTTCTAAAAATTAAACCAACCTGAGGCATCATATTCAATTCCAGTAGAAACAAATCCCTGAACTGCAAAAAGGCAGCCTGTTAAAACCAACCCCAAAACTGACCCAATTACTCCTGGATTTGCAGAATAGCCCATAATTGTTGTTGGCTTATATATTAGTTCTTTAAAATTAATATTTTCATCTACTTGCAACAATAAATCTTTTGCAGCTTTTAAATCTTCTAATTTTGAATCATTTACATCTTTCTCTTTAATCTCACTTATCTCCTCTTCAATTATAAATATTTCATTTCTTATAAAGTCTCGATGTTTTTGACTTAAAGATTGCAGTTTGATTGCTTTAAATATTGAATAAATGCTTATTCCGGAAATACATGTAATGATTGCAACTATTAGATACACACTTGAAATATGGTGTCTCATTTCTGTCCATACAATAAGATTCAATATGGCAACACAAAGTAAGGAATAGAAAACAAGTATCGAGGTATAGCTTTCAATTCTGTATAAATAAGTTTCACCAAATGACCTCAAGACATTTCTAATGTTCATCCATCCAAAAACATTGATTCTTTTTTGAAGGTTGATAAATATTTTGTTCTCATCTTCATGATTTTCAAATAATGAAGAGATTTTAATACCAGGATATTTTACTAAGTCCCCTAATTTATTAGTTGTTTCAATTCTCCTATCAAAGTCAATAGCACATACCAAGCCAAAGAAAAATAACTGAAAGCAAATTATAAAACCTGTTATTGACATGACTGTAATGAAGGTCTCTAAAGGATTAGTCCCAAAAATATTTACGCCATAAGAAAATTTTACAACCATGGGTGTAAAAATAATCAGAAACATTGTTAAGTAAAGAATGGGATTATATGGGGGAACAAAGTTCTTTTTATATACTGATCTTATTATATTAAAAAGTAGAAAAGCTGATGAGATTTCTTCTTTTTGTGTTGCAGATGTTTTGGGTGTAAAGATTTCACTTCCTTCTTTTTGAGATAATATATCTGAAGTTTTTTCATCAAATTGAATGGGTATGCCATGTAAGCAAATATCATTCTCATCCATAGCTGAAGTCATCTCATTTTCAATTAGTCCAGGATATTGTTCTGGATTAGACCAACCTCTTCCAATGAATTTTCTCTCAGTTTTGTTTGCACTCCATTCAGGAGCAGGATGACATAGTTTTTCAAGTTCTTCTGGTCTAAAAAATCCATATTTTGCCGATATAATTAATCTTCTTGTAAACAAGCATAAATATGCCAGAGTTATTTGAAAACTATCTATATTTTTTAAAAGACTGCTATCACCAAAGTGTGCCAACAATAAAGCAATAGTTATCATCCAAGACCCAGGATATATAACTAACCAAGAAACAATAATATTCGCCAAAGGTGCATGTTGGGTTGAAACTGTGCATAAACCTCTATTTTGAGAAACATGCCATGCCCTAGAAAATGACCCCTCCAAAAAAATAGCTGCTATTGGAGAAAAAATTACAGGCGGAAGATTTTCATATATAAAAGTCTTCCAAAAAGCTGGCCAGGAAAATTCAACTGGAGTATGAAATTCCTCTGGTGGTTTATCATAGAGTGTATTTCGTAATTTAGCAGCTTGGTATGTAGAATCTAATCTTGAAATTATCAAATCATTCTCTTCGCGAGATGCTTTGCGATCATATAAAATAGATTTAGGTTTTTCAGTGGTCATTGTGGTTATAATTATTTAAATAATAAATCAGTATAAATATGTTAAAAGCTTTTATTCAGCCCGTCACTCCTTTTCAACAAAATTCCTCAATATTATATTGTGATGAAACAAAAAAATGTGCCATTGTTGACCCAGGTGGTGATATTGAACTTTTAATGAATATTGCAAAAAATAATAAATTAATACCAGATAAAATTCTCCTAACTCATGGGCACATTGATCATGCGGGAGGTGCCACCGAACTATCTGAAATACTTAATGTAGAGATTCATGGTCCTCATAAAGAGGATAAATTTCTTCTTGATGAACTTCAAAAACAAGGAGAAATGTTTGGCCTCCCATCAAAAAATTGTCATCCTCATGAGTGGCTCAATGAAGGAGATGTCATAAAAATTGGGAATGAAGTTTTAGAGATTTTTTTCTGTCCTGGGCATACACCAGGTCATATTATATTTTTTAGTAAAGAAAATAATTTAGCTGTTGTTGGTGATGTTTTATTTAATGGTTCTATTGGCAGAACAGATTTGCCAGGTGGGAACTTCGATCAACTTATAAATTCAGTTAAAGAAAAGTTATGGCCCCTTGGAAATAATATTGATTTCATTCCGGGTCATGGCCCTGTTTCAACGTTTGAAGCTGAAAGAGCTAATAATCCATTTGTTTCAGATAAAGTTCTTGGTTTAAATTAATTTCTGTCATATCTTCCTGGAGCCAAAGCTGTCCCAATAAGTCTTAAAATTGATTGAGGGATATTTTTTAACATAAATACTAAAAATTTATATGTTTTTGTTGGCACACATAGACTCTTTCCTGCAAGAGTTGCTTCTATTCCTTCTTGGGCAATTCTTGCCGCAGAAAACACCATAAATTTAGGAACTCTGTCCATTTCTTCTTGCACTCCGCTTGCAGTATGAAAACCAGTAGTTGTAAATCCTGGACATACAGAAGTTGAAGTGATGCCTTTATGTTTATAATTTATGTTTATTGAATCACTAAATCTATTCATAAAAGTCTTAATTGGTCCATAAAGGGGTTGAATTGCCGAGGGTGCTGCAAATGATGCAACCGAAGAAACAATCATGATTTTACCTCCACCATTTGAAATCATTTTTGGAATGAAAAGCTTTGTTAACATAATTACTGACGTCCCTAAAACTCTTATGAAGTCTTCTTCTGCCTCAATACTAGTTTCATGAAAGGATGTCTTTATGCCATACCCAGCATTGTTAACTAATATATCAATTTGATAATTTTTTGATTCACAAAATTCAAATATTTTTTGTGGTGCATCATATTTACTTAAATCCATTGATATCAGGTCAACGTGCACACCATTTTCATTTGTAATTTCATTGGCAAGAGATTGAAGTAATTCTGTTCGACGAGCAGTTAAAATTATGTTGTAACCTCTTCTGGCAAGATTTTTAGCAATTTCTAAACCTATTCCTGAAGATGCCCCAGTTATTAATGCATAAGAATTTTTCATATACATATACTATCAGTAAGCCTCTTTCTAGGATAGAATTACATGCTCATTTTAAGGACTTTATATATGAAAAAAAATTCTAAACTACTAAAAATATTTTTATTATCAATAATCTTTATTGGTTCTAATGTTTATTCAAACGTCTTGTTTGCAGAAGAAGATGAAAATACAGCCTCATCTGAAGCAAAAACTGATGATGCAGTGTCAAAAAAACCAAAAGGAATGCCTGGAAAGAAAAAGGAATATAAAACTATAGAAGAGTTTTTAGAAGATGGTGAATATAAAACTATTAGCGGTTTTATGGAAGTTCTTCATGAAACTGAGAAAGATAAGTACTATTTGATTATTAATGAAGATCAGCTAAATAAAGAATTCATTTACTTTAATTACATTTTAAATGGGCCTACTGATGCTGGTCCAAGTGGAGGCGATTTAGGCGACGGTTCTATATTCGAATTTAGAAAGTTTAAAGAAGATATTGGTTTGTATAAAAAAAATACAAAGTTTATATATGATGAGTCCAATAAAATCTCTCAGTCAAAAATAACAAATATTATTGAAGCATTTCTAGGAAGATTTTCTGTAGTTGTAAATGAAGAATTAAAATACTTAATCAGCATAGATTCAATGTTTTTGAGTGAGATGCTTGTTAGTCTTACGCCAAACATCCCAAAAGAATATATGGAATATTACAACTTAATACTTGGAAGACCAGATAAATCAAAAACATATATAGATAAAGTAAGAAATTATGAAAAAAACACTTCTTTTAAAGTTAGGTATGGTTTTTATAATCCAAAGCCAAAAGCTGGTGGTTCTGTAGATTCAGTTGCAGATAAAAGATATACATTTATAGATAGTCTTCATAATTTTGTAGAAATGCCAGATGATAATTTTGAACCTAGAGTTGCTGATCAAAGAATTGGCTACTTTTCAGAAAAGGTTACTGACTTATCAACATATGATTCAAATAATGCTAGAGATTTGATGAATAGATGGAGGCTTATAAAAAAAGATCCTGAAGCAGAACTATCAGAGCCTGTAGAACCGATTGTTTACTGGGTAGAAAATTCAACCCCTGAAGAAATCCGTCCATTTGTTGTAAAAGGAATTGAAGGCTGGAATAGAGCTTTTGAAAAAGCTGGTTTTAAAAATGCCGTAGTTGCAAAAATACAACCCGATGATGCTGAGTGGGATGCAGGCGATGTTAAATATAATGTTGTAAGGTGGGCTTCAACTCCTAGTCCAAGGTATTCAGGATATGGCCCAAGTGTTGCAAATCCTAGAACTGGTGAAATTATAGCTGCCGATATTGTCCAAGAGTTTAATGCTATAAAAAGAGGATATACCTATAGAAAATTATGGGGATATTCTGAAGATAATGACCCACTAGAGCAATGGATTGTATCTCTTACTATGCATGAAGTTGGACATACGCTAGGTTTAAGACATAACTTTAAATCAAGTTGGATATACGATGCTGAGGAAATACATGATGTATCCGTAACTGGTGATAACCACATTGGTTCTGTAATGGACTATGATCCAATAAACCTTGCTCCTGAAGGAATTGCACAAGGTAATTACTTTCCTTCCGGACCTGGCTCATATGATATGTGGGCAATTGAGTTTGGGTATACTCCAAATCTTAGTGACGAGCAAAGAGAAAGTATTCTCTCAAAGTCTTCTCAACCAGAATACATTTTTGGAACCGATGGAGATGCAATGTCCTCTCCAGGGGTGAATATTGATCCAAGAAATCTTCGTTATGATATGTCTAGTGATCCAATATCTTATACATCTGACCGTATAAATATTTTAGATGCAAAAATTGCTGAGTTACCAAGTATTTTTCTTGTTGATGGGGAAACTTCAACAGAATTCAGATCTGCTTTTTATAGCCTGACAAGGGAAAAAGGAAGATTTTTTGATGGTGTTGTAAAACTCATTGGTGGAGTTTATTCAAATAGAATTGTTAATGATTCCAATATAGATATGACTCCTTTTGAAGCTGTATCATATGAAGATCAGAAGAAAGCCATGAATTTAATAATAGAAAAACTCTTATCAAATAATGCTTTTACATTTGATGAAAATTTACTCAAATATCTTCAAAGCGAAAAAAGAGCAGCATATAGTTCAGGAAGACGAGGTAACGAAGATCCTCAGCTTCATGATTTAGTTTTAAGTCTTCAAGGAAGAGCTGTTTCGCATATTCTTCACCCTACTGTCATGAAAAGATTAGTAGATAGCTCTCAGTATGGAAATACTTATTTACCTGATGAGGTTTTGAGTGATTTATTTGATGGCATTTTTGTTCAAAGAGAAATTCCTACAACTTTTAAGATGGGGCTTCAATCAAAGTATGTTGATAGTCTAATTGGTGCCTTGGATGAAAATGATTATGATGAAATTTCTAAATCAGCTATTTATGCATCGCTTGTTGATATAAGAAACTTTACTAAGATTCCATATGGTGATTCAAAAACAAAAGTTCATTATAGATTTTTAAATTGGAAAGCATCTAAAGCACTAGAAGACTAAAAAGACTCACACTTTAGCAAAGCTCTTTTTAATACAATGCCTCCCTTGGCGCTGTAACCTCCAATTTTTCCATCAGAACGTATTACTCTATGACAAGGCCTTACAATTGGAATTGGATTTTTAGCACATGCATTTGCTACAGCTCTATATGAGTTTGGCTTACCTATTGCTATGGCAATATCTTTATAGGATCTCGTCTCGCCATATGGAATTTTATCTATTTTTTCAAAGACCAGTTTTTTAAAATTAGAATTGATTAACATTAAATAGATCTAACAACCTTTGTGATCTTCTTAATAGCCGAGTCCAATTGATCTTTTGTAATCATAAGAGGTGGAGCAAATCTTATTACGGTTTTATGAGTTTCTTTGCAAAGAATCCCTTCATTTAAAAGCATTAGGCAAAGGTCCTTAGCATTAACCTCCGATTCGTTAAGCTCCATTCCAATCCATAACCCCTTCCCTCTAACATCTTTAATGATTTTATTATCTATAGATTTTAATTTCGATTTAAAATAATCTCCTAAAATATGACTGTTTTCTATTAAATTATCTTCATATAAAAGCTCAAGCGCCCTGCTTGCTACTTTGGTTGCAAGTGGATTGCCTCCAAAAGTAGAACCATGAGACCCTGCATTAAAATGATCCATAACTTCTTTTGAACTCAAAAATGCAGATATTGGAAGCATAGCGCCTCCAAGTGCTTTTCCAAGAATGAGTCCATCGGGTTTAATATTCTCATGCTGGTACGCAAATAATTTACCAGTCCTGCCTAGCCCAGATTGAATTTCATCGAGTATTAGTAATACATTATTAGAAGTGCATAACTCCCTTAATTTTAGAAGCCATCCATCTTGAGGAACTCTTATTCCTGCCTCTCCTTGGATTGGTTCAACAAGAACAGCGCATGTGTTTTTATTGATCATTTTTTTAAATGAAGCTATTGATTCATTAATATCACATTCTGACCAACAATATTTCGCTTCTACAAACCCACTAGAAAATGGACCAAAACCATCTTTGTAAGATTTGTCTGATGAGAAGCCAACTATAGTTGTTGTTCTTCCATGAAAATTACCATCAGCAACAATTATTTCAGCTTTGTTCTCTGGAATCCCTTTTGTAAAATATCCCCATCTTCTTGCAGCTTTTATTGCGGTTTCAACTGCTTCTGCTCCTGTATTCATTGTCAAAACAGATTCAAATCCTGAAACCTTGGAAAGTGACTGTAGAAAATTTGCAAACGGTTCGGTGTAAAAAGCTCTGGAAGTTATTGCTAATTTTTGTGCTTGATCTTGAATGGTTTTTATTAATTCGGGATGAGAATGGCCATGACTTACAGCTGAATATGCTGAGACCATATCTAGATATTTATTACCATCTACGTCCCAGAGATACACGCCTTCCCCTCGCTCCAAAACAACTGAAAGAGGTGAATAATTTTGTGCACCATAAAGAGATTCTCTTTTGATATATTCGTCTTGTAAACTTAATGACATGAGTGTATTTTAACCACATAAATATTATCAGCAAGGAAAGATATGAATAACCAATCAACATCACACCTATTTATGATTGAGCCTGAATCTTTCTATTCGAACGAACAAACTTCATATACAAATCACTACCAAAAAGAAGTTACTGATGAGACTCCGGAAGATGTTGCTGGAAAGGCACTAACTGAATTTCACAATCTTAAAAATAAAATTGAAAAGAAAGGAATAAAAGTAACAAGCCTAAAAGGTTCAAAAGATTGTCCTGATCATATTTTTCCAAATTGGTTCATAACATTTCAGAATAAAACTATGCAAATATTTAGTATGTTGGCTCCAAATCGAAGAAAAGAAAAAAAGCTATCTATGATTGAGCATCTAACTGAAACATATGAATTAACTGATGATATGTCCTACCTTGAAGAAAAAGAAATTTTTTTAGAATCAACTAGCAGTATGGTTTTTGATAGAGTTAATAGAATTGTCTATGCTGGAATTTCTCCAAGAACTAATGCTGTTCAACTAATAATATGGTGCCGAAATAATGATTTTGAACTTGTATTATTTGAGACAGAGAGTCATACCGGTTCTCCTATTTATCATACAGATGTCTTAATGTATGTTGGTACTGATATTATTGGCATTTGTTTTGATGTTATCAAAGAAGATCACAGAGATTACGTAAAGAAAAAGGTTACTGAATTTCATGATATTGTTGAACTCAGCGCAGAACAAATTGAAAACTTTTGTGGTAATGCTATAGAAGCAAAAAATAAAGACAATGAGCTTTTTTTAATACTATCTTCAACTGCATACAAGGCTTTGGATCAAAGTCAGATAGATAGACTTCTTGAAAGCTATAAAGAGATTATTCATTCTGACATACCAACCATAGAAAAATATGGTGGAGGTTCAGCAAGATGTATGCTTACAGAACTATTTTAAAAAACGGAGGGTCTCCCCTCCGCATTAATGATGGTTACTTCTTAAACCAAATTGGATAAAGAATAATTGCAAAAGCCGATAAAAAGAAAACTATTGTTAAGGGTTGATTAAGTAAACTTGGTTCTCCACCCCATCTCTCAGCAAATTTCATAGCTCCGTCACTAACTTCCATTCCTGCTTCACTCATTGATTTAAATGCATTAGCTGTTACAGACCAATTAGCTTGTGCCATAAGATTTATTTGAATTCCCCAAAGAATCACAGATCCTCCAAATAAAGTAAGTAACACTTTACCAAGTAAAGTTTTATTTTCCTCTGATTGTTCAGAAGCAACACTTGCAAATCTAGCTGCAACCCAAATAGCAATTATCGTAGTAAGACCACCAATTGCTCCTGGAATTCTGTTTGTTGCCCAAACATTCCACATTTCCATTTCCATATTTTCTCTCCTCTATTTAATTAAATATGAATATAAATAATACATTATGTTTATTAATAGGATGTGACAATTATGTAAAGGATGTATATATAAATTAATTAAGAATGTTTAATTAACTTTCTTCTACAAATTTACTAACTTGCTTTATACCACCCAAGGGAAAGAAATGAACTTTTTCAACATTAAAATCAGGATTATCAAACTTATATTCTGCTAATTCACTTAATATTTGTGTCGGCTTATAAGGAAGTAAAAGTTTCGTTAGATCCATTGCTCTTTTTTGTAAAATTTTAATAGAAGCACCAACTCCACACTCAAGAGAATATTTTAATAGTGTCTGAAGTTTAGCTGGTCCAGCAATACCAATATGAATAGGTAAGTCTATTCCGTTATTTTTAATATTATTAGCCCAATTTATTACTGTTTCTGAATCAAAACAAAACTGAGTCGTTATAGCCATAGTTGCATCAGTTCTTTTACTAAACTCATTTTTCCAAGATAAAGCTTTATCAATATTACTTGTTGTTCCATCGTTATCAATATCTTTATTTCCTTCTGGATGACCTGCAATATGTAAATTTTTAAAGCCAGCCACATCGAACAATTCAGATTCAATTAACTGGACTGAAGAATCAAAATCACCATAAGGTTTATTAGAGCCTCCTGCTATTAAAAGTGCATTTTCAACATTTGCTTCATTTTTATATTGAGAGATCCAATCTTGTAATACTTGTTCATTTTTAATAATACGAGCAGGAAAATGAGGCATGGGCGAATATCCTTGATCATTTATTTTTTTAGCAGTCTCAACCATCTCTTCTATCGGTGTGCCTTCGATATGAGCAATATAAATCAGTGTTCCTTTTGGAATAAGTTCTGAAAAATTTTCAATTTTAGCAGCCGCTCTTGGAGTAACTTCTAATGAAAACCCTTTTAAAAAATTTGTTAGCTTATCATTTTTCATAATATTAAAACTTAAATCTGGCGGAGAGTGAGGGATTCGAACCCTCGAACCAGTTACCCAGTTACCTCCTTAGCAGGGAGGCGCTTTCGACCACTCAGCCAACTCTCCTAATTATAATAAAAAAATGGATTATAACTCTTTGATTATATAAAGATAACTAATTATCTATCGAATTCTATTTGCTTACCAAAAGGAAGCTCTTCTTTTACTCGACCACCTTCAAACGCAACATAACCGTTGATAATGGTCATATATATTGATGAGTTAAATGTTTTTCCAGAAAATGGTGACCATCCACATTTATATAAAATATTTTCATTTGAAACTTGATAAGGTTTATCAACATCTAAGATTGCTAGATCTGCATAATAGCCCTCTCTGATATAACCTCTTTCTTTTATTTGAAATCTTTTTGCAACATTGTGGCTTGTTTTTTCAACAATAGTTTCGAGACTTAAAATATCTTGATGATAAAAGTCCATAAGAATTTGAAGACCGTGTTGAACTAAAGGCAGTCCTGCTGGTGCGTCTGGATAGGCCTGCATCTTTTCATCCCAAGTATGAGGTGCATGGTCAGTAGCAATAATGTCTATCTTTTTATCAAGAAGTGCTTTTATTAGGGCCAATCTATCTGATTCTTCTTTTATCGATGGATTACATTTAATTTGATTGCCTAGGTCAGAATAATAAGATTCATTAAAATGCATATGGTGAACACAGACTTCAGAAGTTATTTTTTTTCCATCTACATCTCCAGCTACAAAAAGATCTAACTCTTTTTCTGTAGTTAAATGAAATACATGGAGATCTGAATCATATTTTTTTGCTAGATCAACAGCTAAGGAACTTGATAAGTAGCAACTTTCAACATCTCTTATTAGGTGATGATGTTCTGCACATAGATCATTACCATATTTTTCTAAAAATAATTGCTCTCTGTCTTTAACTCTCTGTGGATCTTCACAGTGGGTTACAACAATAAGAGGTGAATAATTAAATATATCATCCAGAGCATCTAGACTATCTACCAGCATTTCACCTGTTGATGCTCCCATAAAAACTTTTAATGCTGCAGCTTGATTAATATCAACCTTTTTAATTTCTTCAATATTAGTATTGCTGCCACCAAGATGAAAAGAATAATTTGAGAGAGATCTTGTGCTAGCTAATTCAAATTTTTTAGTGAGATTTTCATTTGTTGTTGTGGTTGGGTTAACATTTGGCATTTCAAAATAACTTGTAACACCTCCTGCAAGTCCTGCTCTTGATTCAGATGCTATGTCTCCTTTATGGGTAAGTCCAGGTTCACGAAAGTGAACTTGATCATCAATTAAACCAGGAATTACATACCTACCTTCAATATCAACAGTTTGCTTTGATTCAGATGTAATATCACTAGAAATTAACTCAATCCTGTCATTTTTTATAGCTATGTCAGATTCAAATATGATATTTTCATTAACGATTTGGCAATTTTTTAGAATCAAATCATACATATTATTTATCTAACTCGAACTCCTTATGAAGCACTTGAACAGCTTTATCTACTTCGTCCTCTTTAATAACCATAGTTATTTTAATTTCAGATGTACTAATTATTTGAATATTAACATCATTCTCAGATAATGCCTTAAAGGTTTTACTCGCAACACCAGATTGTGATCTCATCCCAACTCCAACTAACGAAACTTTTGCTATTTCTGAATCAATAATTAAATCTTTGAACTCAATTTTCTGATTTATATCTTCAATAATTCCTTTAATAGCTTCTTGGTCCTCAGTAGAAACTGTAAAAGTAAAATCAGTTTTACCATCAACACTTACATTTTGAACAATAACATCTACTTCAATCTCAGCATCACTTATTGGTCCTAAAATTTTAAAAGCTGTTCCAGGTGTATCTTCTACACCATGCAATGTTACTTTTACTTGATTTTTCTGAAATGCTATTCCTGAAACTAACGCATTTTCCATACCTTTATCCTCTAAAGAAATTAATGTACCACTTCCCTCATTGAAGCTTGATAATACTCGAACAGGAACCTTATATTTATTTGCAAATTCGACTGCACGAGTTTGTATAACTTTGGCTCCTTGCCCAGCAAGTTCAAGCATTTCCTCCATTGTAATTGAATCTAATTTTTTTGCATTTGAAACTATTTTTGGGTCTGTTGTATAGATTCCATCCACATCCGTATATATGTCGCATCTTTTAGCATTAATTTGTGCAGCGATTGCAACAGCAGTTGTATCAGAACCACCTCTTCCAAGTGTGGTTATATCTCCTGTTTCTGTTACTCCCTGAAAACCGGTAATAATTGGAATAGTATCGTTTTCAATTACAGACATAATTTTATTAGAGTCTACATCAAGTATTTTTGCTTTTGAGTATGTGCTTGTTGTCTTCATTGATATCTGTGTAGCAGAGAATGATCTTGCCTTCACACCTTTAGAGTGAAGCGCCATGGTTAAAAGTGCAGAGCTTATTGTTTCACCTGTTGAAACAAGCGCATCGAATTCTCTTTTGTCTGGATTATCACCAAAATGCTTTGCCAAACTTACAAGTTTGTTAGTCTCACCTGACATTGCTGAAACAACGACTACTATTTTCTCTGAAAGCGATGCGTTTTTAATAATATCAGCAACAGCATCAATTCTTTCAACAGAACCAACAGAAGTGCCTCCAAATTTTTGAACAATAATATTTGACATAGTATATTTTTATTTAGCGAGCGATTTTACTGTATTTACAACAGATGTCACGAAATCAGCAATATTATCTGTTTCTCCGGCTCCTTGAGCAAAATCAGATCTGCCACCGCCTTTACCATCAATAGCTATAGATAATTGGGAAATCACATCTTTTGCAGATATAGTTTCTACCAAATTACTCGTTACTCCACATACAAAAGCAACCTTATTCTTTTGATGATTTAAGATGAAAATACATGCCTTATTATTTATTTTTTTTTGTTCATCAACTAAGTTTCTAAGATCCTTAGTATCACTTATTTCTACTTGTTCTACGATCAATTTCCAATCTTCTATATCATAGGTCTCTGACAACAAGACAGACTTAGTTGAATTTTTATTTGAAGATTTCTTTTTTAAAGTTTTATTCTCTTCAATTAAAGAAAGAATCTTTTCATGCATATCTTCTGAAGATACATTTAGCAAAGATTGAAGTGATGAATTCGTTTCTCTAATATTATTAATGTATTCAATAGACTGGAAACCCGCTAAAGCTTCAATCCTTCTAATTCCAGAAGCTACATTAGATTGATTGGTAATAATAAAATGACCAATATCACCCGTTCTACTTACGTGTGTACCCCCGCATAATTCAACTGAATATGAGTTACTCCCCATTGTTAGCACTCTAACCTCATCATCATATTTTTCACCAAACAAGGCCATAGCACCAGATTTAAGTGCATCATCAATCTTCATGAGTTCAGTTTGAACCTCTAAGTTACTAAGCGTTTCCTTATTTACAATGTCTTCGATCTTAGAGATTTCATCCTTTGACAATGGCTTGGTATGAGAAAAATCGAATCTTAATTTATTTTCATCAACAAGAGATCCCTTTTGTTGAACATGATCACCTAATACTTCTCTTAGGGCAGCATGAACAAGATGAGTTGATGAATGATGAATTGCTATTGCAGATCTTTTATCTTTTTCTACGCTCATTTTTATTACATCACCAGTCTTGATATTTCCTTTTTCAATTATTGCTTTATGAAGATATACCTTACCTTGTTTCTTACAATCTAAAATATTACCAGTAGCTGAATTAGATGCAAATATTCCTTTATCACCTACTTGGCCTCCTGCTTCAGCGTAGAAGGGAGTTTGATCACATGCTATAAATATTTCTTCTTTATTGTCTGCTTCTTCTACCCTTTCTTGATCTTTCCATATTACTAAAACTTTAGATTCTGATTCTAAATTGTCGTAACCAAGAAATTTTGTTTCATTTACACCTGCAGCAGCTGGAAGCTTAGATACAAAATTACTTGAAGCCTTTGATGTTTCTTTTTGTTGATTCATACATTCATCGAATCTTTTTTCATCAATTAATAATTCTCTTTCTCTGGCAATATCAGCTGTTAAGTCAAAAGGAAATCCAAAAGTATCATGGAGTTTAAATACAACATCTCCTGAGATAATGTTTTCAGACATATTTGAAATTTCTTCTTCAAGAATTTCTATTCCTTTCTCTAAGGTTTCAAAAAATTTAATTTCTTCAGTTTTTACTAATTCAGCAATGTCACTTTCTTTGTCTTTTAAATCCGGGAAGGCAGAACCCATAACTCGAACCATGTCTTTGACTAAACTGAACATGAAAGGTTTTTTAGCACCAATTTTATAACCATGTCTTATGCCCCTTCTCATTATTCTTCTGAGAACATAACCTCTACCCTCATTTTCAGGAATCACTCCATCAGATATTAAAGAAACTGTAGACCTAATATGATCTGCAATAACTTTATGAGAAGTACTTTTTTTATTTCCTAATAAATTTTCTGAAGCTGTAATTAAATCTTTGAAGGTATCTGTTTCATAATTCGAATTCACACCCTGCATAACTGCAGCAATTCTTTCTAACCCCATTCCTGTATCAACTGATGGTTTTGGAAGAGGTTCCATTTTTCCATCGTCATCCCTATTGTATTGCATGAATACTAGGTTCCATATTTCTATAAATCTATCACCTTCATCACCCTCAGCACCAGGCGGAGTTCCATCAATATGATCACCATGATCATAAAATATTTCTGAACATGGACCACAGGGACCTGTATCTCCCATTGACCAAAAATTATCTTCATCGCCTAATCTGGCTATTCTTTTAGGATCGATCTCAATAATTTCTTTCCAAATTTCTTCAGCTTCATCATCATCTTTGTAAACAGTTATCCATAACTTATCTTTATCAAGCTTTAGAACTTCTGTTAAAAATTCCCATGCAAACTTTATGGCATCCTCTTTGAAGTAATCACCAAAGCTAAAGTTACCCAACATTTCAAAAAAAGTGTGATGCCTTAATGTGTATCCAACATTTTCAAGATCGTTATGTTTTCCTCCAGCTCTAATGCATCTTTGAGAAGTTGTTGCTCTTTGATAATTTTTTTTCTCTGTCCCTAAAAAAACATCCTTGAACTGAACCATTCCAGCATTAGTAAATAATAGAGTTTCATCATTAGTTGGAACCAATGAACTTGAAGATATAACTTTATGATTCTTAGAATGAAAAAAATCTAAAAATGATTGTCTTATTTCACTAGTTTTCATTTAAGTTCATTAATTTTTTATATTTCTTGTAATTATTGATGTAATGCTCAGCGCCAATAGAAACAATACTCTGCTCTTCTTCATTTAATGTTTTCTTAATCTTTCCTGGTATTCCTAAGACCATTGATCCATCAGGAATTTTCATTCCCTCTGTAACTAATGCTTTGGCTCCAATGACGCAATTTTTTCCAATTTTTGCACCATTTAATACAACAGAACCTATACCAACCAAACTACCATCACCAATTTCGCACCCATGCAGCATTGCCATATGACCAACGGTTACGTTTTTACCAATTGAGCATACAAATCCTGGATCGGTGTGAATTATTGTGCCATCTTGAACATTAGACCCTTCACCTACATATATAGGCTCGTTATCACCCCTTAAAACCGCATTAAACCAAATACTGGCGTCTTTCCCTAAATGCACATTACCAATTACTGTAGCATTAGGCGCAATCCAAAAATTATCACCATCAGTTGTTAGTTTTTTGTCCCCTAAATCAATATTCATCATAATTTCTTATTAAATCTAAATCAGTATTTATTGACGCATTGAAACAAATATTTAAAAAGTCTGCAGTTATCATTGCTGTTAATCCCCAAATACGATTTCCATTATAAACCCAACTTGGTATATATACTTTTAAATCCTTTCTATTAAATTCTTTATAGGTGACATTTTTAGAATCAGATAAGAAACTTATAGGGACCGTAAATATTTCGTCAATTTCAAAATTTCCTTCAAATTCTTGAAATTTGTTTAAATATCCAACATAAGGATTTACCTCAATCTTATGTCTTGATAGCAGAAAATTTAAATTACCTAATTTTGTTACATTTTCAATATTAAGATTGATTTCCTCATTTGATTCTCTCAGAGCAGTTTCATAAAGACTATTATCTACTTCTTCCCATTTACCTCCAGGAAAACTAACCTCACCAGAATGAGTCTTTAACTTGGTTGATCTTTTTGTGAATACAATTTTATACTCAGCATCTTTATCTTCTTTTAAAAGAAGGATTAAAACACCAGCTTTTTTATACTGAGTAGCCTCTATAAGATTTATTTGTTTTAGCTTTTGCTTTATGCTGTCTAACATATAGATAATTTTAACTTCATAAGCATCTATATTCTGTAAATAAGGAAGAAAATTGAAATATTGTTCAAATTGTGGAAGTTCAAATATGGAATTTAAGATTCCAGAGCATGACAGCTTAAAAAGATATTGTTGTGCAGACTGCCATACAATCTTTTATACAAATCCTAATATGGTTGTTGGTGCGTTATGCATAAGACATGACAAAATTCTTATGGCTAAAAGAAACATTAATCCGCGTAAAGGTCTTTGGACACTTCCAGCTGGATTTATGGAAAATGCTGAAACACTTGAAGAAGGAGCCCTTAGAGAAACTTTTGAGGAAACGTGCTCTAAAGCTGAGGCGATAATGCCCTATACGATGTTTAGCCTTCCTCATATTAATCAGATTCACATGTTTTATTTAGCAAATCTTTTAGATGATAATTATGGGCCAACTGTAGAAAGCTCAGAAGTAGAATTATTCTCTCCAGTGGATATTCTCTGGGATGAAATAGCATTCCCAACTGTTGAAAAAACGCTTAAGTACTATATTGAAGATCTTGAACAAGATAAATTTATATTCAGGGAAGAAGATATAAAACTTTGGTGATTAGCTTTCATCACTAAATTTCTTTGCATTCACAAATATTTGCATCCACGGAGAAAACTCTTTCCAATCCTTCGGATGCCAGCTCATTTGTAGTTTTCTAAATACTCTTTCAGGGTGAGGCATCATGATGGTGATTCTTCCATCTGCAGCAGTCACGCCAGTAATGCCTTCTTCTGAGCCATTTGGATTAAGAGGATACTTAACAGTATTTTTTAGGTCAGAATCAACAAAATTCATTGCGATTTGATTTTGATTCTTTAACTGTTCTAGAGTGTTGCCGCTAAAATGAGCTCTACCTTCTCCATGAGCAGAAGCCACTGGTAATGACCAACCATTCATACCTTTCATCAAAATAGAATCTGTTTCTTTAATCTTAACTTGAACTAATCTAGCTTCAAATTGATCAGAAAAATTTCTTTCAAAATTTGGCCAGTTAGCTGCGTCTGGAATAATATCTTTGAGATTAGAAAGCATTTGGCATCCATTACATACACCTAATGTAAATGTAGATTTATTATTGAAAAAACTTTCAAACTGATCTTTAACATTATTGTTATACAAAATAGTTTTTGACCAGCCACCTCCAGCACCTAAAACATCACCATAAGAAAAACCTCCACATACTGCCATTCCTTGAAAGTCTTTTAAGTAAGCTGTTCCATCAAGCAAGTCTTGCATATGAAGATCAACCGCATCAAATCCAGCTAAACTAAAAGCTGCTGCCATTTCATTTTGACCATTAACTCCTTGCTCTCTCAAAATTGCGACTTTTGGATTAGTTGATTTAATTGATAAATGCTTTATTTGAGATTCATCAAAATTTACATTTGAACTTAGGCCTGAAAAAGAATTATTGTCTAGCAAGCTTAATTCTGAATTAGCAATTTCTTTGTTATCTCTGAGGCTTTGAATGGCATGAGATGTTTCTCGCCATATTTTTTCAAGCTCAATAATTGATTTACTAAATAGTTCTTTGTCGTCTTTACTGATTGAGAACATATCATTTGTTAAGTGTCCGATTTCATTAACAGCCAATCCTTTCTCAGTGAAGGTTGTAATAATTTTAGCAGCATCTTTTTGTTTGACTTGAACAACAAATCCAGATTCTTCGGAGAATAAATTCTCTATTACTCTATCTATACCAGATAAATTTAAATTCATTCCAATTTTTTTAGTAAAACACATTTCAAGCAATGTGGTAATTAGTCCACCATCTGAAATATCATGAATGGCTAATATATCTTTGCTTGTTATCATTTCTTGAATTAACAAAAACATGTTCCTAAAATCATCAACACTATCTATATCCGGAGTATTGTTATATTTTGATTTAGTAACTTCTGAGAATATTGAGCCAGCTAATCTATTCTTATTGTTCAATTTTATAAGTAGCATTGAAGTGTCTTCTTCAATATTCAATTCAGGTGTGGCATTAATTGATACATCGTCTACAGGAGCCATTGCGGTAACTACACCAGATAAAGGACTCGTAACTTCAAATTCATTACTGTCTTCAGACCATTTTGTTTTCATTGACAGTGAATCTTTGCCAACAGGTATTGATATATTCAAATCAACACTAATTTTAGATAAAGCTTCTACGCCGTTTCTTAAAGCCAAATCCTCTTTATTACTTCCTGATGCTGCCATCCAATTAGCTGATACTTGAACGCTGTTGAGTCCTTTTATAGCGACACCAGCCATATTTGTAATAGCTTCCGCCAAAGCCATTCGCATTGAAGCAGCTGGATTAGTTAATGCTAATGTAGGTTTTTCTCCAATCGCAATAACCTCACCAGAATTTGAAGTAAATGATCTAAGGCTTAACGAATAGTCTGATACTGGAACTTGATACGGGCCTACAAATTGATCTCTTGCTACCATACCTCCAACACTTCTATCTCCAATTGTGATAAGAAAAGATTTGGATGCTACTGAAGGATGTTGTAGGACTTTTACGATTGAATCAGTTAGATCATAGCTTTCAGAATCATCTTCATTAACTTCTTCAAAAGGAATACTATTAACTTCCATCTCTGTAATTGGTAAATCTCCAAAAAGCATGGATAGAGGAACATCTACAGGATAATTATTATTAGCTTCATCATAAAGTTTGACTAATTTTTCTGAGGTTGTTATTCCAACAATTGCATATTCACATCGTTCTCTTTTACAAATTTTTTCAAAATTTTCTTTATTGTCTTTATGAATAGCAAGAACATATCTTTCTTGAGATTCATTTGACCATATCTCCATTGGTGACATCGATTTATCAGCATTAGGTATCTTTGATAATTCAATATAAACACCTAATTCAGAGTCTTTTGCTAGTTCAGGGATTGCATTTGATAGCCCGCCCGCTCCAACATCATGAATGAATTCAATATAACTATTTTCTTGACCAGAACACTTATTAATTACTTCTTGGCATCTTCTTTCCATTTCTGCGTTATCTCTTTGAACAGATGCAAAGTCTAAATCCTCATCACTCTCACCAGAAGATACTGAAGAGGCTGCTCCCCCACCAAGTCCAATCAACATCGCAGGACCACCAAGAACAACAACAAGATAGTTTTCTTGGATTTGTAACTTAAAGTTATTTTTATCCCTTATCTCACCAATACCTCCAGCTAACATGATTGGCTTATGGTATCCAAATGCTTTGTTGTCTGAAAAATCAGTTTCAAAACATCTGAAATAACCTAGAGTTGCTGGTCTTCCAAATTCATTATTAAAAGCAGCAGCACCTATTGGTGCCTCCGTCATAATTGCTAGCGGTGAAGCAATTCTTGAAGGCTTATGCTCCTCTCCTTCCCAATTTCTCAATAATTGAGGGATTCTAAGATTTGAAACGTTATATCCAACTAATCCCACTTTAGGTTTTGCACCTCGCCCAGTTGCACCTTCGTCTCTAATTTCTCCCCCTGAGCCAGTTGACGCTCCAGGATATGGTGATATAGCAGTTGGGTGATTATGCGTCTCTACTTTAATAGTTGAATTTAAATCATCTTTTTTTAATTCATATTGATTAGAATCATTAAGATGAAGTCTTTCAGCATTTGTACCTTTAACAATTGCAGCATTGTCTTTGTAAGCAGAAATTATTCCGTTTGGTGAGGCTTTGCTAGTCTCTTTTATTAAATCAAATAAAGTATCATTTTTTTGAGATCCATCTACCTTCCATTTAGCATTGAATATTTTGTGTCTACAATGCTCAGAATTTGCTTGAGCAAACATCATGAGTTCTGCGTCGGTTGGATTTCTGTTTTCTTTTGAATAAAAGTTATATAAATAATCTATTTCGTCTTGGCTCATTGCGAAGCCAAATGATTGATTTGCAACCTCAAGCTCTTCTTTGCCTTTATTGATGATATCAATTTTATTTAATGTTCTAGATTTATCGGAAATAAATAAATCCTCAAAATCACTAGGGGTCGAATATATCGATTGAGTCATGCGGTCATAAAACATAGAAGAATCTAATTTTTCAAGACTAAATTCACAATTAATCATGAAACCAAAAAGTCTCTCAACTCTTATAACTTTATCAAGTCCTACATTTCTAACAATGTCCTCTGTTTTTGAGGACCAAGGAGAAATAGTGCCCAGTCTTGGTCCAACATAAAAAGAAAATTGATCATCTTGTTCAGATGCAGACAAAACATCTTTTATGCTTTCTGAATCATTAAATTCAGGTTCAGCTTGTATTAGATAAATCTCATTGGAATAAATTTCAGTATCGAGATTGTTTGATTTATTAAATTCGTGTCTTATTTTTTCAAGTTTTGAGCTTGAAAAACTTTCTTTACCCTTAAATATAAAGCTTTTACTCTTTGACACTTCGTTAAGTCTGAAATATTGTATATAACAATTATAAAGTCTTTATATATTAAATAATTAAAAATGGGGAATATCTTTAGATTTTTTTTATGCTCAATTACAGTATCTGTTTTGTTTGGCTGTTCAAAATTTAATCAAAATGTAAGTTGCGAAGATATTCTTGAAAGCACGTATTCAAAATCTTCTCTTAACAACTTTGAAAAAAACAAATTTAAAGACTTATTAGCGAACAGATATCCTGAATTTGATGAGATGTTTCAGGAAGCTGCTTTAGAAAATAATATTGAAAAACATTTACTTGCAGCCATTTCATTTCAAGAATCTCAATGGGATCCAAGAGCAAAATCTAATATGGGTGTTAGAGGTATGATGATGGTTACCTTGGAAACAGCTGCATTAGTCGGTGTTGAAAAAAGACTAAATCCTGAACAAAATATAAAAGGTGGAGCAAAATATTTTGCAATGCTCATCGAAAAAAATAAGATTGGTCCAACAGAATCAGATGCTTTATCAATAACCTTAGCTAGTTATAATTTGGGCCCCACAAATATTTTTAATGTTGCTAAAGAAATTAGTGAAGATGTTAAGAGTGTTTCATGGAATCAAATTAAAAATAAATTAATAACAATGAAGGGTGAAGAGCTTAATCTTACCGATAAAGAATCATACTCTAGAGGTCAACAAGCTATTGATTATGTTGATAGAGTTGGCAGCTATTACAAGCTGTTAAGTGCTCATGCGTGCATAGCGCCTAAAGATCAATTAACTTTCTTTTAAGAAACTTTATCTTATCTCTACAGATAGCTGCTTTTTCAAATTCCATTTTTTTAGCTAATGAAAACATTTCATCTTCAAGTTTTTGAAGAGTAATTGTTAAATTATCGACAGTATCATCAAGAATTTTAAAGCTAACAATTTTTTCAATATCTTCTTTTTTCTTTTTAGTATTGCCTTTAATTACTCTTGCACCCTCCATAATATCTTTGACTTTTGTAGAAATAGATTTTGGACTTATGCCATTCTTGGCGTTATATTTTTCTTGAATGGCTCTTCTTCTATCAGTTTCATCAATTGCTCTTTGCATAGAGCCAGTTACTTTATCAGCATAAAGTATTGCTCTGCCTCTAAGATTTCTGGCTGCCCTTCCAATAGTTTGTATTAGTGTTGTATCAGACCTTAAAAAGCCCTCTTTATCTGCATCTAGGATTGCAACTAAACTTACTTCAGGAATATCTAGACCTTCCCTTAATAAGTTAATACCTACTAAAACATCAAATTTTCCAAGCCTTAAATCTCTAATTATTTCTACTCTCTCAACGGTATCAATATCAGAATGCATATATCTAGCAGAAATATTATTTTCGTTTAGATAATCCGTTAGATCCTCAGCCATTCGTTTAGTTAACGTTGTAATTAATACTCTTTCTTTCATTGCGACTCTGTCATTGCATTCACCAATAACATCATCTATTTGTGTAAGAGCTGGTCTAATTTCAACATCTGGATCAGTTAAGCCAGTTGGCCTAATGATTAGTTCAACAAGATTATCTTGATGTTCGTTTTCATATCTACTTGGAGTCGCTGAGACATAAATTCTTTGAGGCGCAAGCATCTCCCATTCTTCGAATTTCAATGGCCTATTGTCCATTGCAGACGGTAACCTGAAACCATATTCAACAAGAGTTTCTTTTCTTGATCGATCTCCTTTGTACATTGCTCCTATTTGAGGTACCGATACATGAGATTCGTCAATAAAGACGATTGCATCTTTAGGAATGTAATCAAACAAACATGGAGGTGACTCTCCTGGGTTCCTTCCACTAAGATATCTAGAATAATTTTCAATTCCTTGACAATAGCCAAGCTCTCTCATCATTTCTATATCGTAGGTGGTTCTTTCTTGAAGGCGTTGTGCTTCGACTAACTTATTATTATCTTTTAAAAATTCTAGACGTGATTTCAATTCATCTTTTATATCTGGAATACAATTAGTTACAGTTTCCCTTGGAGTGACGTAATGAGTTTTTGGAAATATTGTTGCTCTAGGAATTTCATTAATAACCACTCCTGTCAATGGATCAAACCAGGACAGCCTTTCTATTTCATCGCCAAAGAATTCTATTCGTAAGGCTTCTTTGTCTGAATCTGCTGGATAGACATCAACTGTGTCACCTCTAACTCTAAATGTTGCCCTTCTAAAATCTAAATCATTTCTTGTATATTGAAGAGCTGAAAGTCTAAGAACTAAATCACGTTGTGAAATGGTGTCTCCTCTATCTAAGTGAACTACCATCTTAAGATATGATTCTGGAGCTCCTAGACCATAAATTGAGGAAACAGTGGCAATAACAATTGTGTCTTTTCTTTCTATTAATGCTTTTGTTGCCGATAAACGCATTTGTTCTATATGTTCATTAATAGAAGCATCTTTAGCTATATAGGTATCGGAGGTTGGGACATATGCTTCAGGTTGATAGTAATCATAGTATGAAACAAAATATTCCACAGAGTTGTTAGGGAAGAAATCCCTAAACTCACCATATAACTGAGCAGCAAGAGTTTTATTATGTGCCATGATTATTGCAGGTCTTTGAGTTTCCTCAATGACCTTTGCCATGGTATAGGTTTTGCCTGATCCAGTGACTCCAAGTAAAGTTTGATGTAATAAGCCATCCTGAAGACCTGAGACTAAGTTATTAATGGCTTCTGGTTGTGACCCAGCCGGCTCAAATTCAGACACTACTTCTAGCAACTTATTTGTCATACTTTAATTACACTTTTAAAAAAAATTAATTATAATGCCTTTTCGCGTTCCTCAGTAGCTCAGCGGTAGAGCAGTTGACTGTTAATCAATTGGTCGTTGGTTCGATCCCAACCTGAGGAGCCATATAGAGAAGTATGTGTCTCAGTTGCAAAAAAATAGTTCTTAGCTAAATATTAGAAATTACAACCTCTTTATACTTTACTCCCTGTGAGTCATATGACATAACATTTGCTCTATTAATTGGCTTATGCTGCCATCCATTTTTTTTATCATATAACTTACAAATATCTTTATCATTGATGTTAGTAACAATTATGTGAGAGCCTTCTTTATTCTTGGCCTCTAAAATTTCGGATAACTCTTCTTGAGCGCTCCAATCAAATTGATTTGCAGAATACATATCAAAAGAGCTTTCATTAGACTTTGTTACATAAGGTGGATCTACAAAAATTAGATCATTTTCTTTTGCCTTATTAATGCTAATACGAAAGTCTTCATTTTTTATTTCTGCTTTAGAAAGCATCTTGCTATACTTAATGAATTCTTTCTCAGAGGCATTAAAGTCTTTAGAATCTCCAATTGGAACATTGAATTGACCTTTGCTATTTACTCTATAAATGCCGTTGTAACAAGTTCGATTTAAATACAAAAATCTGGAAGCTTTCTTGATTTCATCCTCCAGATTATTTTTTGCGCGAATTTCATAATAATAATCTTCACAGTGAGACATCATATGATTCTGAGTGCACAAATAAAGCTCCTTAGGTTTGTATTTTAAACAATTGTAAAAACCAATTAGTTCATCATTAATATCTGAAAGTATTGATTTATTTACAGGTTTTAAATATTTAAAGACGGCGCCTCCTCCTAAAAAAGGCTCTATGTATCTTTTGTATTCAATTGAAGGATGATTATTAAAGGCTCTCGAAATTAAACTTTCTTGACTATGAAAAATTTGTTTATGATTATTAGTTAACCAACTCTTACCACCCGCCCATTTAAGTAACACTTTTTATAAATTCCACAGGGTTCTTAATTGTTTTATTAACTTTGTCTCTTCTTTTTTTATTAGTCCATCAGAAATCATTATTTCTTCAATAAATTTAATCGCTTTTTTCTGTAACTTAATATTTGTAAGTAATTTTCCATAAATGTTTGCTGCATGTTCTACTCCATTATATTGATATATTTCTCTAGAAACCTGTTCAATTGAATCTACAATATCGTGACTATTTAGATCTGCAAGCCACTTTTCAGATACTAAAATATCATGGGTTTTTTTGATTTCAGATGGATGCGGAAGTTTGTCAGCTAGCATCATTAAGATGCAAATTTTATACATTAAATGTTCTTGATTGGTATTATCTAGTATATGTACTTTCTTTTTCAAATTTTCTTTTAACTTCAACATTGCAATCTCTGATCTTTCAATAATCGTAGAAACTTCACTTTTCATTTCAGGAAAATTTATAACTGCGTTTTGTAAATTTTTCATGGTTTGGGTAGAGCATAGCCAATCAGCAAATTGTTTTACCTTTTCATATTCTGTATTGCCGATACCTCCCTCTTTTGCTCTCTCTACTGCTCTTTGTATTGTTATTTTCTCATCTATTAAATCTACAATCAGTTCTACATCTTGATTTTCATTAAAAGCATCAGCAATTATCTTTATATCATCTCTAAATGCAGTTCCTTCAGATGAAGAACCAGAAACCCTTTGAACTTCTGTTCCCTCTTTAACCTTTTTAATTAGGAGTTTATCAAGTGCATCTTTACGAGGTTTTTCTACTTTGCCTCTAAGAAAATTAGGATCATTAAATACTTTCCTAGCTTTATTTAGGGGACCACTTCCATTAATGGTTTGCCAATAAGAGTAATAATTTTTTTGGACATTACTACCCATTCCATGATAATTCATAAAACCAACAAGCTTATGTGCCTTCCCTACCTTGCCTGGTGTTACTCCATACGTTTTTCCAACACTTTTACAAGCATCTTTAAGACTTTCACCTTCTTCTCTTAAATCCTCTACCTCTCTATAGTAATAACCATCTGCTTCAAATGGTGCCCATGCATTAACGCCAACCAGATGTATTAAACCTATAAGTCTTTTAATAACTTTTTCATTAGTGCCGTCTGGTAGGACATTGACTGGAATTCTGTTCCATGATGCTCTCTTGCTTGGCTTATCATTTTCAGATAATTGAATGGCAACTGCTAATCTAGTATTACCCTCATATACTGTGTACTCATTAGTTAATGGATTTTTGCAAACCCATAAAGGATCATTAATTTGCTCGTCTTTTCTTATTTGTTCCTTGAGTTTATCGAAGTCTGGAAAAAGTCTCATTTTTTCAAAAATTACATTTTTTGAAATTGTATTTTCTAGTCTCTCTTTTTCTAATAACGAATATATTCTTGGATTTCCATCCCAAAATTGAAGATCGGAAATATTTGCATATCCATTAGTTACATCAAATTTTTGGCCCTCTATACTTTTAGTTCTGCTAACTGAATCGTAAACTGTAATTGGCATGTCTGATTAAAGGTGAAAATTATTAACTAAATATATCAAAAAACTTCATTAATTGATAAATATTTTAAGATTGTAAAATATCAGAGAGGATTTCAGCAAAATCAAAACTTATTCTGCTTCTATACTCCTCTTCGTTGATATCTCCTTGACCATATCTTGCTGCCACCTCTTTGGCATCAAGTAATGAATCTACCCATTCATCTATAGAGTCTTTATGAATAAGTTTATATATAAAGCAATCCTTAGTTTGAGAGATTCTATAAATTCTATCTTGCGCCTGTAAATAGTTCTCCAGGCTAAAATTGCGATCAAAAAAGATAGAATAATTTGCTTCAACCAGTGTTAAACCCTCTCTTGCTACTCCTGGAGTTGCAACTAAAATATTAATATCCTGATTATTCCTAAATTCTTTAATTAAATAATCTCTTTCTTTAGGCTTAACATTACCAGAAATGCCAACGATGCCTTCATTATTGAAATAATTACAAATCCAGTCGACGTTATCTACAAAATTTGTCCATACAATAACTTTAGAATTCTCCAAACTCGCCTTATCTATAATTTTTTTTGCACTTAACAGTTTTGGTGTGTCTTGATCATAACGTTCGTCCACTAAACGAGGATTAGAACAAACCTGTACTAAACGAATAAGTCTTTTTAATATAACTTCGACATCTTCGATAATCAATTTTCCATCTTTGATAACTTGAGCTGAGAGTTCCTCTTGAAGTTTTTTATACAATAATTTTTGTTTGGACTCCATTTCGATGGTTTCAGCAATAAATCTTCTTCCAGGAAGTTCAATGCCTGCGGTCTTTTTTGTTTCTCTAATAGTGCAATCTTGTAATTTTTTAGAAAGGAGTTTTAAATTATTTTCAAAGATTATTCTTCCTGAATAATCTTTCGAAAGTTCATTGCTTAAATCGTAACTTTCCTTGAAATCATCAAAATTAGTTCCTAATCTTTCTCCAAAATCTAAAAAATAGATCTGAGACCAAATATCATAAGGCCTGTTAGACAATGGCGTGCCTGTCATAATTATTCTTCTTTTTGCTTCTCCAGCAATTAAATGAAGAGATTGAGTAATTTTAGAAGATGGCGTCTTAATCTGAGTTGATTCATCAAGAATGATACCCACTTTTCTAAACCTTAAAAATTTATTGAAGGATGCGGTATTTCCTCTTATAGCTTCATAGTTACATAAATAAATATAGCCAGGTAATGTCATCCTTTCAAAATTTTCAGCCTTGTTGCTTGAAAGAATTATAGGGTGCATATTACCGTGAAATTTCAATTCATTACCCCAATTAGAAATAAGGCTTTTCTTTGTAACAATTAAAACAGATTCAACAACTTCTTCTTTAAGCCAATGGTATAACAGGTCAATAGCAATTTTTGTTTTGCCTAAGCCTTGCTCATGAAATATTGCAAAATACTCTTTATCTTTTACTAAATTAAAAGCATCCTGCTGGAATGGGAAAGCATCTTTTTTTAAATTTAATACAGGCAGCTCTCTTATTAACTTCATAATTATTTAAAATACTGATCTATTACTTCAACTTGAACATTTGCAGCATTAAAGTGCGTTATTTTTTCTTGAAGTTCATTTTGAACCCTTTTGACAAATTTGTTTGGAATTGAATACACAAGAATTGGTTTAGGTTGTTTTTTTAAAAAATTAATCATGACATTCATTTGATTTTCTGCATCTTTATGTCTTGTAAGAAAATCATCAGCAGTCTTTGCTTCACCCAGAATAAATAAATTAGGTTCATAAATTATATTTCTAGCTGAAAAATCTGGGAGACAGCTTCTTATATCCCCATCAATGATTGCACTTACCTTATTTGGTCTGCAACCTGCGATTGTATCTTGGGTGTCATCAGCGATATCTAATCCAGGAAAATTAAAATATTTTTTTGTCCAAATTACAATTTGAGTTGTATAAAAATCATGGCTTTGCATTATTGCTATGCTTATTATTCTTCAAGCAACTCAAGAGAAGATTTAATCTCAATCTGCAACAAATTCATACTATCTATAACCCCTGGACCTTCCTGATCTGTGATAGAAGATAGTGAGCCACCTTTTCTATGTTCTAATAATGTATCATTTAGGACATCACAGATCTGCGTTATGGAAGCATCTTTCAAAGTAACTTTATTTATGTTTGAATCTGATGGTAGTAATGGTATGACATCAGGCAATGATTTGTTCTTCTTTTTGAACTCACTATAAACCTCATCGTTTAATAGCACTTTCTCTAAAAATCGTCTCACATCATTTGCGCTTCCTACTTTGTCATCTTTAACCCATTGGGCATAGTCATCCATTGTTTTTCCTTTGAGTTCAAGTGCCATAGCAATTTTGCCGCCTTCAGGAACTGTTGTAAACATTGAAAATTTTGTTTTGTCAGGGAAAACATTATCTTTCTTTGGATCAAACTTAGTTTCATACTTTTCTTTAAAAATTTTATATGCATAATAATTTGCCCTTGTTTTTGAGTCAGACCCACCTACAACTTTTTTTATATCTTCAAGACTTGTTCCGCTCTTGACTAGTTGGGTTATGTATCTCCCTTTTGCGTATGGCGTCCACTCTTTTTTTCCAACAAAATGAGCTTGGAGCCTCAATTCATCTATTTGAGATCTTGTTAACTCATCATGAATCAGAGAAGGTATTTTTTTCCATTCCTTTTCATTGGGATACTGATCATTTGAAAAAGATAAATATATAGACAGTCTAGTATTGCCCTCTATGCAAAGGTATGTTCCGTCCCCTTCAGATAAAAGAATAATAGGTTCTATGATTCCTTTTGAGGAATGTATAGACTTCTCTAATTCTAAACAACTTGGCCCTGCCTCAGTATTCCCAGTATCTCCTCTTAAGTATGATGCAATTAAAGAATTTTGTTCTTCAATTGAATCGAATTTTCTATTGCCTAGTTTGTCTGCAATCCTAGGATTTTCTGGATCGAGCTTTATTTTGTTGATATCTACTATTTCATATTTCATTTTTAGGAGCCTATTAATTTATTTAATGACTATAGATTATCTATCATAAATTTTTTTAGCAAGTTATAAATATTATCTCTAACCTTTTTAAAAGCTAGTTTTGATTCTATTTCATTAAATTTTTTATTTGCAGGATCCTCATGCATCCAACGCAATGATTTAGCCTTGGTTGGCAGAACTGGGCATATCTCTTCGGCACATAGTGTAATAACAAAATCTAAATTATTTATAAAGCTCGTATCTAAATCTTCGATAGATTTGGGCTTATTTTTTGATATATCAATATCTAAGTCGCTAAGGGTATCGATTGCTCCAGGGTGAACAAATCTAGAAGGATTAGAGCCTGCGCTATGTATAGTATGACTCCTGCCAAACATCTGCCTGGCAATACCTTCAGCAATTTGGCTTCGAGCAGAGTTCCCAACACATAAAAATAAAATATTCATTTAAGTTATTTTAAATTGAGGATTTGCAATTATAAAGGTATCTTATAGAGAATATGTTTGGAAATGTTACAGCTAGTGGGATGCTAGGAGACCTTGAGGGTCAACTTGGAGAAGATGACTATACGGAACCACTAAACATATTAATTGATTCAGCCCATAAGAATAATTTATTCAACTTATTTGGTGCCTTTGCATTTAAAAATCAACTTAAAGATAGACTTAAAATGAGAAGTAAGTTGCATAACTTTATAAAAGACAAGGTTTTACCTCCTCCTGCTGATCCTATTTTTGTTACGGGACTCCCTAGGTCTGGAACAACATTCTTGTTTAATCTTTTAGCGCTGGATAAAAATCATAGGTCTCCTAAATATTGGGAAATTATGTCTCCGTTACCACTAACCAAAAGTAATTTTGATATAAAAAAGCGAGAATGGAAAATAAACGCTGAACTAAAATTTGCTAGAACAATAATTCCAAAATTAAGGTCGATGCATCATATTCGTGCACAAACTCCAGAAGAATGTGAGCTTCTAGCAACTATAAATGTGAGAAGTTTTGTATATATGTGTATGGCGAACGTACCCGAATATGTTGAGTATCTTAAAGATTGTAGTTTTGAATCTGTGTTTATGTGGCATAAAAAGTTTTTTCAGATGCTTGAACTTAACGGTAGGCCAAAAAGGTGGTTATTGAAAGATCCAAGTCATATTGGTCACATACCAGAGATACTATCTACTTATCCAAATGCAAAATTTATAAATATTCATAGATCTCCAATGGAATCCATTGGTTCATTTTGTAGCCTTGCAAAAAATATTAGGTCTGCATTTTCAAAGAATGTTAATACCAAAGAAATAGGTAATGTTATTTTAGATTTTTGGCAGCATAGTCTCAATAAAGGTATCGATGCAAAACAAAATCTTTCTCAAGAACAAATTATTGACGTAAGCTATACAGGTTTCATAAATAATCCCCTTTCAACCATCAAGAGTATTTATGAAAAATTTGGTTTAGACATTGATATAGAAACTGAAAATAAAATGAAACAATATCTCATTAATCAAACAATGATAAAAAAGCAAAAGCATACTTATTCACTAGAAGAATTTGGTCTAAGTGAGAAAAATATTAATGTTCATTTAAAAAACTACATTATGAATAATGAGTTTTAATGATAAAATTAGCTAATAAATTCAGGAAATTTCATTGAATATAAAAAAAAATTCAACTCTAATAACGCTTGCATCATTACTAATTTTTCTTGTTTCATGTGTAGATAAGAATGATATCAAGGAAGTTGAAGAATTTAAGGAGAAAAATATGACACAAGTTACCATCAAAACATCTGCTGGTGATATCCAATTAGAATTAAATAATGAAAAGGCCCCTATTACAGTGGAGAACTTTAAAACGATTGCACAATCTGGTTATTATGAAGGAACTATATTTCACAGAGTTATTAATGGTTTTATGGTTCAAGGCGGTGGTTTAACTGCCGATATGAATAATAAATCAAGCGGAACTGCTCCAATTCAAAATGAAGCTAATAATGGTTTGCCCAACGATAGAGGAACTATTGCTATGGCGAGAACTATGGATCCACATTCTGCAACTAGTCAGTTTTTTATTAATCACAAAGATAATGCTTTTTTGAATCATACTGGAGAGAATTCTCAAGGCTGGGGTTATGCAGTCTTTGGGGTTGTAACTGAAGGTATGGATGTTGTTGATCAAATCGCTGATGTTGCAACAGGATCTTCTGGTGGCCATCAAGATGTTCCAGTTGATGTTATAACCATTGAGTCTGTTACTATTAGTGAATGAAGCCACGCTTTATATCAGACATACATTTAAGTAAAGATACGCCTTATTTAACTAATGCTTTTAAAACATTCTTAAATGAATCTAAGGAGACTTGCACACATCTATTTATATTAGGAGATTTGTTTGAGATTTGGGTTGGGGACGATGATGACGATCCTTTTAATCAAGAAATAAAGAAAGTTCTTGCTGACTTTACTTCAAATGGTCCCAAAACCTTTTTTATGCATGGCAATAGAGATTTTTTAATTGGTGAAGCTTTTGCAGATGAAGTTGGCATTTCTATACTCCCTGATCCTTATACCTTGAACATCAATGGTTTAAGGACAATTCTAAGTCATGGAGATTTTTTATGTACTGATGATACTGACTACATAGAATTCAGAAACAAGGTTAGATCAAAAGAATGGCAAAAAGATTTCTTATCTAAAAGCATTGATGAAAGAAATGAAATTGCAAACTCATTAAGAGCTGATAGTAAAGATGCTACCTCTAAAAAATCTCTTGAAATCACAGATGTAAACCTCTTAACGGTGAATAGCTTCGTTCAAGAAAATAAACCAGATATTTTTATACATGGTCATACTCATAGACCAAAGATACATGAGCATGATTCGTGTAAAAGAATTGTCCTTGGAGATTGGGATAAATCTGGTTGGATGGTTTCTATTGAGGGTGACTCATACAATCTTCAAAAAGTTTAAAAACTATATTGTTCTAATTTAAATTATACTGTATATTTATACAGTATTTAGTAATTCCTATGAAAGTTAACTATATCGGAAAAATTTCTGAAGAAAATCTGCCGGCAATATTTGTGCCCTATTTTCTTGAATCGGTCCATGCAGGGTTCCCCAGCCCTGCTAGTGACTATATTGAAAGTCCTATAGATCTAAATAAACACTTGATTAAGAATGGAGCTGCAACTTTTTTAGTGAGGGCTCAGGGACAATCCATGATTGGCTCTGGCATTACAGATCAGGCAGTTTTAATAGTTGATAGAAGTATTAAGCCATCTCATAACAGCATTGTTGTTGCCACAATAGACGGTGAATTTGTATGCAAGAGATTAAAATTAAAACCGAGAATGTGCCTGATGCCAGAGAATCCAGACTACCCTCCTATATTTATAAACCATGGTCAAGAATTAGAAATAGTAGGAACCGTTACAGCTGCAATTAATAAATTCTGATGGCTTTCGCTCTTGTAGACTGCGAAAGCTTTTATGCATCTTGTGAAAGAATCTTTCGTCCTGATTTAAAAAATATACCTATTGTTGTTCTTTCTAATAATGACGGATGCGTTATTGCAAGAAGCACAGAAGCAAAGAAAATGGGTATAGGTATGGGAGTGCCTTGGTTTAAAGTAAGAGATTCTTTTCTAAAAGAAAATGGAAAAGTATTTTCATCGAATTTTACATTTTATGGTGATATCTCATCTAGGGTGATGAATATCTTAGAGGGATTTGTTCCTAGAGTTGAGGTATATAGTATAGATGAGGCTTTTTTAGATCTAGACTCTTTAAGGCAGAACTATAATTTATACGATTTTGGATGTCATGTGAGAGGCCTTGTAAAGCAATGGACTGGAGTTCCAGTTCGAATAGGCATAGCACCCAACAAAACACTGAGCAAAATTGCAATCAATGAAATTAAGAGAAAAAATATTCCAACATCGGTATTGTATTTATCAAACAAAAACCAAATCAAAGATGCTCTAAAACATACATCAGTACATAAAGTTTGGGGTGTAGGAAGAAGATTAAATGATCATTTAAATGCTGCTGGTATAAATACAGCCTTAGAGCTTGCGGAAATTAGTCCTCAAAATATTAGAAAAAGATTTAGTGTAGTTTTAGAAAGAACCGTTAGAGAGCTTAGAGGTGAGAGATGTTTAAATATTGAAGATGATATTTCTTCAAAAAAACAGATAGTAGTCAGCAGAAGTTTTGGTGAAAGAGTCTCTAATCTTGAAACTTTAAAACCAATAGTTAGTAATTTTGCTGTGCGTGCTTCAGAAAAACTACGAAGTGAGAAACAAAAATGTTCTCAAGTTTCTGTGTTTGTAAGAACAAGTCCTTTCAATAAAAATAAGCCTCAACATACCGGGATGAAAACAATAGAGTTATTCACCCCAACGAGTGATACACGAGATATTCTTACAGCAACTAAAAAAGGCTTGCTTCCAATTTTTAGATCAGGATATGACTATGCAAAAGCTGGAATAATTTTAAATAAATTTTCTAATGAGCAAACTAGACAATATTCATTATTTAAAGACCCAAATGAACCAAAAGAGAATACAAGGTTTATGAAATATATTGATCGAATGAATGCTTATGAAACTCAAATTTACTACGCATCACAAAATACAAAAAAATGGTCACCGATGAAGCAAAATATGACTTCGCCCAAATATACAACTAACTGGTATGAGCTTCCTAAAGTAAACTGAACAATGAAAAGATTAAATAAGACCAGACATGTAAGAGGAGGTATGTATTGGCCGAAATGGTACAAAACAGCATCAGAATATACAAAAATAGGCCTACAAGCATGGGATATTCGTTTGATATTAAAAGAGTTAAAAAGTAGATTGGTATTTAGTCATCTTAGGTTAAAGCATGCAGAACTAGTCCTGTCCTCAAAACAGGAAAAAGCAGAGTTAAGATTTCAAAAAAGAATTTTAGACGAGCACATAAAGCAAATTAATAAATTATTAGAAGAGAATGAGCGCCTGGAAAGAGATAATTTTAAAAAAGAATGCGGAGAATCTTTTATATTCTCTTAGTTTCTTGAATTGTAGGCTCTTCAAGATCATAACCGCTTAGACATATTTTTTCTGATTGCTTCATGGCATTGGACATTCCTTTGGTATTAAATAGCATTTCATCCATCTCAACATTTTGAGCAAATTTGATTTTTATAATTTCTGAGTATCTAAGAGAGGGATAAAACTTAGGCTTTAATAAATAAGAACCATTATCAGATATAGATTGAACATCAAATACGATTTTTTTTGGCTTTCGCCCATCAACTGTCATTACTGCTTCGATCCGGTCCCCAATATTGTAATTGGTATTACCTGAATCTGTTGTTATAACAGGATCGGTGCATATACAAAATGGTCTTTCCATCTCTATAAATAAGTTTGAATTAGTATCATAGGAAGTTTTTTGAAGTAGCAGTGTTTCGTTATCCCAAGAACTTATTCCCCAGTTGTCGATAGTTCTTAATTCTATATCAGCAGAGAGGAATGAAGATGAGACTGCTAGGAGGAGGATATGTTTTCGATATGATTTATCAAAACTCCCGGAGAAAGGGCCATAATGAACCATATCATTATCTAAAATAATCTCATCTTCATAATCGTATAAATCTTTCTTTTTTGTAAATGCTTTTCTAATTGTTAAAACTAGGCCAGTTATGAATAAAGCCGCCAAACCAAAACCAATAAATTCTTCCATTTTTCTCCTGTATATATAAATGCTTCTTACTCTCTAACGCAGCACAAGAGGATTTGTTACAAATTAATTTAACAACTACAGAAAATGTGTCTTTTTACTTCATCGATTACAAATTTTGAGTCTAGGTTTTCAACCAAGGATAAGTCCACAAAAAAGTTCCCATCAGATTTAGGTTGATTAATATTGTTATCAATGAAATTTTCTTTATTAGCTTCATAGACTACATACATAATTTCATATCTATCTCGTCCTATTTGCTTTGCTAGTTCAGAGGATGGTCCCCATAAACCATTAACCATATCTTCACCTGATATGAAGATGGGTTCAGCTTCTTCATCTATAACAATTTTAGGCTCCTCATATACTATTAAATCTGAATCGATTATTTGAGAGGTATAGTTGAAAAAAGTGAATGCTATAGCTGCCATGCTTGCTGCAATAGCAAAGCCTAAAATAGGTTTAAAATTTATGGATGAAACTTTAGATATCTCATTTAACTGCTCATCAACATAAGCATCTATTTTATTGTGGAGTTCTTTTGCTTTATGACCACCAAAGAAACCCTTAATAGCTGATTCAGAGACTAATATGCTTTCATAAAAGGTTTTAGCTTCATCTGAACTATTAACAAGCTCTCTTAAGTCTGATGAGTTCTCAAGTGTTGCACCTTGATCTATTAACTCAATGATTTGTATTTGCATTTCTTCATTCATAATTTTTTCCCCATGCAATGTGCAAGACGTATCCTTGCTCTATTTGCCTTAACCCTTAAATTTGCCATGCTAATGTCGCTGATAACTTCTTGAATCTCTTCGTAACTATTACCTGCACCTAACATGCTAAGGATTGTTCTGTCTGTTTCGTCAAAAGCCTCTAAACAATCAAGCATTTCCTTAAATTCATAACTCGCTTGATGGTATCCATCGTTCGCAACTAGAATATTATTAGCTTCAATAGATATATTTCTATTTTGTTTGCGATAGTCGTCTCGAGATTTATTTTTTAAAATTAATTTTGCGTATGCCATAGGTTTTGGATGTTCTAAAAATTTATCCTTGTTTTTTATTAGTTTTAATATTGTGTACTGGACTAAGTCCTCCGAATCAGCTTCGTTCTTGTATGTTAAAAACATTGCATAAGGCATAAGCTTTTTAAAGGTATCTTTAAGTAATTCATCGAAAGGCATCTCGATTCTATTCTTGCATACTTTTTTAATAGATTCTTTATTAACAATTGCATTGGGCTGCTTGATTTCAGCATTTGAATCGATTAAGGATAGTGCCTCCATAGTATTAAATATATATTTATTTCTACTCCTTAACGTATCAGGATTAGAGATGTTACAAAATATTTAGATTAAATCTAATGCAAAGCTCTTTAAAACATCAATATCTATGATTTTTAGGGCTTTTTTATTAGTTCTTTTGAGATAAATTTTAGGTGCAAAGCCGCATTCATAAGCCTCTTTCCATCTTTCAGCACATAAACACCATGAATCACCCTCTTTTAGACCTGGAAAGTTAAATTCTGGCCTTGGAGTAGATAAATCATTACCTCTATTTTTAGAAAAGTCTAAAAAACTTTCTGTAATTTGTGCACAGACAACATGAAGACCACGATCTAACTCATCAGTTCTACAGAATCCATCTCTGTAAAATCCAGTAATAGGATTTGAACAACATTCTTCTATAGAATCACCAAAGATATTAGTCTGGTTTGTCATCTTCTAACTCTTTCTTATACTTTTCATAATCTTCCCAGTCATGAGGCGTTCCTACATTCTGTATTCCATTCTTTGCTCTAAATAAACTTTTCGTTCTAAGCTTAGTCATATCTTCTTCCTTACCAAAAATTTTATTCCATCCTTTTTCAAAAATTTTTGTAAGATTTCTTTTTGGCATTTTATGATTCAAACTCACAAGTCATTTTTGCAACCACTTCACCTTCAACTGCTAAGTTTAATTTAGCCCTGCCTTCCATTGTTCCAGATACTGTACATTGCTCAATACTTTCTTCAACAATCATTCTCACGATTTGTTTTAATTCCGCAACAGATAATTCGCTCACTTTTCTCTCTGCATCATCATTGGCAAAAAATAATGAAGAAAAAAGTAAAG
>CABYPB010000008.1 GCA_902520725.1 uncultured SAR86 cluster bacterium | reverse complement strand
GCCAAGAAAACTGGCAATGCAATCTTAATGATTTCTGAAGATTGCAATGTAAAGAATCCCAAATCTAGCCACCTTTTTGCTCCATTTACTTCTTTACCAAATATCATAGTAATAAGAATTAATACAATTGAGAATATTAAAAAGATCAGGGAGTTATTTTTATAAAAATCTGGATCTATTTGACTTAATAAGAACATTAAAATTAGGCCAAGTAAAACAAACAATGATTGTTTAATAGTTGTGTCCATATTGCCTTGAGATGCGCTATATAAAAATAAAAGTCCCATTATTGATAAAAGGGTTATTGATATAAATAAATATTGATCAAAGTAAACCTTTGATCTAAATAAATTGAACAACTTATTCATTATTGATAAGACTGTTTAAGACATTAATAGCCACTGGTCCAGCTACAGCTCCTCCGCTCTCTCCATTCTCAATTACTACACTTACTGCATATTTAGGATTTGGCATTGGAGCAAAAGCTACAATGATCGCATGATCTCTTTGACCTTCTACTTCTCTTATAATTTTGTAATCTTCTTTCGTTTCTGTGCTAACAAGCTCAACAGTTCCTGATTTAGCAGCAACAGCATAATTCTTTAAACTTCTTAATCTTCCAGCTGTTCCTTTCGGATTTTCTATAACTCCAATCATGCTTTTATGTATATTTTGCCAATCTTCATCTTTAAGATTATTGCTCATAAAAGTTTCTTGTTTATTTATATTATCATTTTGAATAAAAGAAAACTTATTAAGAGTTCCCTTTTTTGCAAGGAACGCAGAGTAATATGCAAGTTGTATTGGTGTAGCACTCAAGTAACCTTGACCAACCCCCATATTGACCGTGTCACCTTTAAACCATCCAAAGTTAAGAGTATTCATTTTCCATTCAGGATTTGGTAGCAATCCATCATCAGGAATGAAGCAATCTATACAAATATTCCTTCCAAAACCAAAATTAGATAAGTGCTCCACCAATTTATCAATTTCTGAATTGTATGCTAGGGAAAAAAAGAAAGTATTTGAGCTTTCAATAATTGCGTCCATAAGGGTAATATTTCCATGTCCACCCTTTTTCCATCCTCTGTAAATTCTACCGTCCTCTGGAAGAACAAAAAAACCAGGGTCATCAATACTATATTCCCAGTCAATTATTTGATTTTCTAATCCATATAATCCAATAGCCGGTTTTATAGTTGACGCTGGCGAATATCTTCCCTGACCAGCTCTATCAAAAAATGGTTTGTCTTGATCATTAAGTAATTGATTGAAATCTGCTGATGACATTCCATTAGTAATCTTGTTAATGGGGAATGAGGGTGAGCTAACATACGTTACTATAGCCCCTGATTCTATTTCAACGGCGACAACTGCCCCTCTTCTATTATTAAGTTGTTCGAATGCAACTTTCTGACTCTCTACATCAAGAGAAGTATACAAATCCTCTCCATTTTTAGCTGGTATTTCTTGTAACTCATTTAATAATTTTCCTGATGCATCAACCTCATAAATTTTTTTGCCAAAATTTCCTCGTAGCTTTTTATCATAAATATTTTCTAGCCCAGTCTTGCCAACAATATAACCATTTGAATACTTGAAAATTGTTTCTTTTAAACTAAGGTTTTGATCAGTAAGTATTTCTTCGAGATAGTCATCGCCTATACTTCCAACATAACCAACAGCATGAGAAAATATTTCAGAGTAGATATTCTCTCTTGAATACCTCTCATCAATAAAAGTTGCTGGAAATTTATATCTTCTCGATTCAAACCTTGCAATTTCTTCCATAGAGAGATTTTTCTTTAAGACAAGTTCTCTATTTAATCTAGCTTTTCTTTTAAAATTGTCTCTTATATATGCAATATCCTCTTTAGACAATTCAATGTAGCTAACTATCGTATTGATATGTTCATCAATATTGTCAATCTGTGAGGGTTTTAGGATAAGATTATAGTTTGGCTGATTATTTACAATAATTTTTCCGTTTCTGTCATAAATAATTCCTCTTATTGGCTGAATAAGAATTTCTCTCGTTTTATTTTCTAATGATGCAATCTCATAATCTGTAAAACTAGAGACTTGAAGAGAAAAAGTGCGATATAAGAAAAACAAAAAAAGCATTCCAAAAAATAAATAAACAAAAACAAGCCTGTTAAAAAAATTTTTCTTTTCCTTTATTGTTTCGTTAAGATCTATCATTTGTGATACGGCATATTATTTATAATTGTATGGGCACGATATATTTGTTCCACTAATAGTAATCTAAATAACCTATGAGGAAATGTAAATTGCGAAGCAGAAAAAATTTTGTTTGATCTTTGTTTTACTTCTAACGATAAACCAAACGAACCACCAATAATAAATAATATTGAACTCATAGATGATTGGCTCTTTAGAATAAAATTACTAAAATTTTTACTGGTCAAAGACTCTCCACTAGAATCCCATGAAACAACGTAGTCATTTTTTGAAATCTTTGAAAGAATTAAACTCGATTCTTTTTGAATAACTTCTTCTATAGAATAATTTGGATTCTGTTGACTCTTTAAATCTATAAATTTTATTACTAAATTTTTTGGTAATTGTTTAGTATAGAATTCAATTTCTTTTAACTGCCACTGATTAAGCTTATTTCCAACACTAATGATCTTTATCAACATTAATTAAGTTTCTTTAAGAGACTATTCTCTCCCCATAGACCTTCCAAATCATAAAAGTCTCTTTGATCTTGTTTCATAATATTAACTACAATATCTCCGCAATCTACAAGAATCCACCCTGAATCAAGCTCTCCCTCAACCCCGATAACATTAATATTATTTTGTTTGAGATGCTCTACTAATTTTTGAGATACAGAAGCTGCATGTCTATTAGAATTAGCAGTAACAATTATTATTTCATCAGCAAAGGAAGATATTTCTTCTACATTAAGACATAGAATATTTTCAGCTTTACTTTCGTTTAAACTGAAATTACATATTTGAGAAAGACTTTTATTCGACAAAATTTAGTAAATATTATTAATATAATAGTAATTGATATACTAAATCATAATTGTTTAAAAAGGTAAGTAATTTTGGAAATAAACTTCTTCGAAACAGCTAACGAATTCTTGTTAAGTTACAAAACATACATATTTTGGATAGGAGTAATCTCTTTTTTAATTTTCGTATTTAGTCTTGTGAGCATAAGATGGTTGGTAACTTTAATACCGAGTGATTATTTCATCAATAAAGGTACCTCTGAATTTAAAATGAGATATCCGTTGATATGGATTTTTTCAATTGTAATCAAAAATATAATTGGTTATGCGCTAATTTTTGGAGGAATTCTAATGTTAGTTCTTCCTGGCCAGGGACTATTTACAATATTTATAGGCTTAATATTAAGTAATTATCCAGGTAAATATAAGTTGGAAAGAAAATTAATCTCTATTCCAAGTATTTTAAAAATGGTAAATTGGTTAAGAAGAAAATCTAAGAAGCCTCCGTTAGATATTTAACTCTTAATTTGAAGAAATTTCATCAATATATTTTGAAAGGATAGAAAACCTTTGCGTAGCATCATAAGCTTCTAATAAATTTTGTTTATGAGTCCATGGTATTGGTATAAGTCCAGCAAGGTGATAGGCAACAGAATCAGCAGAATTAAAGTCAACATTAATAGACATATTCGCTATTCTTGGATGTTTAATTAACTGAGAGAGAATATTTGAAATCTCTGGAAATTCAGCAAGAAGAGCTTGATCATCAACTTCTGGGTCTACTATAGGATAAGTTTCAGCCAAATTAAGCCCATCTTTAAGCTTGACCATGTCTTTAATGGATACTTTATTTATAGATTTTACAGTTATTCCAAGCAAGCCATTGGGTAAATTATTAAAGTCTATTATTTCAACATAGGCTCCCTGTTTTGAAATTTCATACTCATCTTTTTCAGATAATTTTTTTTGGAAAGTCATAACAAACCCATGATCATTTTCCATACAATTTTTGACCATATCTATATATCTTGGTTCAAAGATTTGAAGATCTTGAATTGTTCCAGGTAGTGCAACTATGCCCAATGGGAAAATAGGTAAGTTATTTGTTTTCAACGTAGCTTATAATCGGTCGTATAAATTTTTGACTATCTTTATTAGTCATTATTAAGATAATATCATAATCAAAAATTGTTTCCTTTAGCTTTGAAAGCAACGACTCAGTTGAATTAAAGGAATTTTCATATTTATAAACCTGTTCACGATCAAGCAAAAAGACCTGATCAAGCAATTTAAACGAATCAAGTAGATCATTGTGGTAGCCTGCTGACATGGTATTTGAACCAAGTTCGATAAGTCCTAATATTTTTTCATTAAAATATTTTTCTTTTATTGCAGCGCATGAAAGTCTAATTGCAGTGGGGTGATGAGCAAAATCATCATAAGCTTTTATGTTTGAAGTATCCAATACCAGTTCCATTCTTCTTCTAACGCCTTTAAAAGTTTTGAGTGACTCAATTGAGTCATTAATTGGAACATCATCAAGTTTTGCTGCAAGAATTGCAGAAATGTAGTTCTTAAAATTATGTTGGCCTATTAATGGCAGGTCTTCAAGTGAAAACTTCTTATTATCTATCTCTAGTTGCATTAATTTAAAATCTATTTTTATTAAATCTGAATTGATCTCTGTTTTACCACACCATGAACCATCCTTAATAAGATCAGTGCTATTTTTATCATCTTTAAAATAAATAATATTACCTGACTGAGGAATAATTTTTATGAGATGGCGGAATTGTTTTTTTATGTCATCAATATCATCAAAAATATCTGCATGATCAAATTCAATATTATTTATAACCAAGTTTTGTGGAGAATAATGTATAAATTTAGAACGTTTATCAAAAAAAGCTGAATCGTACTCATCTGCTTCTATAACAAAAGATTTATCTGTACCAAGTTTTGCAGAATTTTCAAAGTTTTTAGAAATTCCTCCGATCAAGAATCCAATATCTTTACCCTGTTTTTTTAAAATATGCGCAAGCATATAAGAAGTAGTAGTTTTTCCATGAGTTCCTGATACAGCAAAAACATTCCTATTTTTAAGCTCTTTCCCTAATATTTCAGGTCCTGAAACAAATGGTAATTTTTTGTCTAATATTTCTTCGACGCACTCATTGCCTCTTGATAGTGCATTACCTATGACATAGAGATCAGCCTCTGGTAATTGCTCTTTTTGATACCCTTGAATTATTTCAATATCTATCTTTTCAAGATAGTCTGACATGGGTGGATAAAATTGAATATCCGATCCTGAGACTTTATGTCCAGACTCCTTTAAGATCTGCGCTAACCCGGCCATAAAGGTTCCACAAACACCTAGGATATGTATTCTCATATTAGTTATAATACGATACTTGGATTTTATTCAAAGTATAAGCGGGGAAATAATGAAAAAAAATGCTTTTTATGCTCAATCAGGAGGTGTTACATCGGTAATAAATGCCACTGCTGCTGCTTTAATTTTGGAAGCTAAAAAATATAAATCTAAAATTGGAAAGGTTTATGCAGGAAGGAATGGAATTCTTGGAGCACTAAAAGAAGAACTTATAGACACATCTAAAGAAAGTATTACTGCCATTAAATCCCTTAAAGCTCGTCCAGGGAGCGCTTTTGGATCTTGCAGACTAAAACTAAAAGACCTTGAAGAAAGTAAAAGAGAGTATGAAAGATTGGTTGAAGTCTTTAAAGCTCATAATATTGGTTATTTTTTTTACAATGGGGGAAACGATTCAGCTGATACTGCATTTAAGGTTTCTCAAATTAGTAAAAAATTAGATTATCCCATTAATTGTATTGCCATCCCTAAAACTGTTGATAATGATTTAGCAATTACAGACTGCTGTCCTGGATTTGGTTCTGCTGCAAAATATATCGCAACTTCGACAATGGAGGCATCTCTAGATGTCGAGTCAATGTCAGAGACTTCGACTAAAGTATTCATTCTTGAAGTAATGGGTCGAAATGCCGGTTGGATGGCTGCATCCTCTGCATTAGCGAAAAATTCTGCAACAGATGCTCCTCATATGATTCTTCTTCCAGAAGTCGCATTTAATCAACAAAAATTTATATCTAAAGTAAAAAATATTGTAAAAACTAAAGGCTATTGCGTAATAGTGGCTTCAGAAGGTGTAAAAAATAGTAAAGGAAATTTCTTAGCTGAATCAGATCGAAAAGATGCCTTTGGACATACTCAACTAGGCGGAGTAGCTCCATACCTTTCATCATTAATAAATACTAAACTTAAACTAAAAAATCATTGGGCTGTTTCAGATTATCTTCAGAGAAGTGCTCGTCACATAGCTTCAAAAACCGATCTTCTTCACGCCGAAGCGGTTGGAATTCATGCTGTTAGATATGCTGTTAAAGGTATGAATGGTGTTATGCCAGTTATCGTTAGGGGTAAGGAAGATAAATATACATGGAGCATAGAGCCTGCGCCTTTATCTAAAATAGCTAATGTAGAAAAAAAACTTCCTAAGTCTTTCATATCAAAAGATGGATTTAATGTTAATGCAAAGGCAATAAAATATCTGCAGCCTTTGATTCTAGGAGAGGCTTATCCAAAATTTCTTAATGGAATACCAAAATTAGAGAAATTGAAATTGATAGAAGTAAAGAAAAAGCTCCCAAAATGGAAGATTTAGTACATTTTTAGATTAAGACTTTCAATAATACTTGTAATTTCATCTCTTAAGATTTTTTTATCATCTTCGTTTAAGAATTCTCCAATTACGATATCCTGACCTTTTGATTTAAAGCTAAGCCGAATAGTCTTATCTTTCTCTTTTTTTATTTTAAAGTAAGTAAATGTTCGGAATTCTTTCCAAGAATATTCAGCTTTGTTTACGCCTCTTTCAACTTTTACAATGTCTTCTGAAATATAAATTTTTTCTCTTTTACTGCTCCACTTAAAACTTAAATAAAATGCAATAAATAAAATACTTAGTTCTAGTCCTGCAAATGGGAGTATTAGTGCTGCCCCTAAAAAATAAAAGATTACTCCAATACCACCACATACCAATGTAATACTAGATAAAAAAATAATTCTATATATTCCAACTAAAGAACTATTTGGGCTAAGAGATATTAGATATTGAGAATCGTTAACTTTTTCGACTGTTACCAATTTATATAATCCTTATATGAAGACTAATCTGTTTTAGATAATTTTAATTCTTCGGTAAGCCTTTCGATATTAATTAACTTACCAACTTTCTTTCCTCTTTTAGCTCTTGAAAGAATATATTCAGACCAATCTTTTGGTTTAAGAGTAACAAATCTTTTACCTACCTCAATTTTAAGAGAGCTGTCTGGTGCTAAGAGTTGTGCATGTGCCATAAATTCTTCACCACTTGCAAGCTTATCTTTTGGAATATTGATAATCTTATTACCTTTTCCTTTGCCTAGAATAGGCAACTCAACGAGTTCAAATATAAGAAGCTTTCCAATGTTTGAAACAGCAGCAATATGAGTGTGATCTTCTCTTACTGGAATAGCTTTTAGCATTTGAGCATTTTCAGGCAATCTCATAAATGCTCTACCAGATTTTTTATTAGAGGTCATATTCTCATATGCTGATATATAACCAAACCCACCTGAGTTCATAATTAAGAATTTATCCTGATCTTTCCCAATTACTGAAGAAATAAATTGAACACCTGAATCAGCATTTAGTCTTCCTGTTATTGGTTCACCCATTCCTCTTGCAGAAGGAAGAGAATGACTGGGAATAGAATAAGCTTTACCGTTTGAATCTAAAAATACTGCGAGTTGATTGCTCTTGCCTCTAGCGAAATCCTGTAAAGAATCATCTCCCCGATAAGATAATGATGTAGGATCAATTTCGTGTCCTTTTGCACTCCTAATCCAACCAGCTTTTGAAAGTACTACTGTTATAGATTCAGTAACTATAGTTTCCTCTTCAGAAAAAACTTTTGCATTAGAAGACTCTATTATTGGAGATTTTCTGTCTTCTCCAAAATTTTCTTTTATTTCTAGTAATTCATTTTTAATAAGAGTCTTTAACCTAGTCTTTGATTTTAGAATTTTTTCAATGCTATCTTGCTCGCTGACCAACTCATCTCTTTCATTTTGTAGTTTAATCTGTTCAAGTTTTGCTAACTGCCTTAGCTTAATTTCTAAAATTGCATTTGCTTGAATTTCTGACAACTTGAAAGCTTTTATAATGTCTTTCTTCGGCTCATCAGACTGTCTAATTATCTTTATAACATTATCTATATCGATAAAGATTGTTAACAAGCCCTCTAAGATATGAAGCCTGTCATTTACTTGGTCAAGTCTGTGTTCTAGTTTCCTTCTGACAGTATCTTTTCTAAATATTATCCATTCCTTTAATAAATCAACTAGTGAAAATACTTTTGGACCACCTTTCAACGAAATAAGATTCATGTTTATTCTGTAGGACTTTTGAAGATCGGTCGAAGCAAATAAATGATTCATCAAGTCTTCAACATTTACCCTATTTGATTTAAGGGTAATAGCTAGTCTTACAGGGAATTCATGATCTCCCTCATCAGCCAAATCAACAACCATAGGCAATTTTTTATTGAGCATCTGTTCTGCAATTTGTTCTAAAATTTTTGATCCAGATGCTTGATAAGGCAGTGCATTAATAATTATTTGATTTTTTTCTTGTTCCCAGTTTGCTTGAATTTTAAAACCTCCCCTTCCTGAAAGATACATCTCTTCTAGATCTTCTTTGCTAGCTATAATTGACGATTCATTTGAAAAATCTGGACCCTTTATAATCTTTAAAATATCTTTTAGTTCTGATTTGGGTTTCTCAAGAATACTAATAGTTGCATCAATAACTTCATTAATATTATGTGATGGAATATCAGTTGCCATTCCAACAGCAATGCCTGAGGTTCCATTTAATAGAATCATTGGTATTTTTGATGGAAAAATTACTGGTTCTAAAAGTGATCCATCAAAATTAGGCTGCCAATCAACAGTTCCAGATTTTAGTTCAGAAATGAGAAGATTGGCAAAGCTAGTAAGTCTTGATTCTGTATACCTCATTGCTGCAAATGATTTTGGATCATCTTGTGACCCCCAATTTCCTTGCCCGTCAACTAAAGGATACTTAAATGAAAAATTTTGTGCCATTAGCACCATCGCCTCGTAGGCAGCACTATCTCCATGTGGATGAAATTTTCCAATAACATCGCCTACAGTTCTTGCTGATTTTTTATATTTTGATGATGCATCTAATCCTAATTCAGACATGGCATATAAGATTCTTCTTTGAACAGGCTTTAAACCATCACCAATATTTGGAAGGGCTCTATCAAGAATTACGTACATAGCATAGTTTAGATAAGACTCTTCAGCGTACTTCTTTAAACTTATTGAATTGAACTTATCGTTTGCCATACTTATACCCTAACTAATGAGCCTTTTTTTTCAAGCCATTCTTTTCTTGCAGGAGCATTCTTTTTAGAAAGAAGAAGGTCCATCATTGAGTTCGCATTATCTGTTGCTGATATTGATAATCTTACCAATTGTCTTGTTTGAGGATCCATGACGGTCTCTCTCAACTGAGATGGATTCATTTCACCCAAACCTTTAAATCTTTGAATATTAATTTTTGGCTTTCCCTTTTTATTTTTAAAATCATTTACTGCTTTTTCTTTTTGAGCCTCATCTAAAGCGTATAAAACCTCTTTTCCACAATCTATTCTATAGAGCGGAGGCATTGCTATAAATATTCTTCCCTCTTGCACAAGACTCCTAAAATGTCTTAAAAAAAGTGCACATAATAAAGTTGCAATGTGAAGACCATCAGAATCTGCATCAGCTAAAATACATATCTTTCCGTATCTCAAAGATGAAATATCTGCATTTCCTGGTAAAACTCCTATTGCAGTTGAAAGATTTTTTATTTCTTGAGACTTAATTATTTCATCGCTTTGAAGATCCCATGTATTAAGTATTTTTCCTCTCAATGGCATTATTGCTTGAAAAGATCTTTCTCTTGCTTGTTTTGCTGAGCCTCCTGCAGAGTCACCTTCTACAAGAAATAGTTCAGTCTCGTTTAAATCTTCACTATTACAATCTGATAGTTTTCCTGGTAATGCAGGACCTTTAAAAGTTTTTTTTCTTTCGACTGTGCTTGAAGCTTTTGCTCTTGCTTGGGCAGAAATTATTGCAAGCTCTGCAATTTTTTCACCCTCTTCAGTATGTTTGTTAAACCATATACTTAGAACATCTTTTGTTGAACTACTTACAAATAACATATGATCTTTTGAATCAAGTCTCTCTTTCGTTTGTCCAGCAAATTGAGGATTCTGCATTTTTGAAGATACAACAAAAATAGCATTTGCAATAACGTCTTCTGCATTAATTTTAAGGCCTTTTGGTAATAGACTTCGATAATCGCAAAATTCTTTTAGTGCTTCTAATAAACCTGATTTAAAACCATTAAGATGAGAACCACCTTGTGCTGTAGGAATTAAATTTACATAAGTTTCATCTAACTTATTTTTTGATGGTTTATTTGACCAATTAATTACAAATTCTACCTCTTGTATATCAGAATCTTTTGAAGATAGTATTGATTCCTCTAATATTAAATCAATACCCTCTGAAGCATCTTCAAGATAACTTTTTAAGCCGTCCTCATAAAACCATTTTATTTTTTCTTTCTTTTTTTCATAATGAAAGTCGATAGTTAATCCAGGACATAAAACTGCTTTCGCTTTTAAAAGATGTTTAAGGTCTTTAAGGTTAATCTGATCTGATTCAAAGTATTTTGAGTTAGGCTTGAACTTTATAGTGGTTCCACTATTTCTGACACCAACATCACCAACAACTTTTAGTTCGGTTTTTTTATTTCCATTATCAAAATGCATTTCATGTTCTTTGGAATCTCTTTTTATATTCACTTGAAGTGAATCTGACAATGCGTTCACAACTGAAACTCCAACCCCATGTAATCCTCCAGAAAAATTATATTCGTCGCCAGAGAATTTTGCTCCTGCATGCAATTTACATAAAATTAATTCTACGCCACTTACCTTGTGTTCTGGATGAATATCAACTGGCATTCCTCTGCCATCATCACTCACTTTAATATGACCATCTTTTTCAATTTTTATTTTGATATTTGAACAGTGTCCTGCTATTGCTTCATCAACTGAATTATCAAGGACTTCTTGAATCAAATGATTTGGACATGATGTATCGGTATACATACCAGGTCTTTTTCTGACAGGATCTAAACCAGAAAGGACTTCTATTGCTTTTGAGTCGTATGAATTCTTGGCCAACTTAATATGCCTTTTGAATTAATTTATAAAAACTTTCCTTAGTATAATTTTTCATAAAAGTTCTTTAATAGCTTATTTATTTTACTCTAAACAAATAAGGAAAGATGTTTTATTTAAACTTTTTAGATAATTTTATTGTCATATGTATAATTAGCAATCTAATTGTTTTTATAATGTTTACACTGCATACATTAAATAGGTTAAAATATGTTCATGAAAATTAATTTTTGCAACAAATTACTGATTGTGATTCTTTCTTGCTCATATTTGTCTGCTGAAAATATTCTTGAAATCTATAACGAAGCTCTTGAAAATGATCCTACATATAAATCAGCTGAGTACTCGTATCTTGCTGATAAAGAAATTGTTGTGCAAGGAAGAGCTGCGCTTCTTCCAAGTATTACCTTAAGTGGGACAACTAATTGGAATGAATATTATCAAAATGATGTCTTGCAGCAGGAATATAACTCTTTTTCAAAATCGGCAAGAGTTACGCAACCTTTATTTAGACTAGACACCTGGTTTAATTTTAAGAGATCAAAATCACTAACAAATGCTGCTGAAGCAGATTTTGCGTATGAACAACAAAATCTTTTACTTAGAACTGCTGAATTGTATTTTGGAGTATTGAGAGCAATAGATAATTTAAATGCCGCGATATCAGAAGAAAAAGCAATTAAAAAACAATTAGATCAAGCTCAACAGAGGTTCGAAGTTGGCTTATCCGCTATAACTGGAGTGCAAGAAGCTCAACTAGCTTTTGATCTAAGTAAAGCTGCAAGAATCAGTACTGAAGGTAACTTATTTTCTGCAAGAGAGGCTTTAAACGCTTTAATTGGAAGGGAAATCTTTTCGTTGAACGAATTAGGAGATGATCTTAATGTTTCCTCTCCATATCCAAACTCCAAAGAAGAATGGGTTGAATTAGCCTTAAAAAATAATTACCAATTAAAAGCATCATATTTAAGAAAAGATGCTGCTAAAAATAATGCTCGAAATGCTGCATCCAACCATTTACCAAAAATAGATATTGTTGGAAGTGGTTCGGATTCAGAAACAAATCAGTTTAATTATGAAGGCTTTGAAATTAATGGTCAGGGTATTCCAATACCTGCAGTGACTGGAAGAAGAAACTACGCGATACAAATGAGTGTTCCAATTTTTCAAGGCGGCGCAGTAAGTTCAAGAAGGAAACAAGCCTATTCTCAATACAATCAAGCAGATGAAAACTCATTATTTACTGAAAGAAGAATCATTCAAGAAGTCCGTTCACAATTTTCTAATGTTGTAACTTTGGTTGCAAATGTGACTGCGCAAGAACAAGCAGTTATTTCTGCTACAAGCGCACTAGAAGCTACCCAAGTTGGTTACAAAGTTGGTACAAGGAATGTCGTTGACCTTCTTCAAGCTGAAAAAAATCTTTATAGTGCTGAAAAAAATCTTGCTAATGCAAGGTATGACTATATTCTCGCTAATTTAAGATTAGCTTTAGCAGCAGGAACAATAAGTCCAAGTGATATTGTAAATATTAATAATCTTCTTAAATAAATCATGCCTGAGCTGCCTGAGGTTGAGACAACCGTAAGAGCAATTAACAAATTTGAAAACTCTACTCTCAAAAAAGTTATTATTCATAACAGAAACCTAAGGTGGAAAGTAGATAAAAAAGTCACAAGTCTTACCAAAAATAAACTTATACATAAAATCTCAAGAAGAGCAAAATATATCCTTATATATCTAGATGACTATTGTTTAATGATTCATCTTGGAATGTCAGGTAAGCTGAGAATACAAAATAGACAAGATAATTATTTCAAAAAACATGATCATGCCGAATTTATTTTTGAAGACGAAAAAATAATCTTTAACGATACTAGAAGATTTGGATCAATTCATTTATCAAAAGATCCTGCCAATCATCGATTAATTAAAGACCTTGGCATCGAGCCTTTGTCAAATAGTTTTAACAAATCTTACCTGGTAGATATTTGCAAAAAAAGTAATTTAAGTATTAAAAAACTTATTATGGACCAAAAAAATATAGTTGGTGTTGGGAATATATATGCTTCCGAAAGTTTATTTCTTGCCAGAATTAATCCAAATAGGTTGTCTAGAGATTTATCATTAAAGGATTGTGAAAACCTTGTTAAATCAATAAAAAAAATTTTGAAGTATGCTATCAAAAAAGGAGGTACAACTCTTAAAGATTTTTTTTCAGCAGATGGAAGTGAGGGATATTTCAGTCTCGAATTAAATGTTTATGGAAGAGACTCAATGCAATGCAAAGATTGTGATAATAAAATAACTAAAACTATAATTGGTCAACGGGCGACATATTTATGTAGTAGTTGTCAGTCTTAAGACGCAAGCTTAGCTTTAAGAGCTTTTTCTACAGATGGATGAACAAATTTACTAATATCCCCTTTTAAATCACAAATTTCTTTAATTAAACTTGATGATACATAGATGAGACTTTCTTTCGGTGTAAGAAAGATACTTTCAATATCTGGAGCAAGAGACCTATTCATTGTTGCTAATTGAAATTCATATTCAAAATCAGATACAGCTCTGAGGCCTCTAATAATTGCGCACGCATTTTGTTCTTTTGCGACATCAACAGTAAGTTGTCTTGGAAAGCCTACAACTTCAACTTGTGAGTTTTCTTTATAGATTGATGTAGCTAGTTTAATTCTGTCTTCAAGTGCAAAAAGTGGATTTTTAGCTTCATTTTTAGCAATTGCAATTATTATTTTATCAAATAGACCGCATGCTCTATCAATAATATCCATATGACCATATGTTATTGGATCAAATGATCCTGGATAAATAGCTACTTTCATAATTAGGAATCATACTAAATATTAGTGTTTAATCAAATTTAATAAAAAAGTAGATTTTCTTAATAAGGCATAAATTTGATACATTTTTAAGTTTTTTGTATGATAGGCACTTGTATATTTCAGGGGGGAGTAATTATACTCCTACTTACTTATAAGGAGTTATATATGAAATTTTTATTAACAATGGTTAGTGTTCTTGCACTACCTGCATTTGCTGCTGACTTGCAAACAAGTGATATAACAGGAGTAACATTCTGGCTGGTAACAGCTGCTATGCTTGCTGCTACTGTATTTTTCTTTGTTGAAAGAGACAGAGTTCATGGCAAATGGAAAACATCATTATCAGTTGCTGGTTTAGTTACTGGTGTGGCGTTTTGGCACTATCTATATATGAGAGGTGTTTGGGTCGAAACTGGAACATCACCAACTGTATACAGATACATTGACTGGTTAATCACAGTTCCACTTCAAATTATTGAGTTCTACTTAATTCTTAAAGTGTGTACTAATGTTAGCTCAAGCGTATTCTATAAGCTCTTAGGCGCTTCTTTAGTAATGCTTGTTGTTGGTTTCATGGGTGAAACTGGCTATAACGCATTAGTCTGTGGTGTTATTGCAACAATTGCATGGTTATACATCATCTGGGAAGTATTCTCTGGCGAAGCTGGAAAATTAAATGCTTCAAGTGGAAATGCTGCTGCACAAAGCGCATTTGGAACAATCAGATTGATTGTTACTTTTGGTTGGGCTATTTATCCAATTGGATATTGGCTTGGTGCAATGGGTGGCGGAGATATGGCCGGAGCAAATACAATATACAACCTTGCTGATTTTATTAACAAAATCGCATTTGGTTTAGCTATATATGTAGCTGCAGTAAGCGACTCAGAATAATTTAATTTTTATTCATAAAAACCCAGCTCTATGCTGGGTTTTTTTATGGTTGAATTTCTTCACCATTCCATGCAAAGATCTTTCCAGTATCCTTGATATCAAGTTCAGCTATAACTTCGAGTAATTTTTTTGCACTATAGTCAGGAGTGAAAAGTTTGTTGTCTTTCACGTTTTTTTCAAATGGCTTACTGAGATAACTTTTTACAGTACCTGGTTGTAACCCAACAAAAATTGCATCAGGATTAGTTCTTTTCACTTCAATACTAAAGTTTTTTATAATCTGGTTAAGGGCTGTTTTGCTTGCCCTGTAAGAATACCAGCCTCCTAATTTATTATCAGTGATGCTTCCAACTCTTGCACTTAAAAAAGCGAAAGTACTTTTAGTGCCTTTTTGTAAGAGTGGTATAAAATATTTGCCTACCAATGTTGGCCCAATAGTATTCACTAATAAAACTTTCTTTAGCTTGATGGAATTAATATCTCTTATACTTTTTTCTGGAAATATATCGTCATCATTATGAAGAATTCCAGTAGCTACAAAGACTAAATCGAATTTAATATTATCGGGCAGACTTTGAACGGCTTCTTTTATCGAATCTTCATCTTCTATATCAATAACAAAGTTCTTTACTTTATCAGTATCCTTGTCATTGATTTTTCTTGAAAACTTATAAATGCAATCAACTATATCGTCCTTCAAAAGATTTTCTGAAATTGAGTTTCCAATAGCTCCGTTGGAGCCAATAATAGCAGCAATTTTTTTCATATTTATGGTTTTCTTATTTCATCTATCATCTGATAGATTTCCTTAGGTGGTTTACTATAAAAATTTGAAACAATTAATGCAATACAAAAATTTATTATCATGCCAAAGAATCCAAATCCTTCTGGTGATATACCAAAAAGCCAATTTTTAGCAATATTCAATTGAGGACTTATAAACTTAAAATAAGTTATATAAGATGATGTAGCTATTAATCCAGAAATCATTCCAGCAATTGCGCCCTCTTTATTTAGTCTTTTATAAAAAATTCCAAGAAATAAAGCTGGAAAAATAGTAGATGCAGCTAATCCAAATGCAAATGCAACTACTTGCGCTACAAATCCTGGTGGATAGATTCCAAATAATCCTGCAATAATAATTGCTGCTGCAGCAGCACATCTTGCAAAAAACAACTCTTGTTTTTCTGTTATCTTGGGCATCAATATTTTTTTCATCAAATCATGAGATATTGATGCTGAGATCACAAGCAATAATCCTGCAGCCGTTGATAAGGCTGCTGCTAGTGCCCCTGCTGCAACTAATGCGATTACCCAATTTGGCAATTGTGCAATCTCAGGATTAGCAAGAACCATTATGTCATTATCTATATATATTTCATTTGAATTTGAAAGATCCGGATTGTTTATAGTAGCTCTTTCTCCATAGTCACCCTCTTTATCTATATAGTTTGGCTTTACACCTTCTAATGCATTACCATTTGAATAATTTATAATCCCATCATTATTTTTATCTTTCCAAGCAATCAAACCTATGTCCTCCCAGTTTTTGAACCAATTTGGAGCTTGCTTATATTCAACCTCTTGAACAGAGTTTATAAAGTTAATTTTTGCGAAGGTTGCTACTGCCGGAGCTGTTGTGTACAAAAGTGCTATAAATACTAATGCGTATCCAGCCGATTTTCTTGCATCGCTTACTTTTGGAACTGTAAAAAATCTAACTACTACATGAGGAAGTCCAGCTGTTCCAAACATTAGTGCTGCTGTTATAAAAAATATATCTATATTACTTTTGCTATATTCTGTATACGCATTAAAACCAAGATCTAAAGATACTTGATCTAATTTATCTAACAAATAAGTTGATGAGCCAATAACTTTATCTCCAAATCCTATTTGAGGAATAGGATTATTAGTTATCATTAAAGATATAAATATTGCTGGTACTAAGTATGCAAATATTAAAACACAGTATTGAGCAACCTGTGTGTATGTTATTCCTTTCATACCTCCAAGTACTGCATAAAAGAAAACAATACACATTCCAATTATTACTCCAGTATTTATATCTACTTCTAAGAATCTTGAAAAAACAATTCCTACTCCCCTCATCTGACCAGCAACATATGTAAATGAAATGAAAATTAAGCAGATAATTGCTACTAACCTTGCTGCCTTTGAATAATATCTAGTTCCAATAAAATCAGGTACCGTGTATTTTCCAAATTTCCTTAAATATGGTGCTAATAAAAGTGCTAGGAGTACATAACCTCCTGTCCAGCCCATTAAATAGACTGACCCGTCTTTGCCAAGAAACGCTATCAAACCAGCCATAGAGATAAAAGATGCTGCTGACATCCAGTCAGCTGCTGTAGCCATCCCATTTGCTATAGGACTAACGCCTTTACCAGCGATATAAAAGTCATTAGTTGATTGAGCTCTAGACCATATAGCTATGCCTATATATACAGCAAAAGAAATTCCTACAAATAAATAAGTTAGTGCTTGGAGACTCATTCTTTATGTTTTTCTTGTGAGTCTATTGAATTTTTATAAAACTTTTTATCGAGCTTATTCATTAAAAAAACATATATAAAAATAATTAATACGAAGAAGTAAATGCTTCCCTGTTGCGAGAACCAAAAGCCCAATTTAAATCCACCAAACTTAAACCTATCTAATTCTTCTGACCAAATTATTCCAAAGCCAAAAGACACAACAAACCAAATCGAAAGCAAGAACAAAAGAATCAATAAATTAATTTGCCAATAATTAAGTTTCATGAATCTATTATATGACTAAGGACAATATAATAGGCGTAAAAAAGGCGAAGATATTTACTCCGCCTAGATTTAAGAAAATAATTTGCTACTTTTTATAATTTGCAGCCTCTTCAGAACCATCAGTGGCAGTGCCCTTAGTATATGAATGAGCTCCCATGCCAGCTAGATCACCATTTTGAACGATCAAATATGGCTCTCTTATGGGTTTATTATCAAAGAAACATTCGAGTATTTCCCTTACACCTGCAGCATATCTGGCTTGAGCAGAAAGGGATGTTCCTGATGTATGAGGTGTCATTCCATGATTTGGCATAGTTCTCCAGACATGATCGTTTGGAGCGGGTTGTGGGAACCAAACATCTCCAGCGTAACCACTTAATTGGCCTGACTCCAATCCTCGAGCGATAGCATCCTTGTCACAAATTTTTCCACGAGCAGTATTAACAATATATGCACCACGTTTCATCTTATTAATCATCTCGTCATTAAATAAGTGTTCAGTTTTGGGATGAAGTGGACAACTTATATTAACTACATCACAAACGGCCACCAAAGATTCTACAGAATCATGATAAGTAAGATTTAGTTCTGCCTCTACTTCATCTGAAAGTTTATGAATATCAAAATAATGAAGATGAACATCAAAAGGCTTCATTTTTCTTAGCATATCAATACCAATTCTACCTGCGGCTACCGTACCAACATGCATACCCTCAACGTCATATGATCTTTGAACAGCGTCAGCAATATTCCATCCACCTTCTTTTACTATTCTATGCTGATTGTGATAGTCTCTAACCATTGAAAGAATCATCATTACAATGTGCTCGGCAACAGATCTCGAATTACAATAAGTAACCTCAACTACATCTACATTGTTGTCCATTGCGGCTTGCAAATCTACATGATCAGAACCAATGCCTGCAGTAATAGCCATTTTTAAATTTGGAGCAGATTCCATTTTTTCTCTAGTTAAGTAATATGGAAAGAATGGTTGAGAAATTACAATATCTGAATCAACAAGTTCTTTGTCAGCCTCACAACCATCTCCATCTTTATCTGAGGTTACAACAAGAGTATGCCCAGCATCTTCTAGAAACTTTCTTAACCCCAATTCGCCAGAAACACATCCCAAAAGTTCACCAGGGGTAAAATCAACTGAACTAGGTGAAGGCAAAGTCATACCATCAGGATATTTATCTAGTTTTGGCAAATCATCTCGAGCGTATTGATTTGGCATACCGTTGATTGGATCGTCATAGAGTATACATAATATTTTCATTTAAATTCCCCTTATAAATATTTAACCAATCAATGGTAAATCAAAAAAAATTAAACACAACAAAAAATTAAATTAATAAACTAAGTTAAAAAAATATTATTCTTGTTAAATTTTATTAAAGATTAAAAATTAGAAAAAAACATGAGTACAATGGTTTATATGAGTACAAACAGCAAAATATGAGTACATATATTTGCAAATACAAAGAAAATAATTTAGTATTATGAGTACATATGAGTACAACTAAAGATAAATATCTTATATTAAGAGGTAAGAATAAAGATATTTATTTTATACAGAAAAGACTGTCGAAAGAAGCTGCAGCTATATATGGTAAAGATTTTATCAAAAAATCATTAAAAACTACTGATATTCATGTAGCCAGAGCGAAAAGGGATAAAATACTGTATGAGATTGAGGAAATGACTACAAATAACAACAAAGATATTGCTCTACATCAAGAAAATACAGCTGATTTAACTAAAGATCAAGAATTTGAAACTAATTCTATTAATAAATTATCAAAAAGCGAATATATGCATGTACCCATAGATGATGACACAGATTTAGATGATCTTGGTTACAGTAATGATAGTAATTTCACTTTATTTTCCATTAGAATACCTAAAATTCCAAAAAAAGAGGAGATTATTATGAAAATTGATGCATTTATACCAATAGTTATATTGATTCTTACTTTATTCATTGCCTTTATTGTCTAATTTAAGCTCTAATCCATTTATATAATTGTTTTTAATTGAACCTTTTTGCACTTTATTCATAACATAAGCCCAAATTAGATCTAAATATAAATTCATTAGACTCCAATCTTTAATAATTTCCAAAACACTTGAATTAGTTTTAATACCATAAGAACTTAATAAAACATTAATTTCCTCGTCATTAATATTAAAAGATTCTACTATTCTAGAAATATCACAGAATCTGCTATTCATACTAGAATACTCAAAATCTATAAAGCGTATATCTTCTCTACTAAATAATATATTTGTGGGATTCAGATCATTATGCGAAAAAACTTTCTCTCCGTTTTCATATGACTCAATTTTTTTAAGGAGATAATTTGCTTTTTTTATAAGTTTAGTATTCTTATTAGATTTTAAAATTTTATTATATGCAGTTATTTGATGTTCAAATGTTTTAATATTTTTATTTGATTTAATTGAGTGCAATTTAGTAAGAGAAATTCCAAGTAATTCTATTGTCTTGCTTCTACTCAATTTAATACTATTTTCTTCAAAATATTTATAAATTAAAATCCCCTCTTTTCTATTAAGATAGGTAACTTCTGGAAATAATTTTTTATTAACTAATTGCTCTTTAATAAAATTGGATTGAAATTGGTTGGTTATTAATTTGTATTTTTGTTTTTTGAATACTTTTATAATTGATTTATTTTTTTTATATTTTGCTAAATACGTATTTGCTGTAATGCCACTTCTGATTTTATTTATTATTTCAAAATTTATCTTAGATTTTTTAAGATCTTCGTTAATTTCATTCATATTGTTCTTGTAGGGTTTTCTTCCAGGAGATATATCCAAAAATAATTATTATTAAGTAAACTAGAAATAATATAGCTGTTAAAAAAAGCTCTCTAGACACAAATATATATATTGAAATAGAGTCTATTACAAACCAATATATCCAATTCTCTAAGACCTTTTTAGCCACCATATAGGTTGTTATTATTGCTCCGAATGTTGTTATTGCATCAAGAAATGGTAATGCTGCGTTTGTATATTTGCTTAGTAAAATCCCTGATAATAATGAGATAATTATGATGGTAGCAATCACATAAATATGCGTTTTTAATTCCCAGGATTTAATCTTAATTGGTTCATTGTTAGCATATGATTTTCTCCATTGGAAAAAACCAAAAATTGCCATCCCTATATAAAAAATCTGGAGATAAGCTTCCATGATTAAGTTAGCATTGAGCATTATATAAAAATATAAAGAAGAACTAATTATAGCGGCATACCAGCACTTTACATCTTCTTCTGCGGCAAGAAAAAGATATAATAATGCAGTAGTAACGGCCAATATTTCAATAATAATTGAAGGCATTCGAATTAAAATTTATATCTTACAGTAAAGCCAATATTTCTAGGATCCCCTTGCCTTCTATATAAAGTTTCAATGAAATCTGGTGCCTCATTACCAAAGAAGAAACCTCTAGTTGAGTAGTATTTATCAAAAACATTTCTTATCCAAAATTCTGCCGAAAGATTAGCTTTTGAATAGCCAATTGTTGTATTAAGCAGTTGGTATTTTTTTGATTTATTATTATGAGAATTTGAATAATAGAAACTACTTTTTCCATTTATATCAAGTTTAATATATAGATTATTATTTAGATCAAAGTTAGCTCCAATTGAATATGATTTTTTAGGAGCATGTGCTTGAGACCTATTCTGCAAATCAACTCTGGACTCCCAATTTTTGATTTTAGTTTTTAAGATTCCTAAATTGGCAAATAAATTTAAGCTATCACTTATAAAATAATTTGTGTTAACTTCTAATCCATAATTCTCTCCCTCAGCAGCATTTTGAGTTAAGAAAGAAAATGTATTTGGATCAGTTGGGTCTATTTGCTTGGATATTAAAACTTGCTGATCTTCTCTCTTTGAAAAAAACATAACTAGAGAATAATTGAACTTTGACATATTTGAGTTAATACCAATCTCATAGTTCGTTAGAAATTCTGGATCATACGTAAGAGATTTTTTTATTGAATCATCAGTGGCATCAAGTCCAAGATTGAATCCACCTTGTTTATAACCACGAGCGATTGAAAAATAAATATTTGAGTTATCATTATTATTTTTAACTAATGAAATCTTTCCTCCGTTCATGTTGTCAGATGGGTTAAAGGATTCATTATTTGAATCGCTGTATTTTGATTCCCAGCTCTCCCATCTTAATCCAAAAACAATCTTATAATTATCTGTTAAAAAATAATCAATATTTCCAAATAACGATAAGCTCTCAGAATCATAATCTCGAGAGACTACCGTTTGACTTGCATAAGGACCATAAGGATCAGATGGATCACCGTAAATTCCATCATCTTTAGTTGTATTTATTTCGTCCAACTCACTAAAATTAAAGCCAAAAATCCATTCAAATGGATTTTTTATAGAAAAATCAGTTTTTTTTGACAAAATACGCAATTCTTGACTAAAAGTATCTCTTTTTCTTAATGTTTCTGAAAAATAATCATACGTGAAAGGAAAATGGGATTCATAATTCCCCCAATCTGCATCATAACTGAAAACAACACCAGTTTTTGTAGTGCTTGTGATGCTTTGTAGTTCAAAATTGTTAAAATTCTTAGAAATTTTTACTTTAAATGAGTCAGTATTTTGTGAATCCATTCCAGGACGATCAGATAGGGTATTTAAACTCCCATCAATAGTCCAAATATCTGCTGGATCATTCATCTCAACTTTAGAAATTAGTAAATCTATATTTGTATTTTTATTAAGTTCCCAGTTTATTTTGTACCGCAGTGTAAGTTCATCTTTTTTTGAAGTATCTGATTTGTTTAAGTAAATATTTTTTCTAAAGCCATCTGCATAATCAGATCTAACAACAAGACGATATTTTAATTTTTTATTTTTCATTGGGCCGCCAAATGCAAAACCAATATTTTGTGTTCCATAATCACCGATAGTTAATTCAGAAGTTCCTTCAAATTCATCGGTTGGTTCTTTGGTCTTTATATAAATTAATCCTGCAAGAGCATTTGCTCCTGTTCTAGAACCTTGAGGACCTCGGTAAACTTCAACTTGATCAACATCAAATAAAGTTGCGATTCCACCTTGTCCAGAATAATCAATATCATCTATCAAAAAACCTACAGAAGAATTAGGTGTGCCTTGATAACCAGACCTTTCTCCGATTCCACGAATTTGAAAATATCTTGCTCTTGAATCTGAGGCGGCATAATTTAAATTTGGTACAAGATAAGAAAGTTGTTGAAAATGTTTTATTGCTTGAGACTCTATTTTTTCAGACTGAATAATGCTGATACTTGAATCTTCTTCATTTATAGGTTTTTCTCTATATTCACCTTTAACAATTATTTCTTCAACATCTTGTGAAAAAATAAAAATAGAAAATAATATAGGTATTAAAAATAAAAATTTGTTTCTGATATTCATATGCAATTCCTCCGCAACTATTGTGTTGATCAGGTTCAAAGAGTTTCATAAGATCTCAGGTTTTTAAGCCACCCCTTTGCATCTATGAGTTATATTAAAAGATATTTATCATATTTAAAAGTGGTAATTTTGTATTAATTTCTATATGTTATTAATGGATTATTTATAACCGTATATCAGTTATTTATAACATTTAAAGCGTATCCATAGATTTCGGATATTTGGTTTATTCTTTTATCTTTTGGGGTTCCTGAACCATGACCGGCCCTATCTTCTACTCTTATTAAAATAGGATTATCACAAGATTGTAATTCCTGTAATTTTGCAGCAAATTTAAATGAGTGAGAAGGAACAACTCTGTCATCACGACTCGCGGTTGTTATAAGTGTTGTTGGATAACAAACATCAGATTTAATATTGTGAAGTGGTGAATATGCTAGCAAATTTTCAAATTCATCTTTTTTATTTGAAGAGCCATAATCACTTTCCCAAGCCCATCCAATTGTGAATTTATTAAACCTGAGCATATCTAATACTCCAACCTGAGGAATTGCTACTTTAAATAGGTCTGGATTTTGAAGCATGGTTGCTGCCACCAAAAGCCCACCATTTGATCTTCCATCAATAGCTGTAGTTTCTGGCGAACCAATTTTCTTTGAATGTAAAAATTTTGCAGCGTAAGCAAAATCATCAAAAACATTTTGCTTATTAAATAACATGCCTGCCTCGTGCCAAGCATCTCCATATTCAGCACCACCTCTTAAATTTGCAACAGCATACACTCCGTTTTGGTTTTTCCATGCTGTTTGATTTTTACTAAAATTTGGAAGTATTGAAATGTTGAAACCTCCATAACCATAAATTAATAATGGTGTTTCTTCATTGATAACTAAATTTTTCTTATGACTTATGTGAATTGGAATTTTGGTACCATCTTTTGACGAATAAAAATCTAACTTTGAAACATACTCTTCCGAGTTATACCCAACAAGTTCTTCCTTCCAAAATAATTTAAAGGATTGATCAGTCAGATCTATTTCATATATTTCCCTAGGAGTAACATAATTTGTGATTGCAAAATAAGAACTACTGTCTTCAATTCCACCACCAAATCCACTAATAGTACCTTGTTTGGGTGGAGATAAATTAGAAATAAGTTCACCTGACAAATCAAAAAAACTAATTTGAGAAAAAGTATCTTCTAAATAATTAATAATAAATAAATTATTAACAATATTTACTGATCTTATAGCTTTTTTAGATTCTGGAATGACTTCATTCCATACAAAAGACCCATTTTTTATTTCGAGATTAACAATTTTCCCATTTGGAGCATTTTCAGTCGTATAAAACCACAAAATATTATCTTTGCTATCAATAAAGCTATATGTCCCAATTAATTCATCAATAATCGGAATAAAATCACTATTTTTATCTAATTTTATGTATATCTTGTTTCTATCATCAGTCCCTTCTGAAATAGACAACAATTTCATTTCACTGTCTTTTATTACAGTAATTCCAAATCCCCATCTTGGATTATCAAGATTTTCGTAAATTAACTTATCTTCAGACTGATTTGTACCAATTTTGTGAAACATTAATTTAGGAGATTCATTTAATTCCTTTAAAAGTTCTCCTTTAGGTTCTTCATATCTTCGATAGTAAAAACCACTATCATCATTTTCCCAGGATGCACCAGAAAACTTTGCCCACTTGAGTTCATCTTCCAATACTTCACCAGTTTCTATATTAATAACTTTCCAGGTCCTCCAATCAGAACCACCATCAGAAATTGAAAATGCCATATGAGTTGCATCATTACTTACACTTGTACCACCAAGGGATACAGTTCCATCCTCAGAAAAAGTATTTGGATCTATTAAAACTCTTTCTTCACAATCATCACAATCTCTTATCATTAATTTGCTTTGTTGAAATGTTCCATCATTAAAATAATAAAAAGTTTTGTCTTTGATTTTATAGGGAATTGATATTGACTCACTTTCCCAAATTGTTTCTAAGTAATTTGATATATTTTTTTTGTATTTATTTTTTTTAATATATTCTTGAGTAAACTCATTTTGTCTTTGAACCCATTCAATTGAATCTTCACTAGTAAAGTCTTCAAGCCATCTATAAGAATCTGTGATTTCATAGCCATGAAGTTTTTCAGAGAAATTAACTTTCTTAGATTCTGGATAATTAATTTTCATATCAGAATTGCTGCAAGAAATAATTAAAAGTAATGATAGATAGATAGAAAATTTATACATATTAAATATATTACTTTACAATTGCGATATGAATCAATTTAAAGCTGCATGGAGTTTTGCATTTGCAAATTGGAAATTCTTCTTGATACTAGGACTCCCAATTATTGCAATGGAAACTATACTTGGTTACTTGGTATCGCCTTTAAATGAAATGACTCAACCAGAAGACTTTTTTGAGTTTTTTGAGAATAATTCTCTAATGATTGGATTAGTTGGGTTAATCGGTCTTGTTGTGCAAATATCATTTTTAGGTGGGGTATGGATCGCATACATGTCGATTGATACAGGTAAATCTATCAACCCAATAAGTGCTCTGCAAGCTGGTCTATCAAAATTTTTCCCATTATTTGGAGCATATATTTTAGTAACTATTGTTACTGCATTTGGTTATTTATTATTAATACTTCCTGGTATTTATTTATCTGCAAGATTTGGCTTATTTGCTGCGCAAATAATGTATGAGGATAGTAAAATATCAGAGTCTATAAGCTCTTCATGGGAAAAAACAGATGAACATGGATCAAAATTATTTATGTTCACTTTAATCTTCATGAGTTTAATTCTAATTTCAGCTTTAGTGCTTGGCAGTATTATTCCTGCTGGAATTGTTCAAATCTTTATTCTATCAATAACTGAATATATTTTTATAATCCCATTAGGTTATATCTTCTTTACTCTTTATAAGTCACTGAAAACTTTATAGAGCAATTGTCGAAAGACTAATTCAAAGGTAGAATGCTCATTCGTAATTAGGGCCTGTAGCTCAGTTTTGGTTAGAGCGTTCGACTGATAATCGAGAGGTCGGAAGTTCGAGTCTTCCCAGGCCCACCATAATTCAAAAAAAGTTCTGATAAAATGAATTATGAAAAATGTATTAGAAAAAATACTTGAATACAACAAGGCTTGGTTTGGTCTAATATTTATAAACTATAATCCTTTAATCAAAGCTTAGATTATTTCTAATAATTCTATTTCAAAGATGAGAATTGAGTTAGAAGGTATACCTGGTCTACCTTCCTCACCATAGGCCATAGTTGGGTCAATATATACCATCCACTTATCTCCTTTCTTCATTAAAGATATTGCCTTTTGACAACCTATGATTAATTTTGATAATTCTATTTCTAATGGTTCGGTATCAAGAGAGCTCCAAAAAACTTCTCCATTAGTGAGAGTGCCATGAAAATGAGCAGTTATAGTTTGATTTAATTCCGGGTTTGATCCACTTGCATCACCTTGATTAATAACTGAATACTGGAGCCCTGGTTCAATTTCAACAACCTCAACATTCTTTTTGTTATCTATAAAGAACTGCATATTTTCAATTTGCTTAACGTTTGGGCTATCTTGGACACATGAAATTAATATAAATAAGCTAAAGAGGGTTAAAAAATTTTTCATAATTAAACTTTTATTTTAAGGAACTTTCTTTTACCAACTTGATAGACATCTTCAGTTCCTTTTGAAATTTCTAATTTTGAGTCTTCAACCTTTTTAGAATTAATCTTAATTCCGCCTTGTTTAATTAATCTATTTCCCTCAGAAATACTGCTAATCATATTTGTATTTTTCAAAAGATTGACCAAGAGGATTGTATCTTTTTCAATTTTAACTTCGATTAATTCAATTTCATCTGGCATATGTCCTTTTTGGAATCTATTTAAGAAAGTCTCTTTACATTTTTTTCCATCTCCATCTTCGTGAAACCTATCTATAAGTTCTTCTGCTAAGACAAATTTAATATCTCTCGGATTTTTACCTATATTCATTTCATCTTTTAATTTAGATATTTGTTCTTCGGGCATGAAACTTAAAAGCTCAAACCATCTCCACATTAGATCATCAGATATAGACATAATTTTTCCGAACATCTCATCAGGATCTTCGTCTATAGCAACATAGTTATCTAATGATTTAGACATTTTCTTTTCGCCATCAAGGCCTTCAAGAATAGGAACAGTGATAACAACTTGTGGATCCTGATCGTAATCTCTTTGTAGTTCTCTTCCAACCAAAAGATTAAATTTTTGATCTGTTCCTCCACACTCAACATCAGCTTTTAGAGCAACTGAGTCATATCCTTGGACAAGTGGATATAAAAATTCATGGATAGCAATACTTTTATTTGATGTAAATCTTTTATTAAAATCGTCTCTTTCAAGCATTCTTGCAACATTATATTTTGAAGCAAGCTTTATTAACCCATCTGCTCCAAGCTGATCACACCATTCAGAATTAAATTTAATTTCTGTAAGTTCTTTTTTTAAAATTTTAAAGACTTGTTTTTCATATGTCTTTGCATTCTCAATAAGATTTTTTGAATCTAATGTTGGCCTTGTTTTATTTTTGCCTGATGGATCTCCAATTCTTCCAGTAAAATCACCAATTAAAAATATTACTTTATGACCTAAATCTTGAAAGTGTCTAAGTTTGTTTAGTAAAACAGTGTGACCAAGATGCAAGTCAGGTGCAGTTGGATCGAAACCAGCTTTTATTACAAGCTGCTTACCTGATTTTAGTTTCTTTTCGAGATCAGTTTCTGTAAGTATTTCATCTGTTCCCCTATTAATTATTTTTAAAGCATCTTCCATATCACTATCATAGTATTTTTATATCATTATTAGAATCACAAAGTTGCTAGTTGGTCTTTAACGATTAAAATAATGGCTATGCTTAATATAAATAATAAATTTGTATCGGAAACTCAGCTTTTATCAAAAATATCAAATGAAACAAAGTTTTTAGAGGAAGTATCGATATCTCAAAATGCTAAATCTATTATTGACCTTTGCAGAGAAGATAAAAAAGATCGCACTATGCTTGATGCTTTTCTTAACGAATATGGATTAGATAATAAGGAAGGTGTTGCCTTAATGTGTCTTGCAGAGTCTGTGTTAAGAATACCTGATAAAAAAACAAGAGATTTGATAATTTCTGAAAAGCTCTCAGAGGGTAAATGGATTGATCATCTAAATAAAGCCGATAGTATTTTTGTAAATGCTTCTACTTGGGGTTTGTTACTTGCAGGCAAAGTCGTTGCCACTCCAAGCGAATGGTCTAAAGATCCAAATAGTTTCTTATCCAACTTAATATCAAAATCTGGAGAAATGCCAATTAGAAATGCAGTTTTGGCTGCCATGCAGATTCTAAGTCAAGAATTTGTAATAGGTAAAAATTTTAAAGATATTCAAAAACTTCCTGGGCTTGAAAAAGAAGCTTATTCATTTGATATGTTGGGTGAAGCTGCAAGGACTCCTTTTCAAGCTGAGAATTATTTTGAATCTTATTTGAATGCTATTGATGAGGTAGCAAAAATTAATCTTGTAAAAAATCTATCGCATGGAGTTTCCATAAAAATATCAGCCTTACATCCAAGATATGAAATGAGAAAAATTAGTGATGTAAATTTGGAGCTAATTCCGCGATTAAAAGAATTAGTACATCACGCATATTCAAAGGATGTTGAGATAACAATTGATGCAGAAGAACAAGATAGACTTTCATTGAGTCTCCATATTATTGAACAGCTTGCATTTGATAAAAAAATTAAAAATTGGAATAAATTTGGAATTGCTCTGCAGGCTTATGGTAAGAGAGCATTTGATGCAATTAATTGGTTAAACGATATATTAGATAAAAGAGCCGAGATGCACCTAAGGCTTGTTAAGGGTGCTTATTGGGACTATGAAATTAAACATGCACAAGTATCGGGATATGATGGCTACCCGGTTTTCTCTAAAAAATCTATTACAGATATTGTCTATCTAGCTTGTTCAAAGAGAATCTTAGAAAACAAAAAAATCTATCCAAAGTTTGCAACGCACAATGCTCACACTATTTCATCAATCAACTACCTTGGCCAAAATTGTAAATATGAATTTCAACGTTTATTCGGCATGGGTGAGCTTTTATATAAAAGCGCTTCAAATATTCTAAATTTAGAACAATCTCCTTCTGTATATGCTCCAATAGGCAACTATAAAGACTTATTGCCATATTTAGTAAGAAGACTTCTAGAGAATGGTGCCAATAGCTCTTTTATAAATAGGTTGCTTGATCCAGAAACAGACTCAAAATGGTTAGCTCAAAATCCTTATATAAGAATGAAGAGTGAAAAAAAGGAAATTTTATTGCCTAAAAATATTTTTGGTACAAGACTAAATTCTTCTGGAATAGATCTCTCTGAAAAACAAAATTTAGAAAATCTATCAGTGAAATTAGCAAAATTCAAAGACAAAAAAATAAATGCTGAATCTATTTATGTTGGAAGAAATAAATCTGCTGAGAGAAAATTTAAAGTATCCTCAATTTCTTCAAACATTGATATGGGTACCATAAACTTTGATGACCCAAAAGATATCAAAGATTGTCTTGAAAAAAATAATTCAAGTGAATGGGAAAAGATTAATGTTAAAAAAAGAACTGAAATTTTAAATCGGGTTGCTGACTCTATTGAAAAAGATCCCTACGAGTTAATTTTTTATCTTATAAATGAAGCTGGTAAAACTATTCAAAATGCAGTGGATGAAATAAGAGAGGGAGTAGATTTTCTTCGATACTATGCAGAACAAGCTTTAAAGATAATAGAAGAAAGAGAACTTGACGGACCGACTGGAGAAGAGAATAAAATCTTATATAGTCCAAAAGGAAGATTCTTATGTATTAGTCCATGGAATTTTCCAGTAGCCATCCTTATTGGACAAATATCAGCAGCACTCTCTTGCGGTAATAAAGTTATAGCTAAACCATCTGAACATACATCTATACTTGGATATCTTGTTGTTAGTAAATTTCATGAATGTGGAATTCCTTTAAGTGCGCTAGAGCTTATTCTTGGTGATGGTTTGTACGGTGATATGTTGACTAAAGTAAATTCACTTCAAGGGGTTGCTTTTACAGGATCACTTCCAACAGCAAAAAAAATTCAAACAAATCTTATTGAAAATCAAAATCAGATAGTCCCATTGATTGCTGAGACAGGTGGAATTAATTCTATGCTTGTTGATTCAAGTGCATTACTAGAACAAGTAACTGATGATGTTATTAGGTCGGCCTTTGATAGCGCAGGTCAAAGGTGCTCTGCTTTGAGAGTGCTTTGCATTCAAGAAGAAATTTATGAAGAACTTGTCGAGATGATAAAAGGCAATATTATTACTCAAAAAATTGGAGATCCAAATAATTTTGACACAGATATTGGGCCAATAATTACTAAGCAATCAATCGTTAATCTTAATAAATATATTGATAAATGTAGAGAACAGAAATTTGATGTATTTCAAACAACTAAAAGTACTAATGATAAGTATATTTCACCAACACTAATAACAATTAATAAAATATCAGATATTAAAAATGAACAATTTGGTCCAATTCTTCACTTACTCAAATATAAATCTAATAATACTGACAAGTTAATTAATGATATTAACAAAACTGGATATGGTTTAACGATGGGTATTCACTCAAGAATAGAATCTAGAGCAGACTATTTTGGAAAACAATCAAATATTGGAAATATATATATTAATAGAGATATGGTTGGTGCCGTAGTTGGATCGCAACCTTTTGGAGGAGTTGGTCTTTCTGGCAGCGGTTTTAAAGCAGGAGGCCCTAACTATTTATTGCAATTTTTAAATGAAAAGGTCATTTCAAAAAATTCTGTAGCCTTTGGTGGCAATACTGAACTGTTGAATCTTCAAGAAGATTTATGATTGGGTTTAAAAAAACTCCTGCTAAATTAGTAATAATTGTTTTCTTGATTTCAATCTTTGCTATCTTGTTAATCTATGTAGATTCAAATTTCAATAAGCCAGATCCAATAGAAGAAATTAGCATTTCTAAGGATCTTGCTAATACACTTCCAAATTTAAAAAATAAAGAAATACATAAAGTTCAAAAAGGAGAAAGTCTCTCAATAATATTTGAAGAAAAAAATGTTCCTTTAAATACAGCCTACAAGATATTTAATTTTGATAAGAATAATATTTTATCGGGTATAAAGCCTGGAGATATTATGGAATTTAATTATCTTGGCGAAAACTTGAATAATATTGAAATCATTAAAGACGAGATAAATTCAATAGTGATTCGAGTTTCTGAAGAGGTTACGGTAGAGAAAGTTAAAAAAGAAATAGAAAATATTATTTCATTTAAACAAGGTGAAATAAGTACCTCTTTCTATAAAAATGCTTTAGATGTTGGTATTCCAGATAGCATTATTATGGACTTTGCATATATTTTTGGTTGGGATGTTGATTTTATTTTTGATGTAAGAGATGGAGATAAATTTTCTGTAATTTTTGAAGCTGATTATTCACAAGGTAAGAAGATTTCTAGTGGAGATATAGTTTTTGCTGAATTCATTAATAAAAATAATAGATATATTGCTCAAAGGTTTTTTGATAAAAATCAAGGTAAACAGTACTTTAATCAAAATGGCGATAATGTAAAGAAGGCATTCTTAAGAGCTCCTCTAGATTTTGCATATATAAGTTCTCATTTTAATCCAAATAGAATGCATCCTATTCTGCATAAAATAAAAGCGCATAATGGTGTTGATTATGCTGCGAAGAGAAATACACCTGTGATGGCCTCTGGAGACGGAGTAATTTCTTTTGTTGGTTATAAAAGTGGTTATGGAAGAACAGTTGAAATAAAACATGGCGGAAATATAAAAACTTTATATGCTCATCTTGAAAGGTTTAATACAAAAACAAAAGTTGGGAGTAAAGTAAAACAAGGTGAAATAATTGCATATGTTGGTGATTCAGGACAGGCAACAGGAACTCACTTACATTTTGAGTTTTGGCAAGGAAAAATAAGAACAGATCCTGTAAAAGTAGAGCTGCCCTCTGCGAAATCAGTCACCCCAAGTCAGATGAAGGAATTTAAAAATTTAGTTAATTTAAATCTAGAAAAACTAAGTGAGTATAATTTTAAGCAAGATGAGTAAAAAGTTTATAGGAGTAATGACTGGTACAAGCGCTGATGCGCTTGATGGTTGTATTGTTTCTTTTGATGATCAATTTCAATTAATTGGAAGAATAAGTTTAGATTTAGAAAAATCATATAAAAAAGATTATGAAGAATGTTTGATGGCTGGGTATAAGACCATTGATGAATCAAAAAAACTATTTGAACTAGAAGATATATTAAATAATCAAACCGTTGAGCTTGTTGAAACACTTCTAGATAAGAAAAGACTCAAACATAATGACATAGCTGCTATTGGTTTTTCAGGGCAAACTATTTTTCATACAAGACAAAGAAGTTATCAGATAGGAAATCCTCAAAAGATATCTGATTCCTTAGGAATTAAAGTATTTTCTGATTTTAGAAATTTTGACATAGCTTTAGGAGGTATGGGTGCGCCTTTAGTTCCGTTCTTTCACAAGTACCTATATTCAGAAAGAGATAAAAATAAATTAATTTTTAATATTGGTGGTATTGCGAATGGTACATACCTTATTGGAGAGAAAATATCTTTAGCTTCTGATGTTGGGCCGGGTAACTGTCTTATGGATTTAGTTGCAAACGAAAAATTTAATAGGCCATTTGATTTTAATGGAGAGGAAGCATCAAAAGGTGAGATTAATAATATTTTGTTAACTGAATTATTAACTAAATGTCATAATATGAAATTTCCAAGGGCGGACGATAAAAAAGATTATTACAATCTAATGAATGAAATCCCTTCACTGGATGCAAATGAATTGATGAGGACTCTAGCAGAATTCAGCGCCGAAATGATCAAAATTTTCTGTGATCATTGCAATAATCCTAAAGATATTATCTTCCACGGAGGGGGAACAAAAAATTTGTTTCTAATGGATTTGATAAGAAAAAAGATTAATTTAGAAATAAAAACAACCGATGCAGAGGTTGAATCTAAATTTGTAGAAGCAGCAGCTTTTGCTTACCTTGCGTATATGGAGAGAGGTGAGATATTTAGCCCTAGATAGTAAATGATTCTCCACAACCACAAGTCGTCTTTGCATTGGGATTATTTATCACAAACTTAGAGCCAGATAAGTCCTCTATAAAATCAAGCGTTGATCCATACAAGTATGGATAAGACATTGAATCTAATAGAACTGAAAAAGTTTCAAACTCAATTACATCATCATCAAACGCTGTCTCAGGATCAAACTTAAATCCATATTGGAAACCGGAACAGCCTCCTCCAGTTACATAAACTCTAAATTTAGATCCCAAATCATCATTAGCGGTCATAACACTTTGTATTCTTGATAAAGCACTTTCAGTCAAATTTAAAGATTTATTAGAGATTTTATCCATTTTAAGAAATCCGCTTTACCTTGATTTTTACATTTGAAGATATATTTATCATCCAAAAACCGCCCATATTTGCCTCTTCAATAACAATATTATTTTTTACTCTGAAATTGTTAAGTTTAATAGATGATAAAACTGACTGAGATTCCCAAAGCTGATCATTTGAAAGCTTAAATCTTGTTTTGCCTCCAACTACCTTTGATACATTAGAAATTATTGAATTCAATTGTAATTTATTGACTTGTATTTGAGCTTCTATTTTTTGTTTATTTGATAATCCAAAATTAGCTTCTTCTTTAGATATGGTTTCGTTATCGTTATCTACAGAAGAGGTATCGTTAGACTCTTTCTTTGATAGTTCCTCTGATGTTTTAGATACTCCTGTAGTAAGATAATCATAGCAAGCTAGTCTCTTTATATCAGACTTTATTGAGGCACAATCTTCAAGTTTAACTTCAGCATTTAACTCATACATAGAAATTATAAAAATTACTAAAAAATATTTTTTCATATCAAGACATTATAAATTTAAATATCAGTATAAAATATAAATATGCCTAAATACTTTTTTTTCAAGAAATTCAATTAATTTCAAAATAACTATAAATGCAAAAATCTTTAATAATATATTCAACAGTTGATGGACAAACAAAAGCAATTTGTAAAAATATTGCTCAACATGCTTCTGAAACTAGTATAGATGTCTTGCCGATTTCAAATAATATTGATTTGGGCTCATATGAAAAAATAATTATTGGTGCAAGTATAAGATATGGAAAGTATCGGAATGAAGTATATGATTTCGTAGATAAAAATATGCATATAATAGATTCTAAAGAAAATGCATTTTTTTCTGTAAATGTCGTTGCTAGAAAGCCTGAAAAAAACTCACCTACAACAAATCCATATTTAATAAAGTTTTTAGAAAAAACTAAGTGGAAACCAAAGAAGTTAGCGGTTTTTGCAGGCAAAATAGAATATCCAAAATATAATTTTATTGATAAATACGCTATAAAATTTATTATGTGGGTTACAAAGGGTCCGACAGATACTTCTCAAACTTATGAATTCACAAATTGGAAAGAAGTTGAAAATTTTGCAAGAGATTTAAAGCTATGAATAAAATAAATAAATCTATTGAGCTTTTTAAAGAAGCCAAATTACATATGCCCGGTGGAGTGAACTCACCTGTAAGAGCTTTTAAAAATATTGATGGTAACCCAATTTTTTTTAAGAAAGCTAAAGGTGCATATGTTTTTGATGCTGACAATAATAAGTATATTGACTACATAGGGTCATGGGGTCCTATGATAATGGGTCATTCTCATCCTGAAATAATTAAAGCTATTTCAAAGCAACTTGAACTTGGAACTAGTTATGGCGCCCCGACAAGCATTGAGTCATCCACAGCAATTCTTATTAAAGAGTGTATGCCATCTATAAAAAAAATAAGAATGGTAAATTCTGGAACTGAGGCCACCATGAGTGCAGTTAGGCTTGCAAGAGGATTTACAAAAAGAAATAAAATTATTAAATTTGATGGTTGTTATCATGGGCATGTAGATTCTTTATTGATTAAAGCTGGTTCAGGTGTAACAACATTTGGACTTCCTGACTCTCCAGGCATTCCCAAAGAGCTTGCAAAGCAAACATTAAGCTGTGAATTTAATAATAAAGAAGACTTTCTAAAAGTCTTTAATAAAATAAAAAATGATCTTGCAGCGGTTATAGTTGAGCCAATTGCTGGAAATATGGGTTTTATCCCTGCTGACAAGTCTTTTCTTCAATTATTGAGAAAGAAAACCTCAGAAAATAAATCTTTGCTAATTTTTGATGAGGTAATGTCAGGTTTTAGAGTTTCTTTGGGAGGGGCGCAAGAAATCTATAAAATCAAACCAGATTTAACAACACTGGGAAAAGTAATTGGAGGGGGTCTTCCTGTTGGAGCTTTTGGTGGTCGTAAAGAAATTATGGATTTTCTAGCGCCAAATGGTCCTGTTTATCAGGCTGGTACTCTATCAGGTAATCCATTGGCGATGGCTGCAGGCTCAAAACTTATTAAGCTTTTGATCAAAAATAATCCTTATAAAGCTTTAGAAGCTAAAGCTTCTTATTTGTTAGATGGAATGCAGCAATTATTTTTAGAACATAACATTCCGCTTTCTATTAATCAAAGGGGAGGAATGTTTGGATTCTTTTTCTCTGAAAATTTACCTAAAAATCTTAATGATGTTATTAAAACTAATGACAAGCAATTTAAAAAATTTCTAAATAAATGTATTGCTAATGGGATATATTTTGCTCCTTCAAAGTTTGAAGCTGGTTTTATATCAACAAAGCATACTAAAGTAGAAATTAATCATACAATCAGTATCATTAAACAAATATTAGAAAAAGGACTATAAGATGAAATATGACATAAGTGCCCTAGGAAATGCTTTGGTTGATACACAGTATATGGTTGAACATGAATTTCTAGAAAGTATTGGCCTGGAAGCAGATTCAATGACTCTTGCTTCAGCAGAAGAACATTCTCCAATTATAAATAAACTACAACAAATGGGAGTTGAATCCGTCTCTGATTGCGGAGGATCAGCAACAAACTCCTTAGTTGCTGCTTCATACTATGGCTCAAACTGCCATCACGTATGCAGAGTTGCAAATGATGAAGATGGCAAAAAATATCTAGATAGTCTTCATAAAGCTGGGGTAAAACATATTGGCTTTAGTAAAGAAGGGTCAGAACTACCAACTGGAAAATGCTTAATATTTGTAACTCCAGATGCAAAAAGAACTATGAGTAGCATGCTTGGAATAAGTGCATATCTTGGTTCAAAGGATATAGATTTTGATGCTGTAGATAATTCAAGAATTTTCTATATTGAAGGATATATGGTAACTAGTGAGGAAAATTTTAGTGCGGTGACTTCTGTTTTAAAAAATATCAATAGTGATAACACTTTAAAGGCATTGTCTCTTTCTGATGCTGGCATAGTGCATGGTTTTAAGGATAAATTTAAGGAAATTGAGTCTTTTGGAATCGATATGATTTTTTGCAATGACGATGAGGCCATAGCATTTTCAGGAGCTGAAAATTTAAAAGAAGCTATTGAATTCTATAAAAAACAATCCTACATGATTGCAATAACAAAAGGAGCTGAGGGAAGTATTGTAATCAAGGAAGGCGAAGAAATATTTTCTCCAGCGGAAAAAATAATACCTATAGATACTAATGGTGCTGGAGATATGTATGCTGGTTCTTTTATGCATGCCTTCTTAAATGGTTGTGATATTTCTGAATGCGCAAGGTTTAGCAATTATGCCTCATCAAAGGTTGTTGAAACATTTGGGCCTAGATTAACATCAGAAGGATACCAAGATGTTTTAAATAAATTGAGAAAAAACTAGTAAATTTAACTAGTATCTGATACTTTCTCCACCCTAAATTATTTGTTAAATCATAATGGCTGAAAAAAAAGCAAAAAAAATTACTAAAAAACCTTTAAAAAAAGTACCTGTAAAGAAAGCTTCACCAAAAAAAGCTCCAGCAAAGAAAGTTGCTATTAAAAAAACGCCTGTTAAAAAAACTCTTAAAAAAAATACAAAAAAAGTTGTTAAAACTAATACCATAGCCAATGACAAATCTAAGATTGCTCCTTACAAACCAAAAAAAAATGAAAAATATATGAGTGCTGCAATGAAAAAGCATTTTATTGCGGTTCTACTTTTATGGAAGGAACATCTTAAAGAAGAAATGCAAAAGACCTTTGATCATCTTAGAGCCAAGGGTGAGACTTATGCTGATCCTATAGACAGAGCCTCTCAAGAAGAAGAATTTGCATTTGAATTAAGAACAAGAGACAGAGAAAGAAAACTGATAAATAAGATTGCGATTTCAATAGAGCAAATTAAACAGGATGAATATGGTTGGTGTGAATCTTGTGGAGATGAAATTGGTATCAAGAGGCTTGAAGCAAGACCTACTGCGACTCATTGTATTGATTGTAAAACCTTAGATGAAATTAAAGAAAAACAACTCAGCGGATGATTTCTCCCCTATCAAAACCAAATTTTGATAAATAATAAAAAAATTAGTAAATTTGCTATATCAATAGTAAAAGATATACAGAATAAAAATTTTCAAGCCTACTTAGTAGGTGGATGTGTTAGAGATCTTCTTTGCGGAATTGAGCCAAAGGATTTCGATATTGCTACCAATGCAACTCCTGAGCAAATTAGAAAAATATTTAAAGCCTCTAGAATAATTGGAAAAAGATTTAAACTAGTTCATATATTTAACAGGGCTGAATTAATTGAAGTTGCAACATTCCGCTCTGGTGAAGATAGCTCAAATGAAGGAAGTCTAGTTAAAGATCAAGCAGGAAAGATTTTAAGAGACAATATATGGGGAACATTAGAGGAGGATACATACAGAAGAGATTTCACTGTTAATGCTTTGTATTACTGCCCTATTACTCAAAAAATTGAAGACCATAATAATGGCATGAAACATATTCATGAAAGAGTTATTGTATCAATTGGCGATCCTCAAAAACGTTTTGCTGAGGATCCGGTAAGAAGTTTAAGAGCTATTAGATTTAGTAATAAATTAAATTTTAAAATTGATACGGATATTAAGCATGCAATTTATGACAAAGGTAGTCTTCTATTGAATATATCTAATGCAAGGTTATTTGATGAGTTTTGCAAAATATTTCTAAATGGCATGGCTGAAAAAAACTTTGCAAAGTTATGCACCTTTGGTTTAAATAAATATTTAATTGGAACAAACCCTGAAAAGAATGAATTTACAAGCAATTTAATGATTGAAGCTTTAAGGAATACTGATAGAAGAATCTCTAATGATCAATCAGTTACTCCTGGCTTTCTTGTGGCTGCTCTTTTATGGCCTCAGCTTATTGAAATTTCAAATCAGAAAGGAGAAATCAATTTAAGAAAGTTTTTTAGATCAATGGATAGGGTTCTCAGAAGACAACAAAAAATAACAGCCATACCAAGAAAATTTCATACATATATTAAAGACATATGGGTTCTTCAATTAAAGCTTCAAAGTAGAATTGGCAAACAACCTTACAAAACCTTAAAACATCCTAGATTCAGGGCAGCTTATGACTTTCTTTTAATTAGAGAAAGAGCTTCTGGTCACAGAAATACTCTTGGTGATTGGTGGACTAACTTTCAAAAAAATGACGATCAGATTAAGAAGTCATTGATAACTAAGTTGGCTGAAGAAAATCAAGAATCTAATAAAAAATTTGGCTTCTCAGAAGAGTTAAGATAATCTATTAATTAATAATAAAGAATTGTAATGAAGCCAGCTTTAAACGAAATACCATTACCAAAATATATAGCTATTGAAGGTCCAATAGGTGTTGGAAAAACTACTCTTGCCAATAAAATTGCAGAATCATTTAACTATGATGCATTTTTAGAGCAACCAGCAGAAAATCCATTCCTTAAAAATTTCTATAGAAATCCTGGTCAATCGGCTTTAGCAACGCAACTTTTCTTTTTATTCCAAAGAATGCAACAAATTCAAGATCTAAAACAAAGAAGTCTTTTTGAAAACGTCCGTGTTGCAGATTTTTTAATTGAAAAAGATAGACTGTTTGCAGAAGTTACTCTTTCAAACGAAGAAATGAATCTTTATGACAAAGTATATGAACATTTAACTTTAGATGCGCCCTCTCCAGATTTAGTTATTTATCTTCAAGCTCCTATAGAAATTCTTAAAGAAAGAATTACTAAAAGAGGAAATATTAATGAACAATATCTCACATTAGACTACTTAGAAAGATTGAATGATGCGTACTCTAGATTCTTCCTTGATTACAATTCAGCACCTCTATTAATTATTAATGCAGCTGATATTAACCTTGAATCAAATGAATCTGATTATGAGGCATTAGTTACCATGATTATGTCTAATCCGAAGGGTAAAAATTTTGTTAACCCACAACCTTCGATTATTTAGATAATTAATTGTGTCTAACGAGTTATATAGCCCTAAGTCTATAAACCCATACATTAAAGATATTGATGAATTTAAAAAACTCCACAATGAATCTATAGAAAATCCTAAAGAATTCTTTGAAGTATTGGCCAAAGAAAATATATCTTGGTTGAAAGATTTTGAAGAAGTTCATAACAATGGTTTTTCAAGCACTAGATGGTTTAGTGGTGGTCAAACTAATGTTAGTTTCAATTGTATTGACAGGCATCTAAACGATAATGCTGATAAGGTCGCTCTAATATGGGAAGGAGATGATGGATCAGAATCAAAAAAACTTACCTATCAAGAGCTTCATGATGAGGTCTGTAAATTTGCTAATGTTCTTAAAAATCTTGGGGTAGAGAAAGGTTCAAGAGTATGTATCTATATGCCAATGATTATCGAGGCATCTTTTGCAATGCTTGCTTGTGCAAGAATAGGAGCCGTTCATTCGGTTGTGTTTGGAGGTTTCTCACCTGAATCTCTAAAAGATAGAATTTTAGATGCTGATTGCAAAATTGTCATAACAGCTGATGAAGGTCTTAGAGGAGGGAAAAAAGTACCATTAAAATCAAATGTTGATGAAGCACTTAAGGATTGTCCTGAAGTAAAAAATACTCTTGTTATAAAAAGGACTGGAGGAGATATTCAATGGAACGAAGCCAAAGACATATGGTACGAAGAGATATCTAAAAATGTAGCGACCTCATGCACTCCTGAACCAATGGATTCTGAAGATCCCCTTTTTATATTGTATACATCTGGTTCAACAGGAAAACCAAAAGGAGTCCTTCATACCACTGCTGGATTCTTGTTAGGCGCTCATATTAGTTTTAAATATATCTTTGGTATAAGGTCAGAAGATAGATATTGGTGTACTGCAGATGTTGGCTGGATAACTGGCCACACTTACATCCTATATGGTCCTTTATCTAATGGAGCCACAACTTTAATGTTTGAAGGAATTCCCACTTATCCATCTGCTTCAAGATGCTGGGAAATATGTGATAAATATCAAATCAATATCTTTTATACCGCTCCAACAGCTATTAGGGCGCTTATGGCACAAGGTGATGAACCTGTTTTAAAGACCAAAAGGAGTTCTTTAAGAATCTTAGGAACTGTTGGTGAGCCGATCAATCCAGAAGCATGGGATTGGTATTACAAAATTGTTGGTCAATCTAAATGTGAAATTATAGATACTTGGTGGCAAACTGAAACTGGTTCGGTTCTTATTTCACCAATCGCAGGAGTTACTCCAACAAAGCCTGGTTCAGCCACCCTTCCTTTCTTTGGTGTAAAACCAGCGCTATACGATGAAAATGGTAAAACACTAGAGGGACCAAATTCTGGAAACTTAGTTATAGAGCAGTCTTGGCCTAGTCAAATTAGGAGTCTTTATGGAGATCATCAAAGAATGCTAGATACTTATTTTAGTATGTATAAAGATATCTACTTTACTGGTGATGGAGCTAGAAGAGACGAAGATGGCTATTACTGGATTACTGGAAGAGTGGATGACGTTCTAAATGTCTCAGGGCATAGAATTGGAACTGCGGAAATCGAAAGTGCTCTTGTACTTCATACAAAAGTTGCTGAAGCTGCAGTGGTTGGTTTTGATCATCCTATAAAAGGCCAAGGCATTTATGCTTTTGTTACTTTAATGATTGAAGAATCATTTAGTGATGAATTAATTAATGAATTAAAACAATTTGTTGCTAAAGAAATAGGCGCTATTGCAAAACCAGATCTTATACAAAATGCTCCTGGCCTTCCAAAGACAAGATCTGGAAAAATAATGAGAAGAATTTTAAGAAAAATTGCTGAAAATGATTTATCTAATTTAGGAGATACCACCACTCTTGCTGATCCCTCGGTTGTAGAATCTTTAATTAGTAATAAAATTGCTTTATGAAAAAAATAACTTTCGCCTTCTTTTTATTAATATCTATTGATGAAAGGTAACAGTTATTTAGTGATTACCTTACTAACTATTGTTGGTTGTAATACAAATCAAAATTATGACAAATCAATGTTGCCTGATGCTGACCCCAAGGTTCTAAGTGAGGTTAATTCCAAAGTACTAATTTCTTGCATGCAAATACCTGTGCCCCGACCACCTGTTCCGATAAATCCAAGTCATAAGGTGCCAACTAGCGAGGTATATGATCAGAATGATTGTGTCGAAAACAAATTATCTGATAATGAACGCAAAAAAATTCTCAACGAAAGAAAAGAAAAAGAAGAATTTAATCTTGAAATTAATCTAGAAGATCAACAAGAAGAATAACAATTTTCTATATTTTTTATTTTGCCATCATGTTCGAGTTTAATTATATGAGCCATTAAACTCATTCTTGCAATAGGATGGAGCATTTCTGATACATCGTTATATACCAAAGGAAGTAATTCATCTAGATTAGATTGCTGATTTTTTTCTATGCATCTTAAGACTTTTGATTCTCTTGATAGCCTATGTCTTATGATTGAATGAATAGTCTTAGAAGGCTCTTCCATATAGTTGCCATGGCCTGGTGCGAAATAATCAATATCGTAATCTTCTAACAACTTTAAAGAATTTATATATTCTGTCATATTCCCATCAGGTGGAGCTATTACAACAGTTGAACCATCCATAATATGATCGCCAGTTAAAAGACATTTATGTTTTTCTAAATAAAAGCACAAATGATTTGATGCGTGTCCTGGAGTATGAATTGTTTCAAGAGAGTATTCCTTTGTTTCAATAAGATCTCCATGACTCAAAACTGTATCGGGTATAAAAGTCTCATCTTCCCATTCAGATTCTCTATCAACTAATCTTCCAAGCATTGGTATATTCAATTCTTTTGAGATTATTATCGCTGCAGGAGAGTGATCTTTATGAGTATGCGTAACTAGAATTCTTTTTATCTTATCCCTGCCTTCGTCCAAAATAGTTTCGATATGTTGAGAAATATTTGGTCCAGGATCTATTAAAGTAATATCATCTTTACCAATTAAATAAGTATTAGTTCCTTGGCCAGTAAAGACTCCTCCATTAGGTGCAGTGATTTTTTTAATTAAATCATCCATTAATGGTCCTCATAGCCATCGTCTCCAGGTAAAAGACCAACCCAATTACCATTTTCTTTAAAAAACTTAGGTAATATGGGCGGAATATCTTTATTTTTCAGTCTTTTTTGACTATCAAGCATGTCTTTTGCAACTGTAAATTCTGAACAAGATTGAAGATTTTTTATAGTAGGCATAATCATCTGCATCTCACCCTTAAACGCCATGTCTACAGCTTTATTTGGATTAATCCATAAGCTTTGGGTAAGCTCCATTCCGTCGTGTTGAACAATCTGTTTTTCTGGTAGATAGGCTATAAAAAATCTTGTATCAAATCTCCTTGATTCAATATTAGGAGTTATCCAATGCGATAATGGTGCTATATTAGCAGTAGATAGAATCAAGTCTTCCTTCATACATATATCTAATAAATTTATCTCATTATTAACCAGTTTTTTTCTATAACTATCGAATTTGGATTTTTCATCATCTTCAAGATTTAGTTTCTCACCAGATCTTTTAGTTGCTAAAAGAATGCCAACCTCCTCAAAACATTCTCTTATGCATGCTATCCAATAGCTCAATCCTCCATTATCTAATCCAAGCAATTCAGATGCATTTTTATCATCTAGCACATCGGAATAGTTTTCCAAATCTTTTAAGTAATCATCATTATCTATTTTTCCTCCAGGAAAAACATAAAGATTACCAAATGGAGGCTTCTTAGATCTTTTAACCATTAATACCTCCATCTCATCCTTAAAATCTCTTAAAACTAAGACAGTTGCTGCTGGAGTTAAATTATTATTCATAAATCTAATTGATATAGCTTAGAATACTGCTTATGAGAATTACTGACAATCTAAAAGAAGATATATCAAATGCTCCAAAGTGGTTTCTTGATGCATTAAAGATTAAACCATCTGAACTACTAATAAAAAACATAAAAGGTGATTTATCTTATTCTAGATGGAATTGTTTATATCAGAATAAGAAGCTTTTAATTTTTATTCATGGCACTGGTGCCCATAAAAAATGGTGGTACCCAATAGCACCTCAGTTTATGAAAGATACTAATATTGTTGCTGTTGATCTTCCTGGAATGGGGGATTCAGGTTTTAGAGAAGAATATAGCATTAAAGATTTTGGTGAATGCATTATCTCAATTATTGAAAATGAAAAAGTTAAAAACGATATAGATGATGTTTCTATCGTGGGGCACTCTTTAGGTGGTCAGGTTGCAGCATATGTTGCATCAGAACAAAAAGAACTAGTTAATCATTTAATAATGATTGATACTTTTATAAGGCCTCCTGATTGGGACCCTTCTCAACACGATGGAGGGCCTTTGAGAATGATTAAGCATTACCCTGAAAAGAAAATAATTTTAGAGAGGTTTAGATTATTACCTCAACAAGAATGTAAAAATGATTGGTTTATGAGGTACATAGCCGATCATTCTGTTAAAGAGACAGATGAGGGCTGGCGATGGAAGTTTGACGATTCAATGTTTAACAGCCTCGAAAGACTTTTTGGTTATAAATTTAAATTTGATTGCCCTGCTCTTTTTATTCATGGAGCAAATAGCCTCTTAATGTCAGGTAATATCTTAGAAAATATAAAAAATATGTACTCTGACATAATGGAATTTAAAGAAGTTTCAGAAGCAGCGCACCACGTGCCACTTGATCAGCCTATAAAAATAATTGATATAATTAAAAATAGATTATTTTAAATCTTTATATGAATTATTTTTATTTCTTTTTCTTTCTATCGCTTTCAGTAATAATCTTATTTAAACCTTTCGCAAAATCTATTTCTGATTGGATTGTAAAATCAGATAATCTAAATAAAACCGGTCTTATAACTTTTTTTATAGGAATTTCACTTACAAGTTATAGTCTAATGCAGTCTTTTTGGTATGAAAGAATGTGGATGGTAGTTACTTTAATTCTCGGTATTCTTCTATTAATTAGAAGTCTCTTCATACTATTTTTTATAGAAAAAATAAAAAAAATTCTACCTGTATTTGTAGGAAACTATTACAAGTTCACTATTCCTATTTCAATAACTATGGTCTTTTTAGCCTTTTTAATTGTCACTACTGATTATATTGGTCCTCAAAAAGACATTAGTAAATGTGAATCAGATAATCAAATTCAAGTTATTTGTAAATTTAATAATTCTGAAGATATAGTTATTACGCCAGACAAAGAATTTCTTTTTATGTCTCAGATGGGCTCGATAGCTCCATGGGGTGATAACGAACCAGGATCTTTTGCAATGATGAATTTAGGTACAAATAAAAAAATTATCCCTGAAATAATTATGGAGAAAAATACGTGGGGTGACGAGTCATGTTTAAGAACAAATTTAGATGGATATGGTCCTCATGGAATTGATCTTGTAAAACGAAATGACGGAAGATACCAAATTGGAGTTATTAATCATTATCCAAAAGAATCAGTAGAAATGTTTGAATTAAAAAGAAATGATTTGGATTGGATAATGGTATGGAGAGGATGTATAGATGTTCCAGATAAGTTTTACTTTAATGATTTAAGTCTAAAAAAAGATGGAAGTTTTTATGCTTCTCATATGTACAAAAGAGGCATTACTGAAAATGAATGGTTGATGATAGCTTTGATCAAAAGTAATTCTGGAAATATTGTCTTTTGGAAAGATTCAAATTTTACGGAGCTATTAGGTTCTGAAGGTAGTAGCCCAAATGGTCTAGTGTTGGATGAAGACTCTAATAACATTTATATTAGTTATAACTTAGAAGATAAGATCAGTATTTTTGATTTAACAACTAATTCAAGAATTAATAGTTATTATGTTGAATCTCCAGATAATCCATATATTAAAGATAACTCTATTTGGATAACTTCATTAGACTTCCAACCCAATGATGCTCAGGATTGCATATATAAAGTTAATTGCTCTTTGCCCTTTTCTATACACGAACTAGATAAAGAGACTTTAGAAGTAAAGAATAAATATATCTTTAGTAAAACTGTATTTGGACTTCCAACAGTTGCTGTGCCACACAATGAAAAGGTTTATATAGGTTCTTTTCATGCGGATAGATTAGGTTCTTTCTCTACAAATTAAATATATGTCAAAGGATTTTAATTTTGACTCTATATCTATAAAGATCCCAAAAAGGTTAAAAAAATCGCACAAAGGTAACTTTGGAAAAGTCCTTATAGCAGGCGGCTCCAAAGGTATGGGTGGTGCTGCAATTCTCTCATCTGAGGCTAGTTTGTTTTGTGGTGCAGGATTAGTGCATCTAAATACTCATCCATCAAATGTCGAGGCTAGCTTAATAAGAAATCCAGAAATAATGGCTCTAGGTATTACGAAAGTTTTGTCTATGCCAGATAATGTTGATGTACTCTTATGTGGTCCAGGGTTAAAAAATGATGAATGGTCTAAAAATATATTTAATGAAGTCCTTAAAATAAAAAACAATAGTGCATCGGTATTTGATGCGGGTGCTCTTAACTTTATTGATGAAGAGAAAATAGAAGGTAGCCAAAATATTGTTCTTACTCCTCATCCTGGAGAAGCTGCTAACCTTTTAGGTGTTTCTAATATAGAAATACAAGAAGACAGGATTAATGCTGCAAAAACAATTTCAAAGAAATTTTCAGCTTATGTAATCCTAAAGGGTAAAGATACGATTATTTGTTCTCAAAATAGTGAAGATGTATTTCAGTGCTCTGATGGAGGGCCAGAGTTGTCTACTGGTGGTACTGGAGATGTTCTTGCCGGAGTAATATCGGCCCTTATTGCTCAAAAACTTGATATTATGGATGCGTGCATGCTTTCTGTTGCTGTTCATGCAAGAGCAGGAACAATATTTAAAAATAAAACAGGCGAGATTGGTTTAAATGCATCATCATTGATACAAACTATTAGAGACCTAATTAATAAATGAAGAATATTATTCTAGAAAATGATGAAGCCACAAATAATCTTGGTGCACTGATTTCAAAAACACTTACGGAGATAAATAAATCTTCAGTTGAAATTCATCTAGAAGGAGATCTTGGAACTGGGAAAACATTTCTAACTAGGTCGATAATTTCTAATTCTGGTTGGAGCGGAATAGTAAAAAGTCCTACCTATACTTTGTGTGAAGAATATGATTTAGGAGATTTAATTTTCTTACATATTGATCTTTACAGGACTAACGAGCCTGAAGATATTTACATTTTTGATTTAGATAGAAAAACTCATCTAAAAAAAATTATAATTATTGAATGGCCTCAAAAACTTGTTTTAGATAGAAATTTTGATTTGAAGATTTCTTTCGAACATTTTGAAAATAAAAGAAAAGTATCAATAAATGATGATAGTGAGCTATTTTCAAATTTAATTAAATATTATGAATAAATTGTCATTATTTTTATTAATGCTCTCATCGCTTATATATTCAAATGAAATTTCATTCTATGATGTAAAAGATTCTGATGATCAATCTACGGAAATATCTTTTCTTTTAAACAAAGTATCTTTTATAAAGTCATATTCTCTCATTAATCCTTCTAGAATTGTTATTGATGTCTATCAAAGTGATTTAAAAAAAGATATTCAAAAAAAATACAATTACCCTATTAAACAAATAAGAGCTTCCTCTAAAGGTGACTTAACTAGAATTGTTATTGATTTATATGAATATGTTAATTGGAGCAAGCCCACTCAAGAAAAAATAGATGAAGGGATATTGCTTAAAATAAATCTAAAAAAAAATAAGGACTTAGCAAATAATATTAGAGATATTATAGTTGCAATTGATGCAGGTCATGGTGGAAAGGATCCTGGTGCAGTAAGCAGCAATAATGTTTTAGAAAAAGATATTACTTTATTGATTGCTAAGGAATTACAGAGGACCCTGCGAGATACAGAGGGGTATCAAGCAGTATTAATTAGAAGTGATGATAGTACAGTCAGTCTCAATGACAGATATCAAAATGCTAGAAAATATGGCGCAGATGCATTCATATCGATCCATGCAGATGGATTTAGATTAGCATCTGTAAAAGGCGCTTCTGTTTTTATTTGGTCAGATGAATCGTCAAGTAGTGTTGCAAGAAATCTGTCTGATAAAGAAAGAAAAAGGATTCAAGCCCAAATTAAAAATATTAAGTCTTATGATTTTAATGAAGACGCTGCAAGAGAACTTTATCCTAATAAATATAAAAAGAAGGTCGATCAAAGCAAAATGTTAGGTTCAAAAATTTTAGATCAACTCAAAAGAGACCCATACACAAAGATTCATAAGCAAAATGTAGAATATGCAGATTTTAGAGTACTCAAGTCAGTAGATATCCCATCTGTCTTAGTAGAGTCAGGTTTTATAACAAACCCTGAGGATGCGAAAAGACTTAAAACAAAAGCAGGAAGAAGAATGATAGCAAGATCAATATTTTTAGGTATACATAATTATTTCAAAGAAACTCCCGTTTCAGGATCAATTTTAGAGGATTATTCAGATTATCTTAATTATAAAATCCAAAAGGGAGATGTTTTATCTGAAATTGCAATAAGGTTTGGTGTCACTGTGGAATCAATTAAAAACATTAATAAATTGGGCGACAGGCCTATTTATCCCGGTCAAATAATTAAAATAAATATTTAGTTCATATCATATGGGTCTATGTCGTAACTCCATTTAACTTTTTTGGTCTCCGGCCATCTATCAAATTCTTCAGTCAAGAATTTGAGCACTCTGTTGAGGTAGGTTTTTGTAGGAGATTTTATAACCAAATGATTTCTTGTATTACCCTTTATTTTAAAAGGTATTGATGGAAGAGGTCCAACAACACTAATACCTCTTTTATTGGATAGAGTTAAGGATGCTCTATTTAAAAAATCCAAAGAGCCTTTAATTTTTGGGGAAATTGCTCTAACAATACAGATACTTGAATATGGTGGCATGCTCAATTCTTTGTTAACTTTTAAACATTGATCTGAAATTAATCGATAATCGCCTGTTTTTATTTGTTTTAAGTTTATGTCATCTGGATATCTGGTCTGAATGATAACTTTTGCAAGGTTGTTATTTCTTCCTGCCCTGCCAGATACCTGTATTAGTTGTTGAGAAACCTTTTCAAGAGCATTTATTTCAGGACTAATCAATCCATTATCAGCATTCAAAATGACACACAATGTTACCTTAGGAAAATCGTGTCCTTTTGAAAGCATTTGTGTTCCAACTAAAATAGCTTCGTTGCTACTTTGAATTTTTTCATAAATCGCCTCAATAGATCCCTTTAATCTTGTTGAATCATAATCTACTCGGATGATTGGAACTTTTGTGAAGGCATTTTTTAAAACCTCTTCAACTCTTTCAGTACCATTGCCATAAGTATGAATGTCATGCGAGCCACAATCTGGACATTTTTCATTAATAGCAAATGCAGATTCACACTTATGACAAATAAGCCTATTCTTAGATTTATGGAATACTAAATTTGATTCACAAGCAGAACAACTCGCAACCCATCCGCAGGCATTACATTCATATAATGGGGCAAAGCCTCTTCTATTTATAAATATTAAAACCTGCTCACCTTTTTTTATTGCTTCACCAATAATACTCATTGTTTGTAAGGCTATTCCACCAACCATAGGCGAATTTGTTATATCAAGAGGTATTAATTTTGGTGGCTTTTTTCCGTCTACTCTTCTTAAAAGATCGAACTTCTTATATTTTTTTTCTCTTACAAGCTTAAGTGTTTGAAGCGAAGGAGTTGCTGATCCAAGAAATATTGGAATATCTTCAAGCTGAGCTCTCTTTATAGCCAAATCTCTTCCTGAAAATCTAAATCCTTCAGACTGTTTGTATGATTGATCATGTTCTTCATCAACAATAATTGCGCCCAGATCTTTAAGTGGCATTAGCACAGATGATCGCGTGCCAATAACAATCTGTATTTCTCCAAATTTTGATCTTAACCATACCTTAAATCTTTTATTGGGTGTCATTCTTGAATGATAGACTCCTATATCTCCGGCAAATCTTTTCTTAAATCTTGCTTCAAGCTGGGGAATTAGATTAATTTCAGGTACTAAGATAAGAATAGATTTTCCTTTTTTAATAATATTCTCCGCTAGCCTCAAATATATTTCAGTTTTTCCAGATCCTGTGACGCCATAGATTAATGAGGGATTAAAATTTTTTATCTTTTTTAATTTATTTAGATTCGCATCTTGTTCGCCTGTTAACTTAAAATTTTTATCTGGAATATTAAGCACATAATTTGATATCTCTTTTGTTGGTTCTATTATTTTGTTTGTTTGATTTCTAAGAATAGTTGGCATAAATGAAAAGAAAACCTCACCAATAGGGTGGTGATAGTATTCTGAAGCCCATAAAATTGTATTAAATATTGATTTATCAAAACAAGTGAATTTTTCAGAAGCTGAAATAATTTCTTTTATAACCCCAGCTTTATTAAATGAACTAGGTTGGGATATTTTTCTTACGACTATCCCAACTAACGTTTTTTTTCCAAATGGAACAATTACCCTCGAACCTTTTTTAATTTTTATAACAGATTTATAAGTAAAACACTGCCTTACAGGAAGTGAAATAGCTATGTCGTAATAAAAAATATTCATTTTTTAATTGAATTGGGTTTAATTTTTGCTATAGTTCTCATCCTAATTTGAATTTTATTATGAAAAAAGACATACATCCTAATTATCGAGAAGTACTATTCCATGATACTAGTGTGGATGAATACTTTATCATTAATTCAACTTTAGATACTACTCAAACTAAAGAATGGGAAGACGGAAAAACATATCCATATTATGCTCTTGATATTTCTTCAGCTTCACACCCCTTCTACACTGGTAAACAAAAAATTATTGACACAGGTGGAAGAGTCCAAAAGTTTGAAGAAAGATTTGGTAAAAAAAGTTAGTTCACTCCAGAACTTCCAAAACCTTTTGCTCCTCTAGAAGACTCCTCAAAATTATCTACAATTTCAAAATCGGCGTGAACAACTGGAACGATAATCATTTGGGCTATTCGATCTCCTGGACTAATTTCAAATTCATTTTCAGACCTATTCCAGGCAGGAACCATTAATTCTCCTTGATAATCTGAATCTATTAGTCCGACAAGATTGCCTAGGACTATTCCATGTTTTGAACCTAGTCCAGACCTTGGCACTACAAGCGCTGCTAAATCTTCTTCTTTTAAGTACATTGCAAAACCCATAGGTATCATCTTTGTTTCTCCAGGCTTTAATGTAATTTTTTCTTGAAGACATGCTCTAAGATCTAGTCCAGCTGAACCAGCTGTTTCATATTTTGGTAAAGGTATTAGATCTCCTATAAGTGGACTAATTATTTTTACTTTTACTTTTTTCAAATCTTTATCTCCTTTGGTCTATAAAGTGATTTTAACTTACATTTGGATTTCGATAGTTTTTTCCATTCATCACCAAAATTTAATACAGCAAGATTACATGTAGTAAATTTTTGAATCCGTTCATTAGCTAGTTCTTCAACCAAATAAAATAAAGTTGGATTATGACCTATGATTAAAATAGATTTATTTTTTTCATCTAATCTTCTTAAAGTATCAATAATATTACAAACACTTCCAAAATATAAATCTTCAGAATAAATAGCATCTTCTATGGAGAATCTAAAGCCATCAGCTATTAAATCAAATGTTTCTTTTGTTCTAATAGCGCTGCTACAAAGCACTTTATCAATATGAAAAATTTTTTTTTTAACAAAAGTATTTAATTTTTTAGCATCATTTTCTCCACGCATAGATAGAGGCCTATCAAAATCAGCTAAATCTCTATTGTCCCAGGAGGACTTTGCATGCCTCAATATAAATATTTGTTTCATATATTATTGATTATAGTATTGATATGTGAGCTTCTGTTCTATAAAATCGCGATTCTATGAGTAAAAAATGTCAAGTAACTGGAAAGATACCACAGTCTGGGAATAATGTTTCTCATGCTAAAAATAGAACAAAAAGAAAGTTCTTTCCAAACCTTCATACGCACAAATTTTGGGTAGAGTCTGAAAATAGATTTGTTAACTTAAAAGTATCTGCAAAAGGCATGCGTATCATTGACAAGAAAGGCATAAGCCAAGTGCTCAAAGATATTCGTGGTCGCGGCGAAAAAATCTAAATATAAACTATTTGTATCCTACTTCTTGAGCAAGGAATACTGCTTCTTTTTGCAAAGAACCTAGTTTGCTTACATTAATTTCATCCTCTATAAAAGCTCCCCAAACCATTATAGACTCGGCTACATTTGCATCTTTTAAAACAGGATATTCTTTATTAGCTGACGCATAAAAATCTTGCGCGCTACCTGAAGATAGATATTCTAAAAGCTTTTGAGCCTCCTTTTTATTTTGAGATGTTTTTACAATCCCAGCTCCTGAAATATTTACATGAACACCACGATCGTTTTGATTTGCCCAGACCAATTCTAAATTATCATATTTAGGATCGTCTAATAATCTTGCTAAATAATATGTATTTACAATTGTTACACCACACTGGCCGCTTGAAACAGCTTTAAGTGCATTAGTATCATTTGAGAAGACCTCTGTTGCAAGATTGGATACCCAGCCAGTGACAATTTTTTTACTGTTATCGAATCCATATGCATCAATCATGCTTGCTATAAGAGACCTGTTATAAACTTTTTTAGAAGTTCTCAAACATAACCTTCCCTTCCATCGTGGTTTAGCCAGATCTTCATATGTTGAAAAATCACTTTTTGAGAATTGATCACTTGAAAAAACTAACGTTCTTGCTCTTTTTGATAAGCCAAACCATTTGCCATTTGGATCTCTTAAATAGCTTGGAACATTTTCTTCTAAAATCTTTGATTTGGTCTCACTAAAAATATTTCTTTCTGCAGCTTGCCATAAAACACCAGCATCAACAGTCATAAAAATATCTGCTTTAGATTGCTCACCCTCAATATCAATTCTTTCCATCAACTCTTGCGCATTACCAGATAATAAAATTACTTTTACACCAGTCTCTTGATAATATTTTTCAATAATTGGCTCGAGTAATTGTGGTTGCCTTGATGTAAATATTGTAAGTTCTTTGTTGGTATCTTTTGCACAAGAAACCAAGATAAATAAAGATACTAATAAAGTAAGTTTTTTCATTTTAACCTCGTAATAAATAAGATTTTATTTTAGGTGTGCAAAAATATTATATCTTATTCTTGCCTGAAGCATGATTAATAAAAAACTTTTTTAGAAACTGTGTCTTATTTACTCTTGATAAACCAAAATTTCTAAGTAGTTTTATATATAGATTATTAGATTTAAATAAGTTTACAAAAAAATCCATAGATTTGAGCATTAAGAGATTCATATTCTTACGCCTTATTTCATATCTTTTTAATACCAAATGTTTATCTATATTAATCTTAGCTTGATAGGCATTGGTTATCTCTTCACAAAATGCATCTGCGTCTGCAAATCCTAAATTTATTCCTTGGCCCGCTAGAGGATGAATTGAATGAGCTGCATCGCCAATTAAAACTAAAGAACCGATCACATAATTTTCAAAATGATGATTAGATAAGCTAAAACTTAAAATATCTGAATTAACTTTAATATTTGCCTTGAGTTTTTTTTCGAAATACGAAATATTTTCTTTAATGAAGTCTTCAATACTTTGCTCTTCTATTTGCATATTATCAACTGACCATACGATGGTATAAAAAGATTGATCAGTACTCGATGGCAAAGGCATAATCGCAAAAATACCTCTCTCTGAAAAAATTTGATAAGCAGTATATGGATTTTTTAGATTAGCAGATGCCGTAAATGTTATTGCCGTTTGCTCATAATTGGATGTGACTGGTTTTAAAGATGCTAATTTTGCAACATTCGAATTTCTCCCATCACATCCAGCTAAGAATATTGAATTTATAGGTTTATCATTTGATAAAGTAATTTCACATCTATCATTATTATTTTCTTTAAAATTTTTTATTTCAGTCTCAAAAAAAGTTGTTTTAAGAACATTTCTCTTTAGAGCGTCCTCGAGGTCATTAAAATAAACAACAAAAGAGAGATTTTCTTCATTTATTTCATCTGATGAAAAGTCTATTGAACCCGTCCCCTCTCCATCAAAAACATTTATTTTCTTAATTTTTGCATAAGGAATTTTTATCCCAACGTCATCTAAGAGCTTTTTTGAATAAGGATTTAAAGTCACTGTTCGGATATTTTTGTTTGCAGAGATTTTATTTTTAGATTTTTCAATGACTACTGATTCAATACTGTTCTGATTGAGTCTTAATGAAATATAATTACCTATAATTCCACCGCCAGATATTGTAACGACAGGATTCATAAAGCTAGGACATTAAGGATTCGATTTCCTTAGGATCAGACGGAACTTTTTTAGTAAGATTTTCGTTACCATCTTTCGTAACAAGAATATCATCTTCTATCCTGACACCAATACCCTTCCACTTGTCATCAACGTTCATTGAGCTGCTTATGTAGATACCTGGTTCAATAGTTGTGATCATTCCTGGTTTAAATTTCATAAACTCATCACCTTCCATATAATCACCAGCATCATGAACGTCCAGACCAAGCCAATGACCAATTTTATGCATATAAAAATCTTTATAAGCTCCTGATTTATGAAGCTCATCTGGGTCGCCTTCTAGCAAACCAATTTTTACAAGACCTTCTGTAATTACTTTTTCAGAAATTTCTTGAGGCTTCATAATGCTATTGCCTTCTTTAACACAGTCTATTGCAGCGTTCATTGCCTCTAGAACTACTTCATATACTTTGAGTTGTTCCTCTGAAAACTTGCCACTTATAGGAAAAGTCCTAGTAATATCGGCAGCATACATTTCGTACTCACAGCCAGCATCTACTAATAATAAATCCGACTCTTTTAACTGTTGATTGTTTTCAACATAGTGAAGTACACAAGCATTTTCACCACCAGCAACAATTGGATTGTATGCAGGATATCTTGCACCTCGTTTTGAAAATTCATGAATATATAAACTTTCAATATGTTGTTCTGAATCACCACCTTTAACAGATTTCATTGCAGCTATATGGGCTTCAGCAGAAATATCACATGCTTTTTTAATTAAAGCAATCTCATGATCATCTTTTATGAGTCGAGTGTTTCCAATAATTGAAGATGCATCAATTATGTTAATTGATTTACTATGTCTATCTTTGGATGCTGCTGCTGTAGTCCAGTCAATTACTTTCTGATCAAAACCCTGCTTCTTACCAATTGGGTATAGCACTTGTTCAGAACCATGAAGAATATCTGGCAACATCTTATCAATTTGAGTGTTATCAAAAGCTTTATCAAATAAGAAATCTTCAACAGCCCCTATTGGCCCTGCTCTATAACCATCCCATATCTCTTTAAGCTTATCTTTAGGTGGAACAAATGCAATAGAACTTATGCCATCTTTATTATTAACAATAGCTAGTAAAGACGAAGGTTCACAAAATCCTGACATATAGTAAAAGCTGCTATCTTGTCTAAAAGGAAATG
>CABYPB010000007.1 GCA_902520725.1 uncultured SAR86 cluster bacterium | reverse complement strand
TTACTAATTGACGACAAGTCCATAACAAGTGTTGCAACAGACGCACACAGACTCGCATTAGCTACCTCATCATTAAACGAAGCAACACAGGAAGGTATGAATGGAATTGTTCCTAGAAAATCAATAAACGAAATTGGCAAACTGGTTGGGGAAGAATCTGAAAATGTAATAATAGAATTAGGCCAAACATCCATAGCTGTAAAAATCTCAGGAACAACTTTTATTAGCAAACTTATTGAAGGTAAATTTCCAGACTACGAACAAGTAATTCCATCAGGAGATAGCTCTCAACTAGTCATTAACAGAAAAACTTTTTCAGAATGTTTGAGTAGGGTGAGTGTTCTATCAAGTGAAAAATATAAAGGCGTAAGAATTTTAACCAGTGAAAACTCAATGAATGTCTCTGCAAATAATCCTGAAAAAGAACAGGGTGAAGAAAACATTTCATGTAATTATAAGGGCGAACAAATTGATATAGCTTTTAACGTAAACTACCTTCAAGAAATTTTATCTACATTAGATTCAGAAAATATTGAAATCAATTTTTTTGGTTCAGACAAGAGCTGTTTAATAACTGACCCAAATTCTGCTGATCTTAAATATGTGGTCATGCCCCTTCTAATTTAAAGTGCCTTTAACAAATATTTCCATCAAGCATTTAAGATGCTTTGATAATATTAATATTTCTCTATCACCTGGTATAAATTTCTTTTATGGCGCAAACGGATCTGGCAAAACCAGCATGCTTGAAGCAGTATTTATTTTTTCAAGCGGCAAGTCATTTAAAAGCTCCAATCTACAGTCACTGATCAAATATGAAAAAGAAAATTTTTATTTAAAAGGCTTTGACAATAAAAAAGGCTATATAGTCGAAGTAGAGAAACACAAAAATAAACCAATTTCAATTACGCTTAATAATAAGAAAACTGTTACCAGCAAACTTATAAAACAATTCCCCTGCACTCCAATTCATAATAATACTTTTTCATTTGCAAGTGCTCCTCCTGACTTCAGAAGGAAACTACTTGACCGATCAATTTTTATTGCAGAAGAAGAATTTTCTTCAACCTGGTTCTCATACTATAGGACGCTTAAACAAAGAAATGCTAAGCTTAAAAATAACGGCATATCAGATATTTATGCATGGAATAAGAAACTAGCTGATGATGGAATTATACTAAATGATTTTAGAAAAAAATTCTTTGATAAAACTAAGACAGAATTTACTGGATTGTTAAGACTTCTAGAACCAACTACTGTTTTTGATTTCTTTAACTTAATCTCAATTAAATTTTTTCAAGGCTGGTCTACAAATGATTCTTTTCTTGAGACACTAGAAGTTAACAAGGAAAAAGATTTAAAAAGAAAAACAACCACAGAAGGCCCACATAAATCTGACATAAATTTTCTTATTAACGATCTCGATGCTAGACAAGTACTTTCAAGAGGCGAGCAAAAATTTTTTTCAATTCTTTGGTCTTGCGCTCAGCACGAAGTGCTAAAAAAGCATTATCAAATAGAAGCAACTTTAATAATAGATGATATTAAATCAGAACTCGATGAGAGGGTATTTCAATTATTTATAGAGCTTTTGAAACACAACAAAAATCAAGTTATCTTTTCCTGTATAGAAGATTGTTTTAGTAGTAAAATATCTAATGAATTTAATCAGTTTAAAAAGTTCCACGTGGAACAATTAGGATAACAAATGGCAAAAAAATCTAAAGAAGCCAAATACGATTCATCCAACATACAAGTCTTAAAAGGTTTAGAAGCTGTCAAGAAAAGACCAGGCATGTATATTGGTGACACCGATGATGGGTCAGGATTACATCATATGGTTTTTGAGGTTTTGGATAATTGCATTGACGAGGCAATGGCAGGACATTGTTCCGATATACAAGTCATAATTAATAAAGATGGATCTGTAACAGTTCAAGATAATGGACGAGGCATACCAGTTGATGTTCATAAAAAAGAAGGAGTGTCTGCTGCAGAGTTAATTTTAACAACCCTTCACTCAGGTGGTAAATTTGATGATAACAGTTACAAAGTTTCAGGCGGCCTTCATGGAGTTGGAGTATCTGTTGTAAATGCTCTATCAAAGAAATTATTACTAGAAGTCCACAGAGACGGAGGAGAATATTTTCAAGAATATGTTGAGGGAAAGCCTAAAGCCAAACTTAAGAAGATAAAAAAGTCAGACAAGACTGGAACTAAAATTACGTTTTATCCTTCGGGTCAAATTTTCACATCTGTTGATTTTGAAACAGATAGAATTTATAAAAGAATTCAAGAACTTTCTTTTTTAAATGCTGGAGTTTCAATAAACGTTGAAGATAAAAGAACAGGCAAATCTAGAAAGTTTAAGAACAATGGCGGACTATCAAGCTATGTAACTCATTTAAAGGCTAGAAAACAAGCTGTTTCAGAAATATTTGAATGTTCTGCGACTGAAAACGATGTTGGTGTTGAAATTGCAATGCAGTGGACGGACTCTTATTCAGAAAACGTACTTTGTTATACTAATAACATACCTCAAAAAGATGGAGGAACTCATTTAGCAGGCTTTAGAGGAAGTTTAACTAGGGTTTTAAAGTCTTTTATTAAGAAAGAGAACGCTAAAAAAACCCCTACTGACCTTCTTGGCGAGGACGTAAGAGAGGGACTTATAGCGATTATCTCTGTTAAAGTACCTGATCCTAAGTTTTCTTCTCAAACAAAAGAAAAATTAGTATCTTCTGAGGTAGAAGGCGTTGTAAGCACAGTATTTAACAAGTATTTCAATGAATTTCTTCTAGAAAATCCAAAAGATTCTATGAGTATAGTAGCAAAGGTATCTGAAGCTGCCCTTGCAAGAGAAGCAGCAAGAAAAGCAAGAGAAATGACCAGAAGAAAAGGGGTTCTTGAAATTGCAGGATTACCTGGAAAACTTGCAGATTGTCAGGAAAAAGACCCAACCCTGTCTGAAATTTATATTGTAGAGGGAGATTCTGCTGGCGGTTCGGCAAAACAAGGTAGAAATAGAAAAAACCAAGCAATACTTCCTTTAAAAGGAAAGATCATTAATGTTGAAAAAGCAAGAATAGATAAAGTGTTGGGTTCTGCAGAGGTTGGCACTTTAATCAAAGCGCTTGGTTGTGGCATTGGCGAAGAAGATTTTGATATTAACAACCTTCGATATCATCGAATCATTATAATGACAGATGCAGACGTTGATGGATCACACATAAGAACTTTATTATTGACGTTTTTCTACAGGCAGATGTATGAAATAGTTGATAAAGGCCATATTTATATAGCTTTGCCACCTTTATACAAAATTACTAAAGGTAAAGAGTTTATATACGCTTCTGATGAAAATGAAAAGGATAATGCAATAAAAACACTATCCAAAAATGGAACAAGAGGATTAGAAGTTCAAAGATATAAAGGCTTAGGGGAAATGAACCCGGAACAGCTTTGGACAACTACAATGGATCCAATGAACAGAAGAATGATGAGGGTTGATATTGCAGATGTTCAGGATGCAAATGAATCCTTTGAAGTTTTAATGGGTGACGATGTAGAGCCAAGAAGAGAATTTATAGACGATAATGCACTTTCGGTTAAAGAGCTTGATATTTAGTTAATCTCTACGAAATTTAGTTCAATCCAATTGTAAACTTCATTTGTTAGATCTTTGGCGTTATTTCCATATAAAGGGGCACCTATCCTTACCTGAACTTCACCACTTTGTTTATTGAATCGTCTATTTTTCCAAAATAATCCGGAGTTATGGCATATAGGTACTATAGGCACGCTATTCTTTACTGAAAGAAGCCCACAGCTATTAGAGAACTTTTTTAACCCTTTATGCGGTCTAGCACGTGTACCTTCTGGAAATATTATTAAAGAAATGCCATTTTTAAGCTTATCTGTACCGTCTTTAATTAATTTTTTTAAACTTACTATTTTTTTAGATCTTGTTAGATGAATAGGCTTAAGACATGCCAAAGCCCAACCAAAGAATGGAATAAACAATAATTCTCTTTTAATAATACTCGATGAAGGAAAATATAAAGTTTGAATGAAGAATGATTCCCAAGCTCCCTGGTGGTTCGAGACCAAGATACAAGGTTTATCAGGTATGTTTTCTAAGCCTTCGATAGACCAATTAATCCCACAGATTTTCTTTAGAGACAAAAGTATAAAATTTATCCATTTTGAAGCAATTTTCTGCAAAGATGCCGTTTTTAAAAAAGGGAAAAGAATAATTATTAATATTGAAACTGGAATTAGTGTTGAATACAGAACAACATTAAAAATAAGACTTCTTAGTGTTTGCAATTTTAAGATTTCAATTTTTTTATTACAAACGAAGAAATTTCTTGAATACTCATCCTTGACTGCTCCATAGAGTCCCTATCCCTTATAGTTACTGATTTATCCTCTAAACTTTCAAAATCTATTGTTATGCAGATTGGTGTGCCAATTTCATCATGTTTTCTGTAGCTTTTTCCTATATTGCCTGTATTTTCAAAAATAATTCTACCCAAGCCAAGCTTTTGAAGATCATTCTTTACATCCATAGCTAGTTCAACAATTTCGTTATTATTTTTCTTTAAAGGGATAATAGCTACTTTAACAGGGGAAAGATGAGGAGCTAACCTTAAAACTACTCTCGTCTTATCATCATCTAACTGTTCAATATGGTAGGCTTCATTAAGAATTGCCAAAAAACCCCTTTCAACACCAGCTGAAGGCTCAATAACAAAAGGAACAAGCCAATTACCATTATCATCTTGAATAGCAAGCTTGCTATTAGAATTTTTATTTTCTAAAACATCTGCTTTAATGTTGAGATCTTTTTGTTTTTTTGAATGAGACCCTAGATCAAAATCTGTTCTGTTGGCTATTCCCTCAAGCTCTTCAACACCATGAGGAAATTTGTACATAATATCAACTGTTTTCTTAGAATAATGGGCTAATTCTTCTTTTGGAACATCATAGAGCTCTATGCTTTCCATGGGTACACCTTGTTGCACCCACCAACTTAATCTCTTTTGTACCCATGTATCATGAGCTAAATCATCTTTTCCGGGCTTAACAAAATATTCTAATTCCATTTGCTCAAATTCTCGAACTCTAAAGATAAAATTTCTTGGTGTTATTTCATTTCTGAACGCCTTTCCAATTTGAGCAATACCAAAAGGTAAGGTTTTAGATGTAGAGTCAACAACGTTTTTAAAATTAGTAAATATTTGTTGCGCTGTTTCTGGTCTTAAGTACGCAAATGATTCTCCGTCGTCTATAGGCCCTACATTGGTTTTAAACATAAGGTTAAATTGCCGAGGCTCTGTCAAGTCCTCCTTCTTGCAGCTTTCGGGCACTTGATCAACTCTGAACCTCATATTGCATGAAGTGCAGTCAACCATTGGGTCGCTAAATGTATCTTCATGACCTGAGTATTTAAGAACAAGGGGGTTTGTGAGTATTGAGGAATCTAGACCCTCAATATCATCATTATCGTATACCATTGACTCCCACCAAGATTTTTTAATGTTATTTTTGAGTTCAACTCCCAGTGGACCAAAATCATATACACCTTGTAAGCCGCCATATATATCACTTGATTGATAAATAAAGCCTCTTCTCTTACAAAGAGCCACTAATTTGTCCATATTTTCTGCTGCCAACTTAAATCTCCTTATAAATAGGACATTTGTCTACTTATATATTTATTGCTATTTATTGCTAATTGTGTATTTTTCTGTATATTTTTAATAAATATGATTATATATCAAGCAATATCATTTAGCTCTGTATGAAACCACTATTTTTTATAATTTCTTTATTTCCGCGGACCTTATTTGTAAGTTTAGTTGATTTATACACTTACACCAAAATTTATAAGCTATTTAGTTCTTACAAAATAACAAAGGTTAATTTAGAAATAGCATATCCAGATTTAATAAAAAATGATGTTGAGCTTTTATCAAAACTTAGTATTCGAGAATCGATAATCTCTGGCTTTGAAACTATTTATACTTGGGGTAGAAGTGTTCATCAATCTAACAGTCAGCTATTTAAAATTGAAAATAACTTTCTCTTAAGCAAAACATATAAAGAGGGAAATGGACTAATAACAGTTGCTATTCACAATAGGAGCGTCGATATGCTTTTAAAATGGATAAATTCAAAAATTGTAACTGTAAGTTTGTATAAAAAAATTAAAATTAAAACCTTAGAAAGCTTTGTTAAAAAGAATAGAGAAGATGGTGAGTCAAAGAGTTACAAAACTTCAATAAGTGGCGTTAGAAAAATTTTACAAGAATTAAATTCAAGTGGTGCTATTTGTTTCGCAGCTGATCAGGTTCCTCAAAGAGGGCTTGGAGAATATATTAAATTTTTTAATAGAGATGCTTATACAACAACGTTAGTGCAATCCCTTGCAGCAAAAACAAAGGCCCCTGTGCTGTTTGCATTTATTAATTCAAACAAAGATGGATTTTTATCAACATCTATAAAACAACCTAAATATATCGATCATAGTGATAGTGAGCACAAACTACTATTAAATAAAAACATCGAAGAAATAATTAATATACGCCCTATAGATTACAGCTGGGAATACAAAAGGTTTAAGAAAAGCAAACCTCCTGGTACGGATCCATATAAATCTATTTAGCCCAGAACATAGGAGTAAGTATCACCAAAAGTGTGAATATTTCTAATCTGCCTAAAAGCATTGCAAACGCTAAAACACCTTTTGAAAAAGTATTTATATTTGCATAGTTATCTGAAACCAGTCCAAGACCAGGACCTAAATTATTTAAGCATGCTCCAACAGCTGAAAAAGCAGACTCAAGATCTAGACCAGATATCAATATTGCAAGCAAAAGAATAACAAATGAAATTACATATATAGAAAAAAACCCCCAAACGGATGTTGCAACATCATCTCCAACGCTTTTTGTTCCTATTTTTAAAGATATTACAGAATTAGGATGAATAATTTTCATTATATTTTTATAAGCATGATTAAGCATAATCATAATTCTCCAAGATTTAACACCACCTCCCACAGAGCCAGAGCAAGCTCCTACAAAAGCACCTATTAAAAGAAGAAACGACATTGAAAAAGGCCAATCAGAGGAGTCACTTATTGAAAAACCAGTGGTCGTTACCATAGAAACCGTATGAAATATAATTTCTCTTATTGATGGTGATTTACCACTATCAACAAATAACCCTATAAGAACTGCTATAAACAAGGTAATAAAAAGAAATGACATAAAAAATCTAAATTCTGGATCAAAGGCATACTTGAGAGGTTTTTTCTTATATATTGCAAAATAATGGAGAGCAAAGCTAAAGGCTGACAGAAGCATAAAGCAAATACATATTAGTTCTATTGAGATGCTGTTAAAAAAACCAATACTTTCATCATGGGTAGAAAAACCACCTATTGCAACAGTTGACATTGCGTGAGACATGGCATCAAAGGCAGTCATACCGCTCAGATAATATAATATTCCACAAATGGCGGTAAGCCCAAAGTATATTAACCATAAAGCCTGCGCTGTTTCTTTTATTCTTGGAGTTAGTCTTTGTTCGCCCATCGCACCAGGAACTTCAGTCTTATAGATTTGACCACCACCAATGCCAAGAAGGGGCATTACAGCTATCGCCAAAACTATTAAACCCATACCTCCCATCCATTGCAAAAGCTGTCTATAAAATAGTAATGACTCAGGAAGACCATCTAAACTGCTAATAACAGTAGCTCCAGTAGTTGTAATTCCTGACATTGATTCAAAGACAGAATCAATTAAACTCATTCCACTTAAATAAAATGGAACAGATCCAGTCAAGGATAGAACAATCCAAAACATAACTATAATTACAAAACCATCTTTTTGAGAGAGATCGTTTTTAATGTTTCTTGTCAAGAAAAGTCCAGTTAGGCCAAGCAAGGATATTGATATTAGGGTCTTCAAAAATATGGGCAAAGCACCGTCATCAAAGACTATTGAAATTACTATGGGAAATACAAATGAAAAGCTAAATAACAGAACTAGTATGCTAAATAAATTGATTATTGACTTAGGGTTCATTAACTTTTTCTAAATAATACCTCAACCTCAGACATCATATCTTTATTAGCAAGAAAAATTATTAAATGATCATTTATACAAAGATCAACATCAGAATCCGGCATTAAGAGTTCGCCATGTCTAATAACTGCTCCTATTGAAGAGCCCTCTGGCAAAGGTATCTCTTTTAACGATTTACCAAAGAGGTTTGAAGTATATTCGTTTGCATGAACTATGCCTTCAATAGCTTCTGCTCCTGTATCCATCTTTAATAGAACATCCTGGGCCACGTCACTATCTCTTAGATCTTGCAAAACAGAGGATACAGTCAATCTATACGGAGCTATATAAATATCTATAAATCCTGGAACGAGCCCTAAATATGACGGATTATTTAAAATTATCATAGTTCTTTTTGCTCCCATTTTTTTTGCTAATAATGAAGACATTAAATTAGTTTCGTCATCGTCTGTTAGCGCACAAAAAATATCAATATTTTCTATACTCTCGCTTTTTAGAAGATCTTCATCTGTAGCAGAGCCATTGAGGACAATGGTTTTTTCTAATTTTTTTGAAAGATCAGAACATCTCTCTTTATTTGAATCAATAAGCTTTGTTTTATAGTCACCCTCAAGTTCTTTTGCAAGAGAAAACCCTATTTTCCCTCCACCAATAATCATTACTCTAGAATAAGCATCTTTCTTATCTCTAAATTCGTTAACAATCTGATCAATACTTGCTTCAGAGGAAATAAAATAAACCTCATCATTTTCTTTAATTAAAGTGTCGCCTGAAGGAATAAATGGTTTACCTTTTCTATATATTGATGCAACAAATGCATTGGTATCTGGCATGTCTTCTTTTAGCTCTTTAAGCTCTCTTCCTACTAACTTGCCTTTTTTCTTTGCCTTGACGCTAACTAAATTAACATTACCATCTGCAAATTTTTCAATTTGTTCTGTGCCTGGATGAATAATTAGCTCTTTTAGATGTTTCATGACCTCTTTTTCTGGACTTATAATCATATCAATTACATTTTCACCAAATATATCTAAATCATTGGCATAAGAACCTTCTGATAGCCGACATATGGTCTTTTTAACATTAAACTGTTTTTTTGCTACCTGACAAGCAATTATATTTACCTCATCATTAGACGTTACAGCTATAACAGTAGTATCTTCATCAGCACTAGTTTTTTTTATTGAAAGAGGATGAGCAGCATGACCTTCGATAGTCATTATATCTAATTTTTCTTCTAAGAAAGATAATGCTGTTTTGTCTTGATCTACAATAGCAACATCATAGTTATTATTAACTAATGCTCTTGCAAGACTGCCCCCAACTCTACCAGCACCTAAAATTAGTACTTTCATAGTGTGTAAATTAAACCTCTTTTTCAATAATTAAAAGAGCTAAATGCAAAATAAATTTTATTCAAAAAAAGATCTATAGGAATTAAAAGCGTCTAAGGAGGATATGATATTCTTATTTGGAAATTGTAAGTAAGTGATTACTACTACTAAATCACATGTATTAAAGTATATACCACAGCTATCTATTCTATTAAAACTTCCGGCAATTCCATTGCTTTCTTCATTAACAATTGATATCTCATGTATTTTTATTCTATTTTCTCTATGAATAAAGCTAAGGCCTGGCCATTCAAAATAAGCCTTAAATTTGTTAATTATATTTGTTGCTGAATCCTTAAAATCTATTAAGGAATCATCCTTTGATATCTTGGTGCAATAAGTTGCCAGTGAATGATTTTGTTCTGAAGGGGTTATTGAGCCCTTTTTTAAATCTTCTAAAACTTTTAATATATTCTTTATTGACAGATCTGTTAATTTTTCTTCAAGAGTAATTTTATTATCGTCTTTATTAATTTCTAGAGATTTATTTAAAATAACTGGTCCTTCATCAAGAGCATCTGTCATCTGCATGAATGATACTCCGCTTTGACTGTCTCCGTTAATTAATGCAGATTGAATGGGTGATGCGCCACGGTAAATTGGTAAAATCGAGAAATGCACATTTACCGACATAATTTTTGGATGCCGCAATAACCATTTAGGCAATAATTTTCCATAAGCAACAACAACCAGGAAATCAATATCTAAAGATTCAATTTCATCTCTAAAAATTTTGCCATCTAATGATATAGGCTTTAAAACTCTCAAATTTAGAGCACTCGCAACCTTTGATACCTCTGAATCTTTTAAATCAGCGCCTCTTTTACCTCTTTTATCAGGCTGAGTTACAACGCCTTTTATATGCACCTCTTTTAGTCCGGCAAGATATTTTAGTATTTTGGAGGAGCTTTTAGGCGATCCGGCAAATAATATGTTCATAAATTTAGTTAAGTTCTTCTATTAACGTCTATAATCTTTTAAAAGCTTGCTTCTTACTCTATCTCTTTTTAGCGCACTTACATAATCAACCATCAATTTACCCTCCAAGTGATCAATTTCATGTTGAATACATACAGTTAGGAGGCCCTCTGGCTCATCAGTATGCTCTTTACCATTGATATCTTGCCACTTCAGTTCAATTTTATCTGGTCTAGAAATAGTTTCATTAAAACCAGGAATTGATAGGCAACCTTCTTCAAATTCGAATAAATTATGATTTTTTAGTACTTTGTAAGAAGGATTAACAAAAACACGAGGCTCATTCCTATCCTCTGATAAATCCATAACAACTAATCTAATATGGTGATCTACCTGAGTTGCAGCCAATCCAATACCTTTGGCCTCATACATTGTATGAAGCATATCATCTGCAAGGTTTTGTAGACTTTTGTCGAATTTTGATACTTTTTCAGCAACTTTTCTAAGACGTGGGTCTGGAAATATCAAAATCTTTAATTTTTTAGCCATATTTGTTATTTTTTCATTATAATTGCGTGATTATAATCTAGTTAATAATTTAAGAGTAAAAAAATGTCAAACGAAACAACACAAGTAGCAATAATAATGGGCTCTGACTCAGATTTACCAATTGTAGAAGCAATTTTCCCAATATTAGACTCATTCGACGTTAAATATACGAAAAACGTTATGTCAGCCCATAGAACACCTCATGATGTGAAGGATTTAATAAAAACGTCAGAAAATAAAGGATGTAAGGTATTTATTGCTGCTGCTGGTATGGCAGCGCATTTGGCGGGCGCAGTTGCAGCTCATTCAACTAAGCCAGTAATTGGGATACCTATAGAGTCTGGCGGGATGGGTGGAATTGATTCATTATTATCTACCGCAATGATGCCACCTGGTGTTCCTGTTGCTACGGTAGCTGTAGGTAAAAGTGGGGCAAAAAATAGTGCAATTTTGGCTGTACAAATACTAGCAACGTCTAACGAAGATCTTGCAACAAAATTAGTAGAATACAAGAAAAATATGAGAGCTGAAGTTTTAGAAAAAGACAAAAAACTTAACTCTTAATTGAATAGAATTTCACTAGATACAAACTCATCTATAGACTGGCTGAATTCAGGAAAAATTCTTGTACATCCCACGGAGTCCATATGGGGTCTAGGCTGCGATGCTTTTAATATGCAGGCGGTCAACAAAATATTTAAATTAAAAAAAAGAAGCAAAAAAAAGAATTTTATTCTACTTGCTAGTTCAATTGATCATGTGGGTAAAAAATTATGTTATTTGTCTAAAAGTGATAAAGAATATTTATCAAAATATTGGCCTGGACCTTATACATTTCTAATAAAATATAAAGAAGAAATACCTCACCACCTTAAAAATAATACCAATAAACTAGCTGTTAGAGTGAGCAATCACTTACCTATAAAGTCATTATTTAAAAGGTTTAACGGTTTTATCGTTTCAACTTCAGCTAATATTTCAGGACATAGTAATATTAATGATGCTAAGAATATTATTGATTTTTTTGAATATGATGATTTGGCATACTATGATGAAAGTCTTGGAGAAAATAAGAGCGCCTCAAAGATCATCGATTTAGAGTCTAAAGCCATTATTCGAGCATAATTAATGATTCATGATTTAGAAAAAAAATTTAAAGACATACAGAGCTATATACATAAAAAATTTTCAGACTTTGAAGATTCAAATGACATAGATGTGTCTAGGGATGAATGGAAAAGACCTGAAGGCGGTGGAGGCATAACTCAAGTTATTGCAAACGGAAATTTCTTTGACAACTGTGCTATAAATTTTTCGTCAATATATGGCAAAGATTTACCAAAAGCTGCTCTTGCTAGAACACTTAGCAAGAAAGCAGAATATGGATATCGTGCAATGGGTATTTCAGTAATCTCACATCCTAAAAACCCTCATATACCTACAAGTCATATGAATGTTAGAATTTTTGCTATTTTAGATCAAAATAATGATATAGCTGACTGGTGGGTAGGCGGAGGTTACGACTTAACGCCATTTTTACCTTATGAAGAGGATATTATTCAATGGCATTCAAGTGCTAAAGCGGCCTTAGAGCCTTTTGGTAAAAATTTCTATGAAGATTTTTCTAATAATTGTAATAAATACTTTGAAATTCCACATAGAAATGAAAGAAGAGGCGTTGGAGGCATCTTTTTTGACAATTTAACAGATTTTACATCTATTAATGAAAGCATGAAGTTTCTTAAAAGTGTTGCTGAGTGCTATGTTGACTCATATTCAAACATTATTAATAAAAGAAAAGAAACTCAATATGATGAAATTCAAAAAGAATTCCAGTTATTTAGAAGAGGAAGATATGCAGAATTTAATTTAATATATGACAGAGGAACCTCCTTTGGACTTCAATCCAACGGCAGAATTGAATCAATTCTTGCTTCATTACCATCAGATGTAAAATGGTCGTATAAAAAATCTCCAGAATATGACCTTTTGCAAGAAAACTTACTAAATTATATTAATAAGGATTGGAATGTCTAAATTATATAAACTAGGAGTTGTTGGAAATCCCATCGAGCACTCATTATCACCGTTTATTCATTCAAGATTTGCGAGAAATGAAAATGTAAATATAGAATATTTACCATATAAAGTTTCAGAAGGTGATTTTAATAATTTTGTAAAAGAGTTTTTTCAAGACCCTCTTTCAAGAGGGTTGAATATAACTCTTCCTCATAAAAAAAGCGCAGCAAAAATTGTTGGCACAATATCAAACGAAGCAAAATTTATTAATGCAGTAAATACAGTTGCTAAAGAAAAAAAAGAGTTATCACTTTTTTCAACAGATGGTATTGGTTTTATATCTGATATTAGTTCCAACAATAAATTTAACTTTAAAGGTGCCAATATTCTTTTTATTGGAGCTGGAGCTGCTGCTGAAAGCATTTTGTATAAAGTTGCAAGAGAAGAAGTTTCAAAAATTTCTATTATGAATAGAACTCAAGCTAATGCTGAGCGGTTAGTAAGAAAGTTTTCTAATATGACTCATATAAATACATTTCAAAACTTAAAAGATTCATATGATCTCATAATAAATTGTTCATCTGCTGGCCTAACAGGAGAATTTGATTTGACTGATAAAATTTCAACTCAAAAAGATACATATTTTTATGATTTAAATTATTCTCTAGTTGAAACACCTTTTTGCATATGGGCTAGAACACAATCAGACAATGTTTATGATGGGATGGGGATGCTTGTTCATCAAGCTGCACACTCATTTAATAAGTGGTTTAAAGTTTTCCCAGATACAGACCCTGTTTTAAAAGACCTTGAGAAAATGAGAGAATGAAAAGGTTTGTTCAATTCATTGCAGGCGCAATATGCCCAGCATGTAAAGAAAAGGATACTATAGCAATCAATCCTGATGATGATGAGATTTATTGTGTGAAATGTGATTACACAGAAAAGAGACCAATAGAAAAAAAGGCTTCTGATATTGAAGAAATTAATGTAATTAATTTGGAAGATTTTAAGAAGAACAGAGATAAAAATTGATAGAAATTATAATCACAAACATATATCATACATTTCGAAAAAAAAGCTTTTTTACTTTGTTGTATTTATATAAATAGCTTATAATACACTATAAGTATTTTTTATTATTGAGACACACTTACCTAGGGCAATGATGTTTTTTAAATTTTTTAAAAATTTGAGTAAAAGTTTAACTCTTTTATTTATATTTGTAGCAACGCCATCTTTAAACGCAGATTGGTTTGCTTTAAATATGACAAGAGGCACAACAGAAATAAGTAATGAGGTTTTCGAACTTCATATGCTAATCTTTTGGATATGTGTGGTAATAGGTTTGCTTGTATTTAGCGTGATGTTTTACTCAATGTGGGCTCATACAAAGAAAAAAAATCCAGTACCTGCAACATTTCATGAAAATCATAAGCTGGAGATTGCCTGGACTATTATTCCCTTTCTTATTCTTATTGCTATGGCTGTTCCAGCATCAAAAACATTAGTTAAGATCTATGACGATGAGGCTGGTGATATAAATATTCAAGTAACAGGATATCAATGGAAGTGGCAATATAGATACTTAGAAGATGATGTAAGTTTTTTTGCAAATTTATCAACAGATCTTGATGAAATATATAATCTTGTACCGAAAGGTGAAAACTATCTTCAGGAAGTTGACGAGATGGTTGTAATACCAGTTGGTAAAAAAGTTAGATTTCTAATTACAGCAAATGATGTTATCCATTCTTGGTGGATGCCAGCCTTCGCAATTAAGCAAGATGCCATTCCAGGATTTGTAAACACGGCATGGACAGTAGTAGATAATCCTGGCATATATAGAGGAAAATGTACTGAGCTATGCGGTAAAAACCATGGCTTTATGCCCATTGTTGTAAAGGTTGTTGAACAAGACGAATATGATGAATGGGTGTTCAATAAAAGACAAGAAGCAATCAAGCTTGCTGAATTAACTACTAAAGATTGGAGCACTGCTGAACTAATGGAAAGAGGGCAAACCGTATATGAGGTTAATTGTGTGGCTTGTCATCAAACAGAAGGACAGGGCATCTCTGGTATTTTCCCTGCACTAGCTGGAAGTGAAATAGCTCTATATGAAAAAGATAGACACATAGAAATATTAATGGAAGGAGTTCAAGGAGCTGCTATGAACTCATTTGATTACTTGTCTGAAGTTGAACTAGCAGCAGTAATTACATATTCAAGGCAAGCATGGGGAAATGCTGAAGCTGGTGATGGCGAAATAGTCATTCCAAAAGATATAGTAGATTACAAAGAACCAAAGATATAATAGGAATATATTATGAGCGCAGTAATAGAAAATCATCATGACGATCACCACCATGGTCCTGCCGAAGGGATAACAAGGTGGCTGTTTACAACAAATCATAAAGATATAGGAACTCTATATCTATGGTTTAGTTTTGTGATGTTCTTAATTGGCGGAGCTATGGCAATGGTCATTAGGGCTGAGCTTTTCCAACCTGGAATGCAAATAGTAGAACCTGAATTTTATAATCAAATGATAACCCTTCACGGTCTTATAATGATATTTGGCGGAGTAATGCCCGCCTTTGTTGGTCTTGCAAATTGGTTAGTACCAATGCAAATTGGCGCGCCAGACATGGCCTTACCAAGGATGAACAATTTAAGTTTTTGGATATTGCCATTTGCTTTCTTCATTTTACTTTCTTCGCTATTTATGGAAGGTGGTGCACCTAATTTTGGATGGACTTTCTATGCTCCTCTCTCCACAACATATGCTCCACCAAGTGTTACATTCTTTATTTTCTCAGTTCACATTATGGGTGCTTCATCAATCATGGGTGCTATAAATGTTGTAGTGACAATAATGAATATGAGGGCGCCTGGAGTTGGATTAATGAAAATGCCATTGTTTGTGTGGTCTTGGCTAATAACAGCTTATTTATTAATTGCAGTTATGCCAGTTCTTGCCGGGGCGGTAACAATGATGCTGATGGATATTCATTTTGGTACAAGTTTCTTTAACGCAGCCGGTGGCGGAGATCCAGTTTTATTTCAACATATTTTTTGGTTTTTTGGACATCCAGAAGTTTACATTATGATTTTGCCTGCCTTTGGTATTGTTTCTCATATTATTGAGACATTCTCTAGAAAACAATTATTTGGATACTCTTCAATGGTTTGGGCCATGCTTTCAATTGCAATTTTGTCCTTCGTAGTTTGGGCACATCATATGTTTACTGTTGGATTGCCACTAGCAGCAGAAATATTCTTTATGTGGGCAACAATGCTAATTGCAGTTCCAACAGGAGTGAAAGTTTTCAACTGGGTGGCAACAATGTTTAGAGGGTCTATAACATTTGAAACCCCTATGTTGTTTGCCATAGCTTTTGTAGTTTTATTTACAATTGGTGGACTATCAGGACTGATGCTAGCGATTGTGCCTGCAGACTTCCAATATCATGATACTTATTTTGTTGTTGCACATTTTCATTATGTTTTAGTGCCTGGTGCTATCTTTTCTATCATGGCAGCTGTTTACTATTGGATACCAAAATGGACAGGTAATATGTATGACGAAAGACTTGGAAAACTTCATTTCTGGTTATCATTTATAGGCGTTAATGTGACTTTCTTCCCACAACATTTCATTGGACTTGCAGGAATGCCCAGAAGGTATCCAGACTATGCCCTTCAGTTTGCAGACTGGAATATGGTTTCAAGTGTTGGAGCTTTCTTGTTTGGATTTTCACAATTATTATTTTTATTCATAGTACTTAAAACTGTAATGGGCGGTAAGAAAGCTACTGATCAAGTATGGGAAGGTGCTAGAGGCCTCGAATGGTCTGTTGCATCACCTGCTCCATATCATACATTTTCTACTCCACCAAAGATTAACTAATGAATAAGGGCGCTAAGAAAACATTAAGAAAACTTATTATTGCGGTTCCTTTAATGTTTGCCTTTGGATTTGCTTTAGTACCTTTATATGATGTTTTTTGTGAAGTCACAGGTTTAAATGGAAAGGTATTTCAATCTGAAAATAATGATAGTTTAGTAATAGATGATGGAAGATTAATTGCCCTGCAATTCATTTCCACTAACAATGAAAACATGCCTTGGACATTCAAACCTTCAGAACAAGTCATGAAAATAAAAACTGGAAAGTATCACACAGCAACTTTTTATGTAAAGAACACCACTAAAAAAAGAATGGTTGCCCAAGCAGTACCAAGTGTTGCTCCTTCTAATGCAGCAGCCCATTTAAAAAAGTTAGAGTGTTTTTGCTTTGAGCAACAAGAGCTTATGCCAGGGGAAGAAGCATATCTACCAGTTAAATTGTTAGTTTCAAATGAACTTCCATCCAACATTAAAAATATAATTTTGTCATATACAATTTTTGATATCACTGATTATGATGAAGAAATTTTATCTCATCATGACATGGAAATGGGCAACTAGAATGAGTGGCGGAAGTTATTACGTTCCAGATCAAAGTAGGTTTCCTATCTTTATGGCATTTTCTTTATTTGTTCTTGTTATGGGTGCTTCAAGCACTATTAATAATTTAGATGATCCATCAAGCAACTCTGTATACATATTATATTTTGGTTTTGCATGTCTTTTTACTACTTTATTTTTCTGGTTTCGTCAGGTAATTAAAGAGCATCTTGCAGGACTAGATTCTAATCAATTAAAACAGTCCTATGTATATGGAATGGCATGGTTTATATTTTCAGAAGTAATGTTTTTTGCTGCCTTCTTTGGAGCACTTTTTTATGTTAGAACCCTTGCAGTTCCATGGTTAGCTGGAGAAGGCGAGAAAGGAATTGGAATTGCTGCCGTTGAAATGTGGCAGGGTTTTGAATCTACTTGGCCAGTTATAGTAACCCCTGACCAAGGAGATGGTTATGTTCTGGCTAAGAAAAGTATGGCTTGGCCTGGCTGGGATCATGCCTTAGAATGGTTGCCACTTTGGAATACCATTGTACTTTTAAGTTCTAGTGTTACTGTTCACTTTGCCCATCTTGGTCTAAAAGACGGCAATAGAAAGAAATTTAATAGGTTCTTGGGAATCACAGTTACTCTTGCGTTAATCTTTGTAGGCTTACAAGCTGCTGAATATTATGAAGCATATGCCTATTACGGATTGACTCTAAACTCTGGCATATATGGCTCAACATTTTTCATGCTTACAGGCTTTCACGGTTTCCATGTAATGATGGGTGGTATTATGCTGGCAATTATGTTGGCGAGATCAGTCTTTGCTGGCCACTTTGAAGAGCATGACCATTTTGGATTCGAAGCTGCTTCATGGTATTGGCACTTCGTTGATGTAGTTTGGGTAATGTTGTTTTTATTTGTTTATATACTTTAATTAGGAGTCGTCCCAGGGAACACTGTTTCCGAGCTCTCCTGTATAAAGACCAATTGTCACCAATGCGATTAAAACAGCTGCAAAAAAGACTCTTAGACCAAGAAGATATACGGTTCTTTTTCTTCCAGTATCTCCTTTATCAATTAAGAGAAAAAACAAACTGCCTGCAAGAGAAAGCAACAACAAAGGTAATACGATATATATAAGTGTTGTGATCATAGTTGAATTTTAAAACATATATACTTTAACAGATATGAAAAGAAATAAATTTAAACCTGGCAAAAGAATTACAGTTTTTTTTGTTTTTTTTGCATCTTTGTTTTTCTTTTTGGGGCTCTGGCAAATTGAAAGAGGACAAGCTAAGAAAATTATTATAGAAGAATTTAATAACAACCTTACAAAAGAACCATCGTATTTAAAAATTGATTCAAAAAAATGGGATAGAGTTGTTGTCGAAGGAAAGTGGGATAGCTCAAAACAAATTTTAATCGATAATGTTATTCACAGAGGCATCTCAGGTTTTAAGGTTTTAACCCCCCTCAAGATAAAAAATTCAGAGAAAAAAATATTAGTTGATAGAGGATGGATAAAAAGGGAAAGATCTAGAGAAAGCATCCCTAACATAAACCTTCGAGATGAGACAGTTGTTGTTAGCGGAATTTTAGAATCACCAGAGCTTGGTTTAGTTTTATCAGAAGACCTAGTTACAAAAACATGGCCAAAAATTTCTCAGACTAAGAATCCCGACATACTTTTGAAAGAATATGATGAGACAATGTATAAACTAATACTAATGGCAGACCCATTGCTTAAAAATAGTCTAGAATATATTAAAATTGTTCCCACTAATATGATGCCATCAAAGCATTTTGGCTATGCAGCTCAATGGTTTTCTATGTTTTTAGTATTATGTTTAATGTTTATTTGGTACGGATATAAAAAAAATGAGAAGTAAGTTCTTTTTAGCATCAATCCTCTTAACACCAATCTTGGTAGTAGTTTTCTCAACTTTGTATTTTACGACAGGGATGTCACCTGAGGGAACTAAAAATAATGGGGAGTTTTTCAAAAGCTATTTTAATTTTAATCAATTCAAAGATAGCAGAGGAGAACAAGATTTAATAAATTTTGATGATGGGAAATGGGTTCTCTCTGTTTACGTTACAGATATTGAAAAAAGCACAGAGTCAATTTATTTAATGCGACAACTTAATGTCGCCTTGAATAGAGATATCAATAAACTTAAGAGAGTAGTCTTTTATTCAAATAAATTATTAGAAAATGATTTAAGCAACATCATGGCTCAATATCCAAGACAAACACTAATCGAAGATAAAAATGGTGTTTTACTAAATGTCTTGCAAAGAAATTCTAAAATAAATCTAAACGAAGAAAATCCTATTTTTGTAATAGATCCATATGGCAGGGCGGTTATGTATTTCAGCTCGAATACAGATCCAAAACTAATTCTTAAAGACTTAAAGGTGCTTATTTAATGAACTATATTAGAAACTTATCATTTATTGGAATTTGTATGGCTTTTGTTGTCATAGCTTTAGGAGCCTGGACAAGGCTAGTTGATGCTGGACTGGGATGCCCGGATTGGCCGGGATGTTATGGCTTTGTTTTTTGGCCAAATGATGAAGTTGAAATAGCCTTAGCTGAAAGCAGATTTCCAATGTTTCCATACGATATTAACAAAGCAATACCAGAACAGGTCCATAGGCTTTTTGCTGCGGCACTTGGATTAGTTGCAATTTTACTCGTGTATCTTTCGTTTAGCAGAACAGACAACAAATCAATTAAAAGATGGTCGTTATTTCTTTTAATTTTAATATGCTGTCAAGGATTATTTGGGTATTTAACAGTAAGCCTCAACCTTTTACCTATTATAGTAACCACACACCTTTTTGGTGGATTTGCCACCCTTACCCTTCTTTACTTTATATTTCTAAAATCAAGAAATTTTGAGATATTTAATCAAATAAATATTTCAAATCTAAGATTTATATCAGCAATTGCCTTTGTGATTTTAATTTTTCAAATTTTTTTAGGAGTTTGGACAAGTACCAACTATGCCTCATTAGCATGTGCAGACTTTCCAACATGTCAGGGCAGCTACTTTCCTGAGATGGATTTTAAAAATGGTTTTAATTTAAATCAAGAAGTTGGACCCAACTACCTGTATGGGCTGCTAGATAACCCAGCAAGAGTTGCGATTCATTACACTCATCGTATTTCCGCAATATTAGTAACGTTTATATTTCTAATACTTATGTCAAGACTATGGTTTTCTGATGCGGCGCCGCTGGCTTCAACCCTGGGAATATTGCTACTAACACAAATTACTTTAGGAATAATAAATGTTGTTTATGTGCTACCCCTTTACGTGGCAATATCACATAATTTAGTTGCAGCATGTCTACTCTTAGCAACCTTTACAGTCAATTATTTGGCTTGGAAAAAGTGACACTTTTAAGAAGTTATTACGAGCTTTGTAAACCTAATGTAGTTTATATGATGCTCATATGTGCTTTTGTTGGAATGCTCCTAGCAGAAGAATCTGTAAGATCATTTGGATACTTATTTGTTTCATTAACAGGCATAGCATGTTGCGCTGCATCGGCTGCAGCGGTTAATCAGGTCATTGATAGAAATACAGACGCCTCTATGACAAGAACTGATCAAAGGCCTCTTCCCCAAGGAGAGTTATCTCCAACTCATGCTTCAGTATTCGCTTTAATTATAGGTATATTGGGTGCCTTAATTTTATATCTATACGTAAACACTCTTACAATGATACTTACTTTAGCCTCTTTGGTTGGTTACGCCTTTATATATACAGTTTATTTAAAAAGAGCTACTCCTCAAAATATTGTAATTGGTGGTCTAGCCGGAGCAGCACCTCCACTGCTTGGGTGGTCATCTATTTCAAATACCATAGATCCATATGCTTTATTATTGGTGTTGATTATTTTCGTATGGACGCCTCCTCACTTTTGGGCACTAGCAATATATCGCAAAGATGAGTATGCGAAAGAGTCTATACCCATGTTGCCAGTAACTCATGGAGTAATTTTTACTAAGCTACAAATAGTTTTATATACGATTATTTTATTTATTGTTAGCATGCTTCCATATGTAGTTTTGATGTCAGGCGAAATATATTTATACTCTGCATTAATTCTTAGCACTATTTTTCTTTACTATTCTATTAATCTTTATTTCAGCAATGATGACGAAGACGCAATGAAAACTTTTCAGTTTTCAATTTACTATATCTTTTTAATCTTTCTCGCTTTATTAATTGATCATTTTTTAATTTCAAGCTAATGACCATAAAGAGAAATATCTTATTAATTGCATTGTTTATATTTGTAGTTCTGACTTTATTCATTAACAAATTAACCAAACCAAGAGTCCTTAGTGCAAATGAGCTTTTAATCAATGGCTTATTTTTATTTGAAACCCCTAAAGAAATTTCTGATTTTAGTTTTTATTCGTCCAATGGAAAAGAATTTAATAAATCCAATTTAAATAATAAGTGGACCTTGATGTATTTTGGATTTACAAGATGTCCAGATGAATGTCCGACAACCATGTATCAAATTTCTAAACTAATTAAGGTTTTACGAGAAAAGGACTATCCTCTTGATGATAAGCAATGGGTCTTAGTTTCTATTGATCCAGAAAGAGATACTCCCGAAGATATTAATAAATATGCAAAAGGTTTTGATGAAGCATTTATCGGAGTTTCAAACATTAGACCAATGCTTATAAGCCTTGCAACCCAACTTTCTGTTAACAATGTGATGCCTGGCAGTGATTCAATGGATCATTCACATTTAGACAATCATGTTAATAACATTATCTTACTGAATCCTAATGGAGAATTTGCTGGTGTGTTTAGACCGCCTTTCGATATTTCAAGACTGTCTCTAACTTATCAATCTGTAACTCAAGATTAATGCCCATCTAAATATAAGCTTTTTATATTTTAATAATCACTTTGCCTTTAGCCTTTCTATCTTTCAGATGTGCTATAGCAAGAGCTCCATCATCTAATGAGAAGGAATCAGAAACCTCTGGATTAATTTTTCCATCAGAATGTAGCTGAAAAAGCTCTTCAAAATTTTTCTTATTTTCTTGAGGAAACATACCAACCCAGGCACCCCAAAATACTCCAACTATTTTCATACCCTTTAATAGAGCAAGATTAATTGGTATCTTAGGAATTTCCCCAGCAGCGAAGCCAATAACTAAATATCTTCCATCCCAAGCTGTTGCTCTAATGCAGGGCTCTGAGTAAGAATCTCCAACAGGATCATAAACAACATTAGCTCCCATACCTCCAGTTAACTCTTTAATTTTCGATGAAAGTTCTTTTTGCTGATCTCTATCAAGTTTTCCAGTTGGGTATATAAAACCTTCATCAGCTCCGTGTTGTTTACATAAATCTACTTTTTCTTGAGTTGAAGCAGCTGCTATCACTTTTGCACCCATTGCCTTACCAAGTTCAACTGTGGCAAGACCAACACCTCCTGCTGCTCCAAGAACTAAAAGCGTCTCTTTTTCTTTAAGTTCAGCTCTTTGCTTAAGAGCATATAAAGAGGTTCCATAAGTCATTGGAAGGGCGGCCGCTGTTTCAAAACCCATATTTTCAGGAATTTTCACAACAGAGCTATGATGAGCTAAAATTTTTTCAGAAAAAGCTCCCATACCAGTCATTGCAAAGACCCTATCTCCAACAGAAATATTTTCGACCCCCTCACCAACAGCAGAAACTATTCCAGCAGACTCGCCCCCTGGAGTAAAAGGTAGTTCAGGTTGGAACTGATATAAACCTTGAATCATTAGAACGTCAGGAAAATTAACACTTGCCGCCTTATTCTCAATTAAAACATGCTCTGGAATCACTTCAGGCTCAGGCACCTCATTAATTTGTAATTTATCTGGCATTCCAAGCTCAACGCACTGTAATGTTTTCATAGCTCCCCCCAAAGATCTAAATTATAATTTTTAACAAATTCATTCATTTCATCAATTGAATTTTTAGACATATTTTCTAATTCTTTTAATGATAGTACTACCTCTTTTTTAATACTATCAATATTTCTTCCTTTAGAAGATTTCAGTATTGCAAGATTTTTTTTAGCAAGCTCAATTCCATCTTCATGAAATGACTCTTTAGGTAGTTCGCCTTTTGGTGATTCTGTTACATGATTAATTGCTTGATGAAACAAATCACTTTCATTCATAACATCAGCAATACTTCTTATATTATCTAAGATTTTTTCCTTTGCTAATATTATATTAATCTCCTGCCCATCCATAACTATATTGGCTTTATTACTCCTTCCGTTATAGATCGAAATATTATCATTTGAATCTATAATCTTTTTCTCGTCATGTGTAATTTTTGGACTAGGCGATACCAGGCAATATATAAGAATTAAGTCAAGAAATCTTATGTGGTGCTTAGACATTCCATTTATATCAGCGGGAGAGATGTCGACCCCTCTTATTTCAAGATATTCAATACCAAAATTTTTTAATAAGTCATATGGTCTCATATCATTAGATGCAGACCTTTTGGGCCTGATCGAGTCATAGTATTCATTTTCAATTTGAATTACACCATCAGAAATCTGATGATATTCTCCGTTAGAGTCTTGCAAGTTTTTATTTTTGAATTCTTCATATGGCACTGTGATGGCAGACTTAATTTTTTCCAGAAAACTATTTAACGAGTTATATTTAATATCTAGGCCTTTCTGAGCTTTGCTTTGGTATCCTATTTCACTCATTCTTAAAGAAGTTGCATTCTCAAGATACATATCATTTTCATTTAAACTTTTAAGATTATGATCTCTATTATTTACAAATGATTTATCGACAACATTTGTTTGACCAAATTCAGCCAATACATACCAATAAATCCTCTTAAAATTTCTTACTAAGCCCAAATAGATTTCATTGATATCTTTTTGATCAGATGAATTAATTAAGGCAAGAAAAGAGTTTTGTTTTATAGAAAAATTGTAATGCATACCAGACACACACTGCATAGTTGCACCATATCTAACTTTTAACCCTCTTCTATAAACATGCTTTAATAAACCAATTCCTGATTGATGGTAATAACCTAAGTTGATTTCAGACTCGTCTTTTATTTTTGGTGGCATTGAATAAGGCCACAGCATCTCATCTTTATCTATATTTTGTGCAACAAAGATATGGAGTGAGTGAAGGAATTCATATAGATCATCAATATTCTCAAAGGTTGGCGTTACAAGTTCAACTTGTGCCTCCGCAAAATCAGTAGTTATATATTTATTTTTTAATGCAGACCCTAAAGACTTAGGATGAGCTTTTTTAGAAATAAAACCCTCAGAATTAACTCTAAAAAATTCTTTTTCAATTCCTCTTTTAATAACAAGGTCTTTAAAAAAGCCATTGCCTTTTAATTCGCTAAGTCTACTTTTTAAAGAATCATTCGTCATTAAACCCTGGACCAGCTTTAACGATTTCAGGTTTAACATCAAATTTTTTGAAGTTTGTTTGGAATTTTGTAATTAGTTCGCTTAGATATTTATTATATTGTTCTTTATCTTCCCATGTATTTATAGGATTAAGTAAATTTGAGTCAACACCTTTGACTTCAATAGGAACATCTAAATTTAATCCAGGAATAGTTTGGGTGCTTACATTATCTAGCTCACCATCTTGAATTGCATTAACAATTCTTCGTGTAGTCGGAATCTTAAACCTAGACCCAATACCGTATGGACCACCTGTCCAGCCTGTATTAACTAGATAAACTTTAGCACCAAAATCTTCAACCCTCTTCATAAGTAAGTCTGCATATACTCCAGCCGGTCTCGGGAAAAAGGGCGCACCAAAACATGTAGAGAAAGTAGATTCAATATCAGACCCTGAGCCCATTTCAGTAGAACCAACTTTGGCGGTATACCCACTTAAAAAATGATAAGCAGCGCTTTCTTTAGAGAGTATAGATACAGGTGGTATTAAACCAGTAAGGTCACATGTTAAGAAGATAACTGTTTTTGGCTCTCCAGCTGCATTTTCTTTTACAGCTGCTTCAATATGCGACCTTGGATAGCAGCATCTCCCATTCTGTGAAAGAGAAGTATTTGAATAATCAGGCTCGTTCGAATCATTAAGAAATACATTTTCTATTACACTACCATGTTTAATAGCTTTATAAATAACAGGTTCATTTTCTTCTGTAAGGTCTATAGTTTTAGCATAACAACCACCTTCAAAATTAAAGACAGCTCCAGGACTCCATCCGTGCTCATCATCACCAATTAATGAGCATTGTGGATCAGCAGACAATGTAGTTTTTCCTGTTCCTGATAGACCAAAGAATAGAGCAACATCACCTTTCGCATTAACATTTGCAGAGCAGTGCATAGGCAAAACTCCCTTTTCAGGAAGTAAAAAATTTTGAACTGAGAACATAGATTTTTTTAACTCGCCGGCGTACTTCATTCCAGCAATAATGACTTTTCTTTGTGCAAAATTAATAACTACACAACTATCAGAATTTGTTCCATCAGTTTCAGGATCACATTTAAAGTTAGCAGCGCTAATAATTTCCCATTCTTTTTTATTGCTAGGATTGTATTCATTAGTGCATACAAAAATTAGTCTTGCAAAAAGTGAATGCCATGCTGTTTCAGTTGTAACTTGAACAGGAAGGTAATGATCATCATGTGATCCAACATGAACCCTTGAAATATAACTATTTTTTTCAGAAGTATATGACTTTACCTTACTCCACAATAAATCAAAATTTTCTTCATCAAATGGCTTATTGACTTCACCCCAATCTATTAGGTCAGCTGTTTGAGATTCTTTGACGATAAACCTGTCGTTTGGACTTCTGCCAGTTCTTTCACCAGTACTTGTAGAAAAGGCACCATTGCTTGCAATCACACCCTCATTATTTTCAACAGCAGCTTGAATCAACTCTTCGGTTGTTAAATCCATTGCACGTGGAAATTCAGATTGATTATTCATATTTAAACTAACAAATATTATAGGTACTTGGGGGGAATAATTATATATGTAGAGGAGATAATTATGTACCTATAATATATGCTTTGTTAGCTGTTTATAAAGTAACTATGTAGTAAATTTAAATCGAACAGCTGTATTAAGTCAATAAAACATAAAAACCCCTTATTTAAGGCTTTCACAGGCGTATATATCTGTAGTTTTGCTACAAAAATAAGGATATTAAGTATTTCTTAGCCTAAGAATTGTGGAAATTAAGTATACAAGAAAAAATAAAAAACCCCATTCGGCAAAATTAAATATAAACCTCCATCCATCTTCAGCGCAGCTTGGGCCTCCAGCAAGAGTCCTATTAACAGCTTCTAATATTCCAAAATAGTCAACTTGAGTATGGAAAGGCATGCTACAACCTGATAGTTGAGATATGTCTTCCAAAGACATGCTTTGAATGTAGATCTGTCTTGATGTAACCATTAGTCCAATGCTTGAAGAGGCTGCTATCAAAAGACGACCAAAAATCTTGTTCCTTACGGCCATTGAAATAAGAGCAGTCAAAGCCAACAAAACAAATACATATCTTGTTAATATGCAAAGAGGGCAAGCTTGAAGAAAAAATACCCAATCCATCATAATAGCCATCAATACAATAAATGTTGATGAAGCTACAACAGATAACTCAAAATGATTCTGAAAAATATTTTTAATAAGGGTTAATATTTTGTACATTTTTATTTAATTTTTTCCATTATAGAAAAACAAGAGTCATAATACATCATATAAAACTTAATCATGAAAGACAGAATTTTTGTAATAGACGGCTCCTCTTATCTCTATAGAGCTTATCATGCTATGCCTCCTCTGAGCACTTCCTCCGGTCAGCCTACAGGAGCAGTTAAAGGTGTTACAAACATGCTTATGAATTTAAAAAAAGACAGTGAAGGCTCTTCTATAATAGTTGTTTTTGATGCAAAGGGTAAAACTTTTAGAAGTGACATATATTCAGAATATAAAGCCAATAGACCTCCCATGCCAGATGAGTTGAGAGATCAACTTCTTCCAGTAAAATCAATTTGTCGCGCTATAGGATTCCCATTAATAGAAATAGATGGTGTTGAGGCAGATGATGTTATTGCAACTATTGCAAAGATGGCAAAAGATGCAAAGTATAAATGTGTTATATCATCCCTAGATAAAGATTTGATGCAGCTCGTTGAGGATCCAAATACAACATTGATGGATACCATGAAGCATAAAATCTTTAATGAAGAGGGTGTGTTTGAAAAATTTGGAGTTAAGCCGAATCAAATTAGAGACATGCTCGCATTAGTAGGCGATACATCAGACAACATACCTGGAGTCCCAAAGGTGGGCCAAAAAACAGCAGCAAAGTGGTTGGCTGAATACGGCGATTTGAAAACAATTAAACAAAATGCTGAATCAATTAAGGGTGTTGTTGGAGACAATCTTAGAAATTCGCTTGATGATCTAGATAGAAACGTCGAATTGGTATCTTTAAAAAATGATGTTGATATAGGTTTTAAATTTCAGGATCTTTTAGCATTTAATCCAAATGATGAAGAATTAGATAATTTATTTGCTGATCTTGAATTTAAGGCAGTAGATAGAAATCAAGAAAAGGAAGTTCCCCAGAAAGATTCAAATTACGAAACAGTGCTAGACAATAAAAGTTTAAAAAGTTGGATCAATAAAATTAATAAATCAAATGCCTTTGCAATAGATACTGAAACTGACTCTGTAAATACAGTATCAGCCAATCTAATTGGAATCTCTCTCTCTGTTTCTGAAAATGAAGGTTGTTATATACCAATCGCACATTCTTACGATGGCTGCCCAAAACAATTGAGCTTGGCTTATTTAGTAGATACTCTTGGTCCAGCAATAGAAAAAAATCAACACAAGGCAGTAGGACAGAACCTCAAATTTGATATACCTATTCTTGCCAGACATGGTATTAAGTTAACAAAATTTTTGGCTGATACTATGCTTATGTCATACGTATTAAATAGCACAGCAACGCGGCACGGGATGGATAGGCTTGCAGAGTATTATTTGAATTACACCACAACTAAGTATACAGATGTCACAGGAACAGCATCAAAACAAATAAGTTTTGCTCAAGTAAAGTTAGACATAGCCTCAGACTATGCCGCAGAAGATGCTGATATAACTTTAAGGCTTTACAACGTATTAGCACCAATGCTTAAAGAGAAGCCAACTCAAGAAAAATTATTGCTTGATCTTGAATACCCACTAGTTCATGTTCTCTCTAGAGTAGAACAAAATGGTGCAAAAATAGATAAGAAAAAATTAGCCAATCACTCAAATGAACTTAGTGAAAAGATAGATGATCTTTCATCTCAAGCTTATAAGATTGCTGGAGAAGAATTTAATCTTGATTCTCCAAAACAATTACTTGAAATTTTGTATGAAAAACAGGGACTACCTGTTCTTAAAAAGACACCAAAGGGTCAGCCCTCAACGAATGAAGATACCCTTAAAAGACTTTCAGAAGAATATGAACTTCCTAAAATTATTTTGCAATATAGAACATTGGCTAAATTGAAATCAACTTATACTGACAGCCTTATAAATATAGAAAATCCAAAAACAGAAAGAATACATACTTCATATCAACAAGCTGTTACTTCAACAGGAAGACTTTCATCTACAGAGCCCAATCTTCAAAATATTCCAATTAAAACTGCTGAAGGAAGAAGAATAAGAGAAGCATTTGTACCTGAAGAGGGAAATGTTCTTATTTCAGCTGATTATTCTCAAATTGAATTAAGAATAATGGCTCATTTATCACAAGATAAAAATTTAACTCATGCTTTTAATAATGATATTGACGTTCACTCATCAACTGCAGCAGAAGTTTTTGGTGTATCAATTGATGATGTTACCCAAGATCAAAGAAGAAGTGCTAAAGCAATTAATTTTGGATTAATGTATGGCATGTCGGCTTTTGGTCTTACAAGACAATTAGGCATCCCTAGAGGAGAAGCACAAGAATACTTAGATACTTATTTTGCAAGATACACGGGCGTTAGAGACTATATGGATAACATCAAAGCTCAAGCAAAAGAGGATAAATTTGTAGAGACAATCATGGGGAGACGTCTTTACCTAAATGAGATTAATGCAGCCAATGGTTTGCGAAGGCAAGCTGCTGAAAGGGCTGCTATTAATGCTCCACTTCAAGGATCAGCAGCAGATATTATTAAAAAAGCTATGCTTGATATAGATGAACTTTTATTAAATGAGATGTCAGAAGTCCAAATGATAATGCAGGTTCATGATGAATTAGTTTTTGAGTGTCCAAAAAATAAAGCAGACTCAGTTATGGAAAAGATGAAAGATACTATGGAGAAGACTGTAGAACTTAATATTCCTTTAATCGCTGAGGCGGCAATTGGATCAAATTGGAATGAAGCTCATTAAAACCATTTTTTTAATATTAGCCTTAACTATCTCAAGCTTTTCAATAGCAGGCGAAGATAGAATAGAAAACTATTTTCGTAATATTTTTGAAACCGAAAAATATATTTTTCATAAATGTGTTTCAGGCGAGAAACTTAATCAATTTGATAGATTGAATACTAAATGTATGGTTTCTGAAAGAATTAAAAGAGCAGCATATGTTCTAGAAAATAAAGAAAATTTAGCGAAAGCAGATATTTTAGATGGATTTAACAGGCATTTAAGACTTACAAATAATAAACTACTTTACCCACCTCGAATGCAACGAAATGGCGAGATGGGATATGTAATTTTGAATTTTGATATTGATGAAGATGGCAATACAACTAATATAGGAGTTGAAGAAAGCATGTGTGGGAATATGCATTCACCTTTTGCTAATTTTGAGTCTTGTAGAGGCTTCAATATTACAGCAATAAATTATATTAAGAATACAAAATATAAACCCTCATCATTCAATGAGACACTTATTTATACCAAGGATGCTAAGTATAGACTCAGCTTTATTCTCGAGGGAGCAATGCTTCAATTCGATAACTCTAAATCTATCAAGGAGTATGAAAAAGCTCTTCGGCTTATTAAAAAAAAGAAATTTGAAGAAGCTTACAAAGTCGCACTTGAAAACAAAGATACAGAGAATGAATTTATTTATGAGTTAGCAAGAATTAAATATATAGAAAAGGATTATATAAGTGCCATAAATTATATGGATGAGTTTCTTAACAAGATTGAAATTGAAAAAGATGAGATTCCTGAATCTATGTTAGCCGGAGCGGCATCAATTATGATTGAATCACTATATAACAAAGGTGATTATCAAAAAGTTATTGAGCTATCTGAGAAGCTAGACTCTTACTTAATGAGTAAAAAACCCTTTGAAGAAGTTTTAGCAATCGCATATTTGTATATTGGAGCCTCTTACATTAACTTATCTATGGCTGAAAGCGGTTTATTTTATTTAGTTCGATCAAAAAGAATGTCATCTAATCAAGGACAAATAGAATACATTAATACCTTTATTGATAACGTTTCTAACTACCTTTAGCTTATATTAGCAATTTTTTTTATAGCCATCTTCTGACATTTTTAATGTAATCTTTCCATTCTTGATCGAAAAGTTTTTCCATAGCAACTTCTTCAGGCTTAATTTGAAATATTGTTATAAATAACATAAATATAATGGTGAATAATAGACCACCTATTACATTAAATTTAAAGGTCAAACCAAGCAATATAAATGACATTCCTAAATACATTGGGTTTCTAGAGTATTTAAATACTCCGTCAACAACTAAAGAGGATGCTTTTTCTATTGATATCGGATTGACAGTAGTTTCTTGTTTTTTAAATGAGCTCACTGCTGCTACAAAAACAGATATTCCAATCACGAATGAAATCACACTTAATGAGCTTAGTACGTATGAACTGAATTCAGGAAAATATGATCTCGACAAGTAAATACATAGCCCAAAGAATAAAGTTACTATTGGCGGAGGTATTTTATTGCTCATATTGATCTTTAATACTATTGATGAATTCCTGCGCCACTTTTTTTTCTATACCAGAAGAAAAAAAATGACCACCAGAATATTTTTTAACTATTGGATTATTATAGTTTCTAATAGCTTCTTCGACTAGTTGTGAATCTATTTCCTCATCATCTTCTGCATAGGCAAAATAGCTTGGGATAGACTTACTTCCGATAATACTATGATCATTAAGCCTATTCCCCATAGCATTTCCTAGGAAGAACTGTTTAAAAAAATTCTCAGTCCCTTTAACCTCAAATTGTCTAATGTAATGATCCAATAGATTTTTACTCATTAAATCTTCGTATTCTTCTATTCTTTTTAAAACACCAGGAACCAAAAAACCTCTAGATAATAAGTCACCATATAGAGGAATTTTTACTATTGATAACAAAGGAACATTTGCAGAATTAATAAGTGGAACTTGGTAGCCGATAAAACTAATGTTTTCTGGATTATTTGCAGCATATTTAGCTACAACTGCAGCACCAAAAGAGACTCCATATAATATTACGTCTTCTACCTCACAATGTTTAATTAGCTCTTTAAGTTGTTTCTCCATGAGCTCAATACTTACACCGCTATGAACTCTATCTGAATAGCCCCTGCCATATTGGTCATAGGTTATTACTCTGTAGTTATTTTCAAGAAAGACATTTACATATTCTTCATATGCAAGCGATCCAAAAGTTGCACCATGAACTAGAATAATAACTTTGCTATTTTTATCTCCAATATCTTTGTAAGAAGTAATGCCTTCACTTAACTTAACTTCTTGATAACCAGAATTAAATCTAAATTCATCTATATCGACATTTTCCCTATCAAGAGCTAAATATAGAAAAGTTGGAACAACTATAAATATAACCAGAAGGTAAAGAATTTTTTTCATTTATTAAAATTTACAAATGATTTACTAATCATATTCAAAACATTTACCTTCATCCTATCGTTCTATAGGTATGTATTTTAATTCTTCAGGAAGAAGAATCTTAATACCATGCTCCTCTCTTAAATCTGATATTTTCATAGAGAGATACTCTTCAGGCATTTTAAAGGGCCATTTCTTTTTCATTTTAAAAGCTCTAAACATAGCTTTTCTTTTGATTCCTCCAAGCTTCCAAAATATCTTTAGAAAACCCAAAATACCAAATTCCTTGAAGAGATCTTTATAGAGTTGTTTTATTTGAGGGAGGCTTTGATAGCCCCAAATATATTTTAACTTCCACTTACTTCCCCAAATAACCCATGTATCAAGAATAGATTCTTGTTCAATAGAAATATCAAGACCAAAAATTACGTGTGTACAGTCATGATCTCTTAACAAAGTTCCAGAATCATTATTATCTTCAAATATTTCGGTAGTTTCAGGAAAAGCTTTGTAATAGCATTCCAGACCCTCTTGAAGTGTTAAATCACAGTTTTGATTCTGATATTCCAACATTAATTAAGTATAGCTTAATATTTGTTTTGAAAGTTTTTCAAATCCAATCTTATCTTTGGAGGATATAGCAACAGGATCCGATTCTGGAATCTTTTCTTTTATAAAAGCTATCGCTTTAGCAATATTGTTATTAGATAATTTATCACTTTTAGCCAGAATTGGAATAAAAGGAATATTATAGTTCCTGCACAAATGAATCATCTCCCAGTCGCTCTCTTTGAGTGGATGACGAATATCCATAAATATCACCACAGCACTTAAAGCTTTTCGTTTTTGAAAATATTCTCCAAGTAAAGGACCCCAGTCTTTCTTTTTTGCTTTACTAGACTTTGCATACCCGTATCCAGGAAGATCAAGGAGCATAAGATCATCATTAACTTTGAAAAAATTTATTTCTGTTGTTCGTCCAGGTGTTTTGCTGATTCTAGCTAATTTTGAGTTATCGGTTAAAACATTGAGTGCGCTTGATTTTCCTGCATTAGATCTACCAGCAAGAAGAATCTCAGCGCCAACATCATCAGGCAATTTTGTATAACTGGTAATGCCAAATAAAAATTCAGTATTTTTGAAGATATTTTTCATCATTATTATTTAATAGATTGATAAGTTTATAATAATAAACAACAATCACTAAATTAAATTTATGCACCATCTAATATATATAGTTTTTCTTTGTTCAAGCTTTATCACAATTAATATAAACGCACTTGAAATAGGTACTAATTCAGAGAGAGGTAATCTATATATAAAAAATTTAGGAACATGCTTATTAGAAAATAATAAAGAAATTAAAAATTGCAGAATTGGTTACAGGGTTTGGGGAGAAATGAATGCAGACCTTTCCAATATAATAATTTTTCCAACTTGGCATAATGGTACTACAGAGAGCTTATACAAATATAACTATATTGGCCCTGACGGAATTGTTGATACAGATGATTATTTTGTTATAGCATTAGAATTATTTGGAAATGGAATTTCTTCTTCTCCTTCCAATACTTTATTAGAGGATGGAGAAGATTTCCCTGAGTTTACTATAAAAGATATTGTTAGATCACAATATAGACTTTTATCTGAAGCATTCAATATTGAGAATGTGCATGCGGTAGTTGGTGTTTCAATGGGCGGTCACGTAACTTATGAGTGGATGATCCAATATCCAAATTTTGCATCTAAATTTTTACCCATTGAAGGAGCTCCTTGGCATACCAATTACGACATGCTTCTTTACGTTGCGAGAAAAAATGCTTTGAATTCTAACTTTAAGAGCAAAAAAGAAATACAAAAGGCCACTGAAACAATAACAGCATTGGATGGACTGATGTTATGGACACCTGAATATGTTGAAAGAGAGTTTGGAGCTCAAGAATTTAATGATTGGTTTCAAAGACTTCAAAGAAGAGGCAATACTAAAGACTACCTTATCAATCGAGCAAGCCAAAATAATGCATTAATTTCTCATGATATTAGAGAAAATGGAGACTTATCCAAAGAACAGATAATAAAGTTACAAAAAATTGACATATTTTCAATAATATTTTCATCAGACTTAATGGTTCTACCGCAACCAAATAATTATCTAGCGGATAAAGTTGGCTTCAATATCTTAAGCATTGACGGTGATTGTGGTCATATGGGCCCAGAGGTTGAATGTTATCAAGATCAAGTAAAAGAAGCTGTTAAAAAATTTCTGACAAACTAGATTAATATCTTATTTTAAAGTAAATATTTATGTAACTTAAAGGAGCATTTATATATAATAGCGTGCATACGACACACTTATATCATTAATGAAATATCTTTTAATATTATTTATTTTTGTTGGCTTTTCTGATCTAATCGATGCTGCTGAAGATAAGTCAAAGAAAATAGAGATGCCTAAAACTTTTTCATCAGGCAATGTTGATAAAGGTTCCCAATTAGTTGAGTCTTGTGCTGCATGTCACGGCGCTGATGGTAACAGTATTAGTACTGACTGGCCTAAGCTTGCTGGCCAAAATCAAAAGTATTTATATGAACAATTGAAGTATTTTAGAGATGGTGAAAGAATGAATGTTTTAATGATGGCAGTTACCCCATATCTTCAAACCTTAAGTGATGAAGATTTATTAGATATTTCAGCTTTTTATTCAAATTATAAAATTAGTGGAGGTCAAGCAAAGAATGACGAAGAACTTCTTGGTTTAGGCACTCAACTCTATAGATTTGGTAATATGAAAGAACAAATACCAGCTTGCACTTCTTGTCATGGAGTTTATGGACAGGGCAATAGCCTTGCAGGATACCCGTCTGTTGGCGGACAACAAGTTGGTTATTTAACATCCTCGCTAAAAGCTTATAGATCAAAGGAAAGAAATGCTGGAGAATCTTCCTTAATTATGCAATCAATTGCAGAAAATTTGACCGATTATGAAATAGAAGCCTTAGCCAACTATATGCATGGGATATATAAATGAAGAAACATGTAAATAATAATTTTATAATTCTCTTCGTAGCTATTTTTTCAATATCTATAAATGCTGAATACCGACTGGGTTTAGATTATACAATCGTAGACAATCCTTTGCCTGTAAAGAAAGATGGCATAGTCGAGGTAACCGAATCATTCTGGTATGGATGTGGCGGCTGTTATTCATTTGAGCCTGCAATTAATGATTGGGCATCAAAACAAGGTTCTGATATTAAATTTTCAAAAATGCCGGTTCCGTGGAGTCCAGTACATCAATTGCATGCTGCACTTTACTACACTATTGATGCGCTTAAGCTAGATCCATCAACTCATTCAGCAGTATTTGTTACGATACATAAAGAAGGAAATTTTCTTCAGACGCCAAAAAGGATAAAAGACTTTCTTAAAAATTTTGGTATTGCACCAGAGATGACCGAACAATATTTAAATTCATTTACCATCAAACAAAAGATAAATCGTGATGCAAAACATGCCAAACAGCTAAAAATATCATCTACTCCAATGATTGTTGTGGATGGTAAATATATTATTGAAACAAAAAGATCTTATGAGGAAATGTTAAACATTGTCGATTTTGTTGTTGAACTTCAAAGACCTAATTCCTAAGCCATTATGAAAAATAAAATATTCTTACTAATACTACCCCTATGCTTCTTGTTGCTTTTCAATGGAAAAAAATATGATGAGGCAGTAAAAAATAGACTATTAGTTCCAGTTCAAATTTGTCTTGAAGGACAGGATTGTGGAAGTTCTTCTCAAGCAAGTCAGGTTGCTGCAGCTGCTCCTATTGAAGTTAAAAAAGTTGAACTCTCTGAAGGAAATGAACATATTGTAAAGATGCTTAATTCTGGTGAAGGCGGTCAGATGATATTTGAACCAGCTGTAATAAAAGTTTCTGTAGGTGACACAGTGCATTTTAAGGCTACCGACATGTCACATAATTCAGTAACTGTTGATGGAATGGTACCTGCTGGAGCTAAACCTTGGACTGGAGCACTCAATAGTGATATTAGTGTTACCTTAGATACTGAGGGCGTGTATGTATACCAATGCGATCCTCATGTAATGATGGCAATGATTGGAGTAATTCAAGTTGGTGATGCGGTTAATATGGATGAAGTTAAAGAAGCTTCTCAGAGCCTAAAATCTAGATTTATTATGAATGCAGAAAGAATAGATACATATTTAAGCCAACTTTAATCTTGTTCTAAATTCTTAACTCTATCTTCTAAATCATCTATTATTCTTTCAAGGCTATCGTACTTTGACTTTTTAACATAACCACTTTGCTCAATAATCTCCTCAATTTGTGGTGATATTTTCTTTTGAATATTTGATATAACGTCTTTGGGCAATATTTTGCTTAAACCCTTAAGCTCTTTTTCAATAATATTTCTTAAAGCCTTTGATAAATCTTTTTCACTCATATTTATTTTTTATTATTTCAGGTAATAAATTCCATGAATTAAACTCTGCAGGTTTTTCAAAATCTTGAACCCACTCGGCATTATTATTATTAAACCACAAAGTGTCTATACCAAGATTATACGCAAACAGAATGTCATTAATTTGATGATCTCCAATATGTAAGATTTGATCAAATGTAATATTGTCAACTTTATTCAAGGCAACATCAAAATGAGCACGATTAGGCTTACTATTTTTAGCTTCTAATGAACTAATAGCAAAATTAAAATACTTACCGAATTTAAATCTATACACATCAGCATTGCCGTTGGTGAGAACTCCTAGAATATATTTTTTAGATAGAACCCTTAATGCTTCCTCAACCCCATTGAATAATTCAATCTCATGTCTTTTACTGATAAAGATAGAAAAAGCTTCATCCACAAGCTCATTTCTTAAAGTTAACGGCTCTACATGAGCCAACTTTTTTCTAAAAATTTCTTTTCTTAGTTTGCTTATATCCCATTCAATAACAGGATCTTCTTTTATAAGGTCCTCTCTTAGTTTAAGGAAGTCATTAAAACCACCCCATTCAATTTTTCCAACCTTATCTTCAATCCATTTTCTTGTATCAACCTCAGCTCTTGTAATGGTTGGTACGTTATCCCAAAGGGTATCATCGAGATCAAATGTTATTAACTTAATTTCTTTCATTTTTTTGCGCGCGGATGAGCCTGATCGTAAATTTTTGCTAAATGCTGATAATCAAGTTTTGTATATATCTGAGTTGTTGACAATGAGCTGTGTCCTAAAAGCTCTTGTATGGTCCTTAGATCGCCACTTGATTCAAGCATATGAGTTGCAAAACTGTGTCTAAGCATATGCGGATGAATTGGAGGTAGGCCTTGTTTTAGAGCCATCTTTTTTAATCGTAGTTGCACACTTCTAACAGTTAATCTTGTGCCTTTAGAATTCAAGAACAATGCATCTGATCTAGAGACTATCTTATCTCTTTCAATTAACCAATTATTAATTGCAGAAATTGCAAATCTTCCAATAGGCACTAATCTGGTTTTTGATCCTTTTCCAAGTACTCTCAGAAAAGTCATATCTTCTTCAAAATCACCGATGTTAATATTAACTGCCTCCGAAACCCTCAAACCTGATGAGTATAGTAATTCTACAATCGCTAGATCTCTAATTTCAATAAGGCTATTTGGCTTGAAATTTAATAGTTGCTCAACATCCTCGGGTGTTAATACTTCAGGCAAATTGCTTGCAGATTTTGGAGCTGTCACTAGCTCAAATGGCGACGAAGTAATTAAATTATTTTTTTTTAAAAAACGAAAGAATCCTTTTGCTGAAGATAAATGCCTTTGAATACTCCTAGGATTATTATTTTGGGAGAACAAATCTCCAATCCACGCAGAACAGATATCCATACTTACATCTGAATAATCATCTATTTTAAGGTTTTCAAGAAATGAATTTAACTTGTTTAGATCTCTTTGATATGACTTTGAGGTATTGTCTGAGAGATTCTTTACCTGTGAAATATAAATTATGTATTCTTTAATATCATTATCGATGGACATAAATCACTTAGTCAATTTAACTTCCAAGATATCTCTAATATATTGAATAAACGTTGTATCTTCATCACCAAGATATTTAGCTCTATCAAAACTACCAATTTTTAATAATCCAATTTCATTTTTTATCACCACCACAGCAACAACCATTGATTGAATAGATTCATCTTTAAATAAGACATTCATTTTTTCAGATGAAAAAGAACCGCAATGAATAGCTCCTTTATGAAAGGAAAGACCTGTTATGTTTTCAATCTCTTGAATTTCATTGTTTTTATAGAACTCAAAGGAACATTTATCCACCTTAAAATCATTACTAAAACTTGATTCAACTACATTGATGATCTCTTGCTTGGTTGCTGAATCGAGAATCTCTAAAGTTAAATCTTTTGATTTATTAAAGAGGTCTTCATTAGTAGATGCAGTTTTCATGAAGGACGATAGAAGATCCATTAAATTTTTATGCTCTTCTCTTAATTTTTTAACTTGCCTTTCAAGAATAGAGGCCGCAGAAGCAGAAGAGTGTTTAAATTTTAATTCTCCAACTAAAGACTCCCTTGATTCAAAGAAATCTAAATTATCTAATAGAAATAATTCTACATCTTTAGGATCTAGTTCTTTACTCATCAATATTTCCTTTATAAATAAAATTCGTTGGCCCAGACATTAATATACCATCTTGATGGTTTTCAAATCTTAGTTGACCCCCAAACGACTTTATTTTTATCGCTTTATCTTTTATAAAATGAGAAGCAACACATAAAGCGGCTGAACCACATGAAAGAGTTTCACCAACTCCATTTTCAAATGTTCTTATCTGAACAAATTTATCTTTTTTAGTAAATATTGATAAATTTATATCTAAGCTTTTAATTAATTTTTCTATTTTTTTATAAAGCATATTTAAATCAACTTTATCCACTGACTTCATTTTTATTCCTAAATGGTTATTACCAATGCTTGATAAGAATATTTCATTACCAATAATTTTTTTTAATTTTTTTTCAAGCAATGCATTTCGCATATCCTTTGGTTTGCTTAATAGAGCAGAGACCTGTTTATCTCCTTTAGGGAAACACTTTATGTTTATATGTTTAGTTCTAAAATTTATTTCTCTCATTGGAGCAAGGCTCTTTTTCCATACATATGAAGATGCGCATCTTATTCCATTCAGACACATGCCCGCCTCTGATCCATCAGCATTATAAAATCTTACAAAGAAGTCATGATTATCTTTTGTAGGTAATCCGATATGAATTAATTGATCAAACCCAACACCCATATTTCGGTCTGCAATTTTTTTTATAAAACTCTTTTTTAGTTTAATGCTCTCTTCAATAGAATTAATAATGACAAAATCATTTCCATTCCCATGCCACTTTTCAAAATTAATCATTTAGATTAATCTCATTTTTTATAAGATCATTAAATGATTCTCTTGAGCGGATCACATTGAATGTTTTACCGTCAACCATAACTTCGGCTGGTCGCACTCTTGAGTTGTAATTTGAAGACATTACAAATCCATATGCGCCTGCAGTCTTTATCGCAAGAACATCACCCTCATTGGCATTAATAGAATGTTCTCTTGCAATTACATCCGAAGACTCACAAACCGGACCAACTATTGTCCAGACTTGATCAATAGATTCCATTTCTTTAAGATTCCATACATCATGCTTCGCTTTGTATAGGGCAGGCCTTAGAAGATCATTCATAGCCGCATCGACAATTAAAAAATTCTCTTTAATATATTCAACTGTAGTAAGAAGTATTCCTGCATTCCCTGAAATACTTCTACCAGGTTCAAGAACAATCCTTTCATCTATATCTTCAAGCTCTTGTTCAATGATTGATATTAATTCTTCGGGCGATGGAGTTTTATCGTTTTCATATGGGATTCCTAGGCCTCCCCCAAGATCAAGAAAATCTAAGTCATGACCAATTTTCTTTATATTAATTGAAAGTTTCTTGATATTTTGAGCTGTAAGTCGATAACTTTCTAAATCTAATATCTGAGATCCTATATGACATGCTAGACCAACCAAATTAAGGTTTTTTGATTGATAGATGTGATTTGCAATCTTCAAAACAGAATCATCTGAAGATATTCCAAATTTATCACCCTTTCTACCAGTTTTTATATATTCGTGCCCCCCCGAATCAACTTCTGGATTAAATCTGATAGCAATATCTACAACTTTATTCTTTGATGACGCAATTTCTTCAATTCTATAAACCTCAGCCTCAGACTCAATGTTGAAGGAAAGAATATTATTTTGAATGCCTAATAGGATCTCATCATACGACTTACCAACACCACTAAAGATTATTTTCTTTGGATCGGCTCCAACGTGCAAAACTCTTTTCAGTTCACCACCTGATACGACATCAAAACCACAACCTTTTTTATTAATAAATTCTAGTATTGAGATATTGCTTAAAGACTTAACCGAAAAACAAATTAGGTTATCTTTAGATTTAAATGCTTTCTTGTATACATCAACATGCCGCTCTAAAGTTTTTTTTGAATAAACATAACAAGGAGTTCCATATTGCATAGCAATGTCTTGAAGATCTACATCTTCGCAATACAGCTTGTTATTTTTGTAAGCAAAATAATCCATTCCAAATTTAAGGTATTAAAAAATAATAGGGCCCTTAACTCCACAACCATAAAGGAGAACAATGAGACAAAGAGTTATAAGTAATTTAAAAGTATTCACAAGCCATATTATGGGCGTAAACACCCATAATATGAACTTTAAATTTTAATATTTGTAACTTTCTTCCTTGAAAGGACCATCTTTAGGAACATTAATATAATCGGCTTGATCTTGAGTAAGCTGAGTCATAGTTCCACCAAAACCAGCAACCATCAGAGCTGCAACTTCTTCATCTAATTTCTTAGGAAGAACTTCAACTGTAATCATTTCTGCTTTAGTATCTTCGTCATTGATATTGGCAAATCCTTGCTTATATAAGTGTATCTGAGCTAAGACTTGGTTTGCAAAAGAGCCATCCATGATTCTACTTGGATGTCCTGTTGCGTTACCAAGATTAACTAATCGCCCTTCAGCAAGAAGAACAAGATAGTTTTTACTGGAAAGGTCGGGAGTTCCATCTGGCTTTGTATCCCTAAAAATTCTATGAACTTGAGGCTTAATCTCATCCCAGTAATAGTTTTCTCTCATAAATGCAGTATCAATTTCATTATCAAAGTGACCAATATTACAAACAACAGCTGTATTTTTTAAAGTACTTAACATTGCTGAATCACAAACATTCACGTTTCCAGTTGTGGTGACAATCAAATCTGTATTACCCATAACTTGCATATCAATATCCTCAGGTTTTCTTGTGACAACGCCATCTTTGTAACAGGACACTACTGAAAAACCATCCATACATGCTTGCATAGCACATATAGGGTCTGATTCAACAACACTAACAATCATGCCCTCTTGAGCAAGACTTGCGGCTGATCCCTTGCCAACGTCTCCATATCCAATAACCAAACCTTTCTTGCCCATAAGGAGCATATCAGTTCCTCTTTTAAGAGCATCGTTTAGACTGTGTCTGCAACCATACTTATTATCATTTTTTGCTTTTGTGACTGAGTCATTAACGTTAATTGCTGGAACCTTTAACTCTCCTTTCTCAAGCATTTCTTTAAGTCTATGAACTCCTGTTGTAGTTTCTTCTGAAACACCATGAATTGTTTCTAACATTTCAGGAAATTTTTCATGAACCATTGCCGTAAGATCACTGCCATCGTCAAGAATCATATTTGCATCCCATGGCTTACCATCTTTACAAATAGTTTGTTCTATACACCATTCAAATTCCTCTTCTGTTTCACCCTTCCAGGCAAATGTTGGGACCCCTCTAGCAGCCATAGCAGCTGCAGCATGATCTTGTGTTGAAAAAATATTGCATGATGACCATCGTAATTCAGCTCCTAGGTCTATTAATGTTTCCATCAAGACAGCAGTCTGAATTGTCATATGAATACAGCCCATAATTTTAGCGCCAGCAAGAGGTTGTTCATCTCTATATTTATCTCTCAAAGCCATTAATGCTGGCATCTCATTTTCAGCAAGAGATATTTCTCTTCTTCCAAATTCAGCAAGATTTATATCAGCAACTTTATAGTCATTTTCCATTTTTATTTCCTTATTTAATTTATTTAATATTTATTGTGAAATTTCTGAAGCTTTATCTGTTCTCTCCCATGAAAGATCAATATCAGTTCTTCCAAAGTGCCCATAAGCTGCAGTTGGAAGATAGATAGGTCTTTTTAAATCAAGCATATTAATAAGACTTTTAGGTCTAAGATCAAATTTTTCTTCTACAATTTTTTCGATTGCTTCTTTTGATATTTTTTCACTATTAAATGTATTCACATTAATAGAAGTTGGCTTTGCAACACCAATAGCATATGAAACCTGTATTTCACAATAATCAGCTAAACCTGCAGCAACAATATTTTTTGCTACATACCTTGCTGCATATGCAGCTGAGCGATCTACTTTTGATGGATCTTTACCAGAAAAAGCACCACCACCATGTCTTGCCATACCACCATATGTGTCGACAATTATTTTTCTTCCAGTAAGACCACAATCACCAACTGGACCACCAATAACAAACTTACCTGTTGGGTTTATGTAAATATTAGTTGAATCTAGAATCCACTCACTAGGGACTATAGGTTTAATAATTTGTTCCATAACCCCTTCTTTAATTTCTTCTTGAGTTACGTCCTCATCGTGCTGAGTTGAAAGTACTATTGCAGATAGACCTTCAATAGTTTTTCCATCATCTGAATAAATTGCGCTTACTTGGCTCTTAGCATCTGGTCTTAACCAAGCCAATTCATTACTTTTCATCACATCAGCTTGTTTTTTTACTAATCTATGAGAAAGATCAATCGGTAGAGGCATCAATGATTCTGTTTCTGTGCAAGCGTAGCCAAACATTAAACCTTGGTCACCAGCACCTTGTTCAAGGTTTTCACCTTCACCCTCTGTAACTCCTTGAGAGATATCAGGTGATTGTTCAAATACAAGATTTGTAAATTCACATGTATCACCATTAAAGCCATACTCATCTGTATCGTAACCAATATCATTTATAGTTTTTCTAACAACGGGTTCTAAATCTGGACTCCCAAGTGATGTTATTTCACCAGCAATAAAGACCATATTATTTTTAATCATAGTCTCACAAGCCACTCTACTATTTGGATCCTCTGATAAATATGCATCTAAAACTGCATCTGAAATTTGATCACATACCTTATCTGGATGTCCTGCGGAAACTGATTCCGATGTAAAAATGTAACTCATATGTTTTCTCCCCGAAACTTTTAAATATAGCAATATTGGTAAAAAAAATATTGCGCATTCAATTTAACTACTTTATTTGAAAAAATTCAATTTTATCTATGCTTTTTATCTTAAAAACATTATTATCCATTAAAGCAAACGGGGAAATTAACTTTGCACCAATCAGATCCAATAAATGCACTTAGATTTTTGTCGATTGATGCTGTGCAAAAAGCTAATTCAGGTCATCCCGGGATGCCCATGGGAATGGCAGAAATCGCAACAGCCTTATGGAAGAATCATTTAAAACATAATCCATTAAATCCAACCTGGTTTAATAGAGATAGATTTGTATTATCAAATGGACATGGCTCTATGCTTTTGTATAGTTTGCTTCATTTAACTGGCTATCCTTTGTCTATTGATGATATTAAAGACTTTAGACAATTAAAATCTAAAACACCAGGGCATCCAGAATATGATTTAGACACAGGTATAGAAACAACTACTGGCCCCTTGGGACAAGGGATTGGAAATGCTGTTGGCATGGCAATATCAGAAAAGATAATGGCTGCAGAATTTAACAAAGAAGATATAAAACCTATTGATCACTATACATATGTATTTCTAGGTGATGGTTGTTTAATGGAAGGCGTATCTCATGAAGCATGTTCTTTTGCAAGCACTCATAACCTTGGGAAGTTGATATGTTTCTATGATCAAAATGGGATTTCTATTGATGGAGAAATTGAAAATTGGTTTACAGATGATTCAGTTAAAAGATTTGATGGGTATGGCTGGCAAACGATTTGCGTTGATGGACACAATGTCGAAGAAATTAACGAAGCAATAGTTAAAGCAAAAAACGAAACAAACAAACCATCGATGATATTTTGTAAAACAATAATTGGTTTTGGTTCACCAAACAAGTCTGGTACAGCAGATGTTCATGGTGCTCCACTGGGTGACGAAGAGATTGAAAAAACAAGAAATGCTCTTGATTGGCAATACCCTCCTTTTGAAGTACCTGAAAATATATATGAATTTTGGAATTCAAAAGATTCTGGAAACGAGGTTAATACCTCTTGGGATGAAATAATTGAAAACTATCAAGAAAAGTATCCAGATGATTCAATGGAGCTACATAGAAGAATAAAAGGAGAAATGCCTAAAAACTTTGAAGAAAATTTTGGTATGTTTCTTGAAGAGTGTAATTTGAGTAACCCATCAATGGCAACACGAAAAGCCTCTAAAGCATGTTTAGATTTTTTTGTAAAAGAAATGCCAGAACTTATTGGTGGATCAGCAGATTTAACACCATCAAATAATACTTTTTCAGCATCAAGCTCAACCTTTTCTAATGAAAACCCATCCGGAAATCATATTAATTATGGAGTAAGGGAGTTTGGCATGTCTGCAATAATGAATGGCATGGTTCTCCATGGAGGCATAAAGCCATACGGAGCTACCTTCTTAGTTTTTACAGATTATGCTAGAAATGCGGTTAGACTATCTGCCCTTATGGGTCTTCCTAACATTTTTGTATATACGCATGACTCAGTAGCTCTTGGCGAAGATGGCCCAACACATCAGCCAATAGAACATATGGTAACTTTAAGATCGACACCTAATTTGAACAATTGGAGACCAGCTGATCTAGTTGAGACAGCTGTTGCTTGGAAAAATGCAGTTAGCTCAACTAAGACACCTACCTGCCTTATTTTTAGCAGGCAAGGAACTTCACCAATTAATAGAACATCCGATCAACTAAATGATATTAAAATGGGTGGATATTTACTCAAAGTAAATGATAGTCCAGATTTGACTATTATTGCATCAGGAAGTGAGCTTCAATTAGCATTAGATGCTTCAATAGAACTAGAGAATGACTCAATAAATGCAAATGTTGTGTCAATGCCATCATTAGATATTTTTTTAGAACAAAGCAAAGAATTTCAAAATACTATTATCGATTCTTCTAAACCAGTTCTTGTTGTTGAGTGTGGCCACCCTAATTCTTGGTACAAAATTTTAAATAGAAGCGATAAAGTTATTGGAATAGAAAGCTTTGGTGAATCAGCACCAGGCAATGTATTGCTAGAACATTTTGGATTTACTATAGAAAATGTGGTTGGTACAGCAAAATCATTAATTAATGATTAATCTCTCCTCAGAAGATATAACTTCTAAAAATCTTGTTATACGCGTTGATATGAATGTGCCAATTAAAGATGGTATTGTTTTAGACTCGACCAGAATAGAGGCCTGCATTCCTACTATCATGTTCGCATTAAATCATGGAGCTAGGATTTTATTAATTAGCCACTTAGGCAGGCCAACAGAAGGAAGTTTTGATGAAAAATTTTCTTTAAAACCTGTTGCTGAATCTTTAAGTAAGATTATCAATATGTCATGTGAAGTTATTGATGATTTAGAGTCAGAACATATTTTTAAAAGCGAATCAGTTATTCAAGTTCTTGAAAATATAAGATTTTTTAAAGGCGAAAAAGAAAACTGCCAAGACTTAGGATACAAATTAGCAAATCTTGGAGATATATATGTTTTTGATGCGTTTGGGACAGCACATAGAGAACAAGCTTCAACCCATGCTGCAATTGAGCATGCTTCTATTGCATGTGCCGGCTTTCTTATGGAGAAAGAAAACAAATTCTTATCTCAAGCTCTTGATAGTTTTAAAGCACCGTATATAGCAATCATTGGTGGCGCTAAAGTTTCCTCTAAACTTGAATTAATAAAACATATTAATTCAGTCGCTGACCATATAATTGTTGGAGGAGGTATTGCAAATACCTTTTTGAAAGCCGCAGGATTAGATGTAGGAAAATCTTTGGTTGAGGATTCTATGTTAGATATAGCAAAAGAGCTAATTGAAGAAGGTAAGATAGTTCTGCCAAGAAACGTGACGACATCAAAATCATTTGAAGGAAAAGACATTAAAGAAAAGTCAGTTAATGAAATTACTGAAGATGAAATGATTTTAGATCTTAGTATTGAAGAAAAAACATTCTCTTTAATAAATGATGCAAAAACTATCCTTTGGAATGGTCCCGTTGGAGTATTTGAAAATGATCTTTTTGCTGAAGGAACAAGATGCCTCTCAAAAGCTATTTCAAAATCTAAGGCTTTTTCATTAGCTGGGGGAGGCGAAACGTTATCTGCAATTAATAAATATATAAATCCAGATGATGTATCATATTGTTCAACTGGCGGAGGAGCCTTTTTGGAGTTTATGGAAGGTAAGACTTTACCATCGATCAAAGCTTTAAATTTAAAAGAAATTAGGAGTTAACTTATGTCACTATCCAATATTGAAGAAATAGCAATCTTTATAGTTGCTGATGGAAAAGGAATCTTAGCAGCAGATGAAAGCAACCCTACTTGTGGAAAAAGGTTTGATTCAATTGGTGTTGATCCAACAGAAGAAAACAGAAGAGACTACAGAGAGTTACTTTTTAGATCAAAAGGCATGAAAGGAAATATAGGTGGAGTAATATTATTTGATGAAACAATAAGACAAAAAGCAAAAGATGGAACTTTGCTTAGAGATATAATCTCTGATCAAGGTGCACTTCCTGGCATCAAGGTAGATAAAGGGTTGCAACCAATTGAGGATTGTCCCAATGAAACTGTAACAGTAGGGCTAGATGGGTTAGATGAAAGATTAAAAGAGTATTCATCTATGGGCGCAAAATTTACAAAATGGAGGGCTGTTATTAACATTGGTGATGGAATTCCAACCGACAAATGCATCGATGCAAATATGCAGGCGTTAGCTGATTATGCTAAATGTGCTCAAGACAATGGAATGGTTCCTATCGTTGAACCAGAGGTTTTAATGGATGGAGAACATAATATTGAGCAATGTTTTGATGCAACAGAAAGATCTTTAAAATCTTTATTTTCTCATCTTGAAAAAGCCAGCGTTAATATTAAAGGGACACTTTTAAAGCCCAATATGGTTACTTCTGGTAAAGATGCTACTGATCAAGCAAGTGTTGAAGAGGTTGCCCAGAAAACATTAGATTGTTTGATTGCCAATGTTCCAGCGGAACTTCCTGGAATAACCTTTTTATCTGGAGGTCAATCAGAAATTCTGGCAACAGCTCATTTAGATGCAATGAATAAAATTGGTGGCTTTTCATGGAAATTAAGTTTTTCCTATGGAAGAGCTCTCCAAGCTGCAGCCCTAAAGGCTTGGGAAGGAAAGTCAGAAAATGAGTTTATTTCTCAAGATGAATTATCTCATAGAGCAGAAATGAATAAGCTAGCTTCTTTGGGCCAATGGGAACAAGAGCTTGAAGACAGATAAAATTTGTTAGCAACTGTTCAAAGAGTTTCAAGAGCCGAGGTTATTATTGATGGCCAAGTTTTTTCTTCAATTAAAAGAGGCTGTCTTCTTTTTGTTTGTTTTGAAGAAAGTGATAGTTTCGAAGAAGTTAAGGAAATGACTGATAAGCTAATAGCATTCAGAATGCTGGACGGCCCAAAAGGTATATCATCAAGATCTTTAAAAGATTCTGACGAAGAGGTTTTAATAGTTAGTCAGTTTACTTTAGCTGCAATTACCAACAAAGGAAGTAAGCCAAGCTTCCATAAGGCTGCAAAAACTGATGATGCAAAATTACTGTATGATAAATTTGTGAGTGAGTTTAAAAAAACATCTTTAAGAATTGAAGAGGGAAAGTTTGGAGCTTTCATGGAAATAAATTTGGTCAACACTGGACCAGTAACTTTTAATTTTAAAACTTAAAAAACTTATGAAGAATATCTCAATTTTTTGTGGAGCTCATGAGGGTAAAAATCCAGAGTATGCCAGTGCTGCTAAGTCTATTGCGAAATCTATAGCTAAAAAAGGAATTAATATTGTTTTTGGTGGAGGTAATGTAGGGCTTATGAAAATTATTTCTGATACTGCTTTAGATAATGGGGTTAAGGTTTTAGGGATATCTCTTAAATCTTTACACGCATTGGAACTGGCCAATCCAAGATTAGATGAGATAGTCGTATCAGAGACTTTGCTTGATAGAAAGGATGAATTTATGTCTAGATCAGACGCATTTATTGTTCTACCAGGGGGTGTAGGATCTTTAGATGAGCTTGCAGAAATTATGGCAAGTAATCAATTGGGCATTATCAATAAGCCTGTTGGTATCTTAAATACTGAGGGTTATTACGATTATCTTCTCAAATGGTTTAATAAAGCAGTTGATGAGGGTTTTATCTCTCCTTCAAATTTACAAGAATTATTAGTATCTGATTCACCAGAAGAATTAGTTGAAATGATAATAAATCATCAAAGACCCTCTGATGACAATTGGACTGAAAGACTTGGCTTGTAGGTAATGTCTTTTGAAGAGATCAGAGTAATAGCCGTAGTTTATTTAGCAGTTTTTTTACCTCTTTTAATTTATTTTCAAAACAAAAGTAGACTGCCAAGTTGGGTTCCAACTTTTTATATTATTGGAGTTATAGTTTGTGCGCTTGGCTGGGAGCTTTGGTTCACGTATGGCTGGTTAGATGGTGACTCTGTTAATCTTAGGAGATCTGAGGCTTTAAATAGTTGGCTTCCAAAAAATTTAAACTGGTTGATGAACTCTATGGGAGACGCTGGTGCAGTTTTATTGGGTGGAGTATGGATTATGTGGCTCTCTCATAAAAAAGATGTAAGAGTTTTTAAGGAGTGGAAATGGAGTGCTTTCTGTATCTTATTGATATGGTGTATCGGTCAAAACATATTAGTAGAAATGTTTTTGTATCACGATCAATTAGCTGAGGGTAAGCCTCTTTCATGGGCACCGCTATCACCACTTGGCCCATATTTCAATCCGACACTTTTTGAATTTAATGATCGAACAATAAAGCTTCAATCGCAAGTTCCATGGATGATATTACCTTGGTTCTTTTATAGAACTTTAATAAATTTAAACAAAAGTTCTTAATTTTTATCCTTTGATAACAAAATACCCAATTCGAATAATATCCACATTGGTATTGCAAGGAATAATTGTGAGAAAATATCAGGTGGAGTTAATAACATTCCAATAACTAAGAAAAGAACTACCAAGTAAGGCCTTGCCCTTATTAAGGATGCCTTCGACACCATGCCACTATTTACTATGAGGATAGTTGCTATTGGAATCTCAAAAGCTATACCAAAAGCAAAAACAAGTTTGAAAATAAAACTAAGATACTGACTTATGTCTGTCATGACCTGTATAGAATCAGGCGCCATACCAATAAAGAATTTAAAAATTATTGGACAGACTATAAAAAAGGCAAAGCCAGCACCACTAAAAAATAAAATAATAGTTGAAAGCATTAAAGGAGCAGTAAATCTTTTTTCACTTTTATAAAGCCCAGGAGATATAAATATCCATGTTTGATAGAACAACCATGGCATTGAAAATAACAGAGCTATATAAATCACCAATTTGATTGGAGCCATAAATGGCGAAGCAACTTCGGTTGCAATCATAGAGCTTCCATCGGGGAGCAAGCTTATAAGTGGGGCTGCTACAAAAGAATATATTTCTGATGCAAACGGAATACCAACAATAACTAAAATACCAAATAAGATAATAACTTTTAGCAATCTAGTTCTTAGTTCCAGTAAGTGATTTGAGATAGACTCTTTAGTCATCTTTTGTTTCTTTATTATTTTCCAACTCTTCCATTCGCAGCTCATTAAACACATCTTTCTTGAGCTCATCAGCTCCAATATCTTTTTCGATATCTTTTTTGAAATCGCTTAGTTTGTTCTCTATTCTTTTGTAAAACTTAATAAGAATTTTTAATACTTCAGGCAATCTTTTTGGACCAATAATAATTAGCCCCAATATAATAATAATTAGGATTTCGAGAAAGCCAATTTGAAACAATGTTAGTCTTCTTTTTCTTTAGATTCTTCGTCTTTGAGAGATTTTTTAAAGCCTTTAATACTTGAACCAAGATCAGATCCAAGAGACTTTAATTTACCACTTCCAAAGATTAGAAAAACAACAACTAAAATAATTAGTAACTGCCAAATACTTATTCCGCCAAAGCCCATATTTTCTCCTATGAAACTATCACTATGATAGTTATAGTGGATATTATAACAATTCCAATAACTCTAATGAGGTATTTTTGATTAGATAACTGAACTTCTAGTTCTTCAATCTTCTTTGCATTTGATTCTTTACTTTTGGAATAATTTCGTAACTCATCTAAAGCTTCATATACTATTCCAGGAACCTCTGATGCCTTGAATAATAAATCTTCTTTATTTTCTACAATATAATCCTTTAGCTTAAGAGGACTAAATTGTTCAGTTAACCAATTATCAAGATAAGGCTCAGCTATACCCCAGAAGTCTAGCTCAGGATATATTTGTCGACCCATACCTTCAATATGTATAAGTGTTTTTTGAAGTAAAACAAGAGAAGTTTGAAGAGACAATCCATACTGTCTGGTGCTTTGAAATAGATATAAAAGCAGTTTGCCAAACTCAATTTCAGACAAGGGTTTTTCAAAAATTGGCTCACAACAAGCTCTTAAAGTATTTTCAAGTTCTATACTATTAGTATTAGCATTTACCCATCCAGAGCTAATAAATAAGCTAGCAAGAGATTTATAATTCTGTTTTAATACCGCTTGCAGCATTCTAGCTAATGTATATCTCTCATCGTTTGATAGTGAGCCAGTTATAGCACAATCAATTGCAATATATCCTGGATCATTCGGGTTTTGTTTCGAAACAAATATATTTCCAGGATGCATATCAGCGTGAAAGAAATTATCCCGAAAAACCTGATTAAGAAAAATCATGACTCCATTCTCAGCAAGAGCTTTCTTATTTATTCCATGATCTTCAATCTGTTTGATATCTGTGCAAGGTATGCCATCAATCTTTTCAAGAACCATAACCTTAGAAGTTGTAAGATCCCAATAAACTTCTGGAATATACAGTTCGCTAGAATCTAGAAAGTTTTTTCTTGTTAAATTGGTGTTTGAGGCTTCTAACTTAAGATCGAGCTCTTTGAGAATTGTTGTTTCATAATCCCTTATTACTTCATTTGGCTTCAACCTATAGCTATCCTTATAAATATAAGAAAATATTCTTGCTGCGGCCTTAAGAAGTCTTAGATTTTTTTTAACATTCTTTTCGATATTTGGTCGAAGAACTTTTACTACAACCTCATTTCCATTTTTTAGTTTTGCTGAATGAACTTGAGCAAGTGAGGCTGCAGCTAATGGAGTTTCTTCAAAGGTATCAAATATGTTTTCAATAGAATCTCCCAATTCTGATTCAACAATTTTTTTAAATTTTGAAACAGCAAATGGTTTGCAGCTATCTGTAAGGCTTTCTAGTTCTTTGGCTGTTTGAAAATCTAGGATATCTGTTCTTGTTGACAACAATTGACCAAATTTTGTAAATATAGGACCAAGAGACTCTAAATACTTTGCTAATTTTTTTCCATTCGGTTTAAAAAATATACCTTTATTAATGCCTATTACCGACATTCTTAACAACTCATACACCACTATTAAAAAATTCATGAACCTCTTAAAGCCTCTATTCTATCTATTCTTATAGCGATATCTCTTAGTCGCCTTCGTATTTTTCTTTGTTTTTTATCATCGTACACTTCAGATGATTTAAAGATCTTATTTACAATAGCATAGGTAAATACAGCTGGTAAATTGCCAAAATATTTATCAATCAAATAAATCAAATCAATATTTGATTTATAAATTGCATTAAAAAATACAATAGCAAGTTCAGAATCTCCATATATAAGATTTTTATTAATATTTCCTGAAACAAGAACTCTTAATAATTCTATTAAAGTTCCCTTTATCTCAAAATCATGGTTTCGATGCTGAAATGTAATATCAGAATTATCGTTATCTATGATCAGGTAAATTTTTTGATGTCCTTCAATGCTAATACAAATACATATTGGAGCTATTTCGCTTAACGCACTCTTTAAATTTGGAGATGACTCCTTAACATCTTTGAGGAGCTTATTAAAACCACCTTTAATGTTAATCATTACTTCCAATATGAATGGCAACTATCCCATTAAGCAAGTTATAAAATTTTGCTTCTTTAAAGCCAGATTCTATGATCATCTTTTTTAGATGCTCTTGATCAGGATGCATTCTTATAGACTCTGCAAGGTATTGGTAGCTATCAGAATCATTTGCAAGAATAGAGCCTAGTCTTGGGAGGATATTAAAAGAATACCAATCGTATATTTTTGAAAAAATCGGATTGATTGGTTTTGAGAACTCTAGGATCAAAAGTTTACCTTCTTTTTTTAGACACCTTCTCATCTCTTCAAGCCCCCTTTCTTTATTTGTAAAATTTCTGAGACCGAATCCGACAGTAATTAAATCAAAGGCGTTATCTCTAAAAGGCAATATCTCTCCACTTAGCTGACAAAAAGAGCAGTTATGATTAAAGCTTTCATTTATTGCTCTGTCTCTACCTTCACTTAACATCTCATAGTTAATATCGCTCATATAAATACTAGTATTAGGGTATTCCTTAGAAATAATTTTTGATATATCACCTGTCCCACTGGCAATATCCAGTATTACATCATCATCACCAACTGAAGCTAATTCAACTAGAATTTTTTTCCATAATCTATGCATACCAAAAGACATTGCATCATTCATAATGTCATAGTTTTTTGAAACGGATGTAAACACATCTCCTACATGCTTACTTTTTTCAGATTCCTGTACTTCTTTGAAGCCAAAATGAGTCTTTTTGTTCATATATTAGTTATCTCTAAATTTTATGAAATTATTGTATCTGCTTTTACTTATAACACCATTTATTACGTCTTTAATAACATTACATCCATCATTATTAATATGATTACAATCATTATATTTACACCTTTTCGATGACTCTAGTATTTCTACAAACCCATTTATCAGTTCATCTTTTGAGTATTCAACCAATTCAATGTCACGCATTCCCGGAGAGTCGATAATTTTTATATTGTTTGGCAATTCATATAAAGAAGATACAGAGGTGGTATGAACTCCTTGGTTATTTGATAGCTCATTTGTTTTAAGTTTTTGGCCAATAATTTTTGAACTAAGTGTTGATTTCCCAGCTCCAGAATTGCCAACAAATAAAACACACTTATTTTCTGAAAATTTTTTCAGCTCTTCTTGGTTCTCTTCAAATTTTGCTGAACAATTTATTATTTTCATATTGATATCTCTGTACACAGAAAGCTTATTCATATATTCGTCATCAGAGTCAATATCGATCTTATTATTTATGATAAATGGTTCAATACCTGAAAAAATAGCTTTAAGAATCCATTTATCAATGAACTCAGATGATGTTTTTGGCTCTGGTGTCACCAATATTCCAACATGAGTTACATTAGCTGCAAACAGCTTATCTTTGTTTCCATTCTTTTTTGATAAAACAGAGGATCTGTTATTAATTTTAATGATATTTCCAAGATGTTTTTTGCTATCTTGTATAATTTCTACCTCAACATAGTCACCAACTACTATATTTTTGATTGCCAAGCAGTTTAATTTGCCAGATTTTGTTTTAACAAGACAGCTATTAGAATAGAATTCTATTACTTGCCCGGTTTGAACTTTTTTCATAATAAGAACAAAATACACTAAACAGGCGATTATAAGAAGAGATGAAAACATTACAATCAAGAGATAACTTAATTTGGATCGATCTTGAAATGACAGGACTTGATCCTGATAAAGAAAAAATTATAGAAATAGCCACACTAATAACAGACTCAAACTTAAATATTGTCGCTGAAGGACCTAATCTTATTGTCTCTCAATCATCTACTCTACTAAATGCAATGGATGAGTGGAACCAAAATCAACATGGTTCATCTGGATTGATTGATGAAGTAAAAAAAAGTGTGATTACAGAACAAGTTGCCGAGATAGAAACCTTAGAATTTATATCAAAGCACGTGGGTGAAAAAGTTTCGCCAATGTGTGGTAACACCGTATCGCACGATAGAAGATTTTTGTCTAAATACATGCCAAGACTAGAGGCATACTTCAATTACAGACATATAGATGTTTCTTCTTTTAAAGAAGTTGCTGTGAGATGGATGAATGAAGCACAAGTATACGAAAAGAAAGGATCTCATAGAGCATTAGGAGATATCAAAGAGTCAGTCGAAGAGCTTAGATTTTATAAAAATCTTTTTATGCCTGATTAAATTAATCTTTTTTGTTAAATGGTTGGATATTCAAAGGTAATGGGCTTACTTGACCTTTATTTTCTTTAATTTTTGCTTCGCCAGTTTCGTTAACTTCGTCTATTCTAATGATCGAATTAATAGGAATATAACTCCTTTCTACTTTTGAAAATTCGTTTTTTAACTTTTCAGAAGTAGGATCAACCACTAGCTGTTTATCCTTATTGAAGATATACTCTTCGACCTCGATGAAACCGTACATGTCACTTTGGTATATTTGTTTTGCAAAAACTTCATAAATTTCACCAAGTTGAACGAAAATAATCTTGTAAACACTTTTTGTTTTCATAATACTTAGATATATAAGGGTTTAAATTGAGAATTATAGTTTAGATACTAACTAATATGGCTAAAAAATTATTTATAAAAACTCATGGCTGTCAGATGAATGAATATGACTCTGCAAAGATGTTTGATTTACTCGAAGAAAAAGAAGATTTTGAAATCGCAGAGACCGAAGAAGAAGCAGACTTACTTATTCTTAATACATGTTCAATAAGAGAAAAAGCTCAAGAAAGAGTCTTTCATCAAATTGGTAGATGGAGAAAGATTAAAGATAAAAATCCAAATCTTAAAATTGCAATTGGTGGTTGTGTAGCTTCTCAAGAGGGGGAAAAAATTATTAAAAGAGCTCCGGCAGTAGATATAGTCTTTGGACCTCAGACCCTTCACAAACTTCCAGAATTATATAATGAAAAAAAGAAAACAAATATCAATCAAGTAGACATATCTTTTCCAAAATTAGAGAAATTTACACATATACCAGTTCGAGGAACAGGAGAACCTTCTGCCTTTGTATCAATAATTGAAGGTTGTAATAAATATTGCTCATTCTGTGTTGTCCCCAAAACTAGAGGGCATGAAGTTTCTAGAACTATTGAAGACATTCTGAATGAAATTTCTGCATTAGCAGATAATGGTACAAGGGAAATTCATCTTCTTGGACAGAATGTTAATAATTTCAAAGGAACGTATAAGGGTGAGAAGTCATCACTTGCTAAGTTAATTGAGTTAACGGCTAAGATTGAAAATATAGAGAGAATTAGATATACAACCAGTCATCCTCATGAGTTTAAAGATGATTTAGTTGAAGTTTACGATAGAGTTCCAGAATTGGTAAGTCACGTTCATCTTCCTGTGCAAAGTGGCTCTGACAGAGTCTTAAAATTAATGAGAAGGAGATACAACGTTGAGAAATACCTACATTTAATTGAGAAAATAAAGTTAGTTAGACCAGATATGAGCTTTTCTTCTGATTTCATTGTTGGATTTCCAGGAGAAACTAAGGAAGACTTTGAAGGGACAATGAATATTATTAATGAAGTTAGGTTTGATGAGTCATTTAGTTTTATTTATAGTCCCAGACCAAACACTACTGCATCAGATATGCCGGATGATGTCACTCTAGAAGAAAAAAAAGAAAGATTGAACATTCTTCAAAATAGACTTAACCAGTTGTCATTTGGATACAGCAGAAAAAAAGTTGGAACTGTTCAGAATTGTCTAGTGAATGGGCAGTCAAAAAGAGATCCAGGACAACTTCAAGCTAGAACAATTTGTAATCGTATTGTTAATTTTTCTTCAAATGATATTGATTTAGTTGGGCAAATGATTAACATTCAAATAAATGAAGCACTACCAAATTGTTTAAGGGGTAATTTACAAAATTAATGTCTAAAAACTCTGCTTTAACTAATCTTGAATTAAAACCATTTGATGCAAACATTATGATTAGGTTTGTAGGAGAATTTAATGCAAATCTTAAATTTGTAGAAAAAACTTTTGATGTAAAAATATTCCAGAATGGCCATAATCTTAAAATTTCTGGATGTGAAGATAATGTTAATCAATCAAAAAATGCTTTGCTAAGACTATACGAAGCGGCAGGGCAAGGAGATGAGATATCAAAAGAGATTTTACACTTATGTATTCATGATGATGATAGCATCAGTCAAAATCAAGAAATAATCATTAAAACACCAAGAAAAAGCATTGCTCCTAGAGGCAAAAATCAAAGGCTCTATCTAGAAAATATTCAAAATTATGAAATTAATTTTGGTATTGGACCAGCAGGAACAGGAAAAACTTATCTAGCTGTTGCAGCTGCTGTTGACGCTTTACTCAAAGAAAAAGTTGATAGGATAATTCTTGTTAGACCAGCAGTAGAGGCTGGTGAAAAGCTTGGTTTTTTACCAGGCGATCTTTCTCAGAAAGTCGACCCTTATTTGCGCCCTCTTTATGATGCCTTATATGAAATGTTAGGAACTGATAAGACTGAGAGTCTTCTAGCTAAAGGGATTGTAGAAATAGCTCCATTAGCTTATATGAGGGGTAGAACGTTAAACAACTCATTTATCATTGTTGATGAAAGTCAGAATACCACTAAAGAGCAGATGAAAATGGTTTTAACAAGAATGGGGTTTGGTTCTAGTTTAGTTATAAATGGAGATTTAACTCAGATCGACCTGCCAAAACAGATTAAATCTGGGCTCTCACACTCAATCGAAGTGGTTCAAGGTACAGATGGAGTAGGTTTTACAAACTTTTCTTCTAAAGATGTTGTAAGACATCCTTTGGTTAAAAAAATAATCGATGCTTATAAATATTTTGAAGAAAAAACAAGATCATAAATGACCCTAAAAGTTATATGCACAGAAGGCGTTGCAATTGAAGAAGATCTTCTCAATAAGCTCACAGATGCTTTTAAATTAATATCAAAAGAAGAAGACCTTGATAACAATGCATCAATAAATGTCAAAATCATAAAAGATAAAGAGATGTTAAATTTGAATAATCATTTTAGAAACAAAGAAACATCTACTAATGTTCTGTCCTTTACGAATGAAGATATTTCTAAATCTATAACAGGCAATCTTGGTGATATAGCTATTAATTATGATTATATTTTTGAGGAATCTAATAAACAAAATAAAACTTTTGATGATCATATGATTCACATGTTAATCCATGGCATATATCATATATTAGGGTTTGACCATGATAATGATAAGGTTGCAAATGTTATGGAAAAAAAAGAAGTGACCTTACTAAAAAAATTAAATATTTCTAACCCATATAATTAAATGAACGAAAAACAAAATAATGAAGAAGGTAAGCCCCCGTCGGGATTTATTAGTAAATTAAAAAAGTATTTTAGAAATCCATTTTTTATAAAAACTCAATCTGTTTCGGAAGTTACTGATTTTCTTAAGGATGCTCTTGATCAAAATGTTATTGATAAAGAGGCTGAATCAATTGCTACGAAAGCAATCAAATTAGGAGATATTACTGCTAAAGAAATAATGATTCCAAGAGTTGATATGGTAACAATTCAAGTTGATGAAGATACTAACAAAATAATTGAAAAGATTATTGATTCTGGCCACTCAAGATACCCAGTTTTAGGCAATGAAAGGAATGAGGTTGTAGGAATACTTCTCGCTAAAGACATTTTGCCTAAATTGTTCAAGGGAACCAAAGAATTTGATATCAGTGAAATGCTTAGAGACCTTAATGTTGTACCTGAAACTAAAAAAATTGACTCATTATTAGAAGAATTTAAAGAAGATAAATCTCATTTAGCAGTCGTAATAGATGAATATGGAACCATTTGCGGTTTGATTACAATTGAAGATATCTTAGAGGAATTGGTTGGAGAGATTGAAGATGAGCACGACGTTGATTTAAATGAAATCATTGAAATAGATAATAATAATTTTAGAGTAGATGCAAAAATTGAATTAGAAGAGTTTGTTAGCTTTTTTAATCTTAAAATAGATCCACTTACTATTGATGCTGAAACTTTAGGTGGATTATTCATATCAAAATTTGGAGTTCTTCCAAAGATAGGCGATAAAATTAAAATAGAAAATGTATCCATTGAAGTGCTAGACACTAATGCGAGAAGAATTAAGACATTCAAAGTAAGTAAAAATATATGAAAATAAAAAATCTTTTAGTCCCATTTATCATTGGACTGATTGGAATATTTTCATTTGCACCCTTCTCTATTAAGTTTCTTATATTTATATCTTACGCATATCTAATAAACATATTACTTAATGAAAAAGGTAGTAGATTTCTAAAGATTCTTTGTTGGGGTTTAGGACATTGGGGATTTGGAATGTCTTGGATAATAGTAAGTGTTTACTATTATGGAGAAACAAGCATTGCATTGTCTTCTGTAATATTTTTACTTTTAGTATTTATTTTGTGTGTAGTTTTTACATGCCCTATTTTGTTAATAAAAGCCTATTTAGAAAAACTTAAAATAACGGATAAATACTCAATAATTTTAGTAGTTTCTAGTTTACTAGTAGTTAGTGAGCTAAGTAGATATTATTTGTTAAATGGAGTTCCATGGTTAATTCCAGGAAACATATACTTAGATACCCTGACTCAAAATATATATCCTCTTTTCGGTGTTACAGCTGCCTCATTATTATTTTATATCTTATGCACTTGTTTAGTTGTTTTTTATGAAAATAAGAAATTATCTTTCTCAATTTTTCTTATTTTAATAATTTCATTAATACCAAACTATAAATCACTAAATGAATTAAAAGATGGAACTACGGTTTCTATCATTCAGCCATCCTCAGATCCTTTTCTTAAATATGAAAATAACTACTATGAACAAATAGAAGATAATTTAATTAACTTAGTAAAGTTAACTTCAAATAATTCTGAAATTATTGTGTTGCCTGAAGCTGAACTTCCTTATTCTATAAAAAGTCCTAGATTTACTGAATTTATTAATAAAATCCCAAATTCAGACAAATTGGTGATGGGAGCATGGGATTTCAATGAAAATTCTATATTTAATACAATTTATAGTATTAGAACTATGGAATCTTATAAAAAGACTCATTTAGTTCCGTTTGGAGAATATATACCTTTTATTAAAAACTTAAGGGGAATAATAGATTTCTTTGATCTACCCATGTCGAATGTATCGCATGGGCCTAATCATCAAAGAAATATAATGATTAATAAAGATATAGCGATAGCCACACCTATTTGTTTTGATATAGCTTTTTCTAGTACAATAAGAAAAATGAACAAAAGTTCTTTTTTAATGATTAATGTTTCAAATGATACCTGGTTTGGTGATTCAATAGGACCATATCAACATTTAAGTATTGCAAGAATAAGATCAATTGAAAATAATAGATGGACTATAAGAGCTACTAATGATGGTATATCTGCTATCATTAATAATAAAGGAACAATTGTTGATAAATTAGATAAGGGTCAATCAGGTATTCTTGAAAGTAAAATTAAATTAATTGATTCAAATAGTATCTATAATAGATTTGGGTACCTATTTACTTATATCTATTCATTTATTATATTGTCTGCAACTTTTTCAAATTATTTATGGCAAAGATTTATATCAAAATAACAATTTTATTAGCTGTTACTGGCTTACATCCATCTTTATATGCGTCTTTAAGCCCATATAATGACTTGAATATTGTTGTTGATATCTCCGAACAGAGGCTCTATCTGCGCAATGATGAGCTAATTCTTCATAGTTATCCTATATCTTCATCTAAATATGGAGAGGGAAGCGCTGAAAATTCATTTAAAACACCATTAGGAATGCATGAAATTAAAAGAAAAATTGGTGATGAGGCAATATTAAATAGCATATTTGTAGCAAGAACAAATACTAATAAAATAGCTGAAATCATTAAAATGGATATTGACACAGAAAATGATCATGTCACCTCAAGAATTCTTTGGCTAGATGGCAAAGAAGAGGGTTTTAATAGGGGTAAGGGAATAGATTCCTTCCAAAGATATATCTATATTCATGGCACTCATGAAGAGGGTTTAATAGGTAAAAAAGCCTCCCATGGGTGCATAAGAATGTTCAATAATGATGTAGTTTCTCTATACGAGTATGTCAAAGAAGGGACAAAAGTCTATATAAGAGCGTAACTCGTATTTCTGTAAAGTTAAAAATTATTTGCTACTGATGACATTTCAAAGCCTAGTTTATCCTTTCTTTCATCCTTTTGAGGTGCTTCTGCTAGTTTTTCACCATTTTTAGCAAGATTTATAAGCATTTCACTTGGTTGATAAGCATCATTTTCAGTAATTTCTTTATATTTCTCTAACTTTTCAATAACAACATCTAGTCCCATTGCATTAGCGTGATGCATCGGCCCACCTCTCCATATTGGGAATCCATAACCATTAATATATACAACGTCAATATCTGCCGCTCTTTGAGCTACTCCTTCAGAAAGAATATCAGCTCCTTCATTTATTAAAGCCAATATACATCTATCAACAATCTCCTCATCTGAAATATCTCTTCTAGTAAAACCATTTTCTGATGAAATTTTTTCATATGTTGCTTCATTTTCTGGAGCTGGGTTTGGAGCTCGAGATCCTTCAGAATAATTGTAATATCCTGCAGCACTCTTTTGGCCAAATCTATTTTGTTCACACAGTTCATCACCAATTTTTGCATGCAATGGTGATTCCTTACCGCCAAGTTTCCTTGCCCTCCATCCAAGATCTAACCCAACTAGATCCATCATTCTAAAGGGACCCATATTTAGACCGAAAGATTCCAAAGCTTGATCAACTTGATGGGGAAGGGCGCCTTCCAATAGAAGCATGTTTGCTTGAGCTGTGTAACGAAAAAGCATTCTATTTCCAATAAAACCAGGAGCGTTAAGTGATACAACCGCTGCTTTTTTTAGCTTCTTACCAATGGCCATAATAGTTGCTAATGTCTCATTTGATGTTTGTTCACCTCTTACAACTTCTAATAGTCTCATAATATTCGCTGGACTAAAAAAGTGAGTGCCAACTACCAGTTCAGGCCTTTTTGTAACTGATGCAATAGAGTCTATATCTAATCCTGATGTGTTACTCGCTAAGATAGCATCATCTTTTACATGCTCATCTAAAGACTTAAATATTTCATGTTTAAGCTCTAGATTTTCATAAACGGCTTCGATGACTATGTCACAATCTGAAAGGTCTTTATAGTCTAAACTTGATGTAACTAATCCAAATACCATATCCTTTTGCTCTGCAGTTAATTTTCCTCTTCCAACCATAAAATCATAATTTTTTTCAATTACAGATAAGCCTCTTTTTAGATTATCTTCGTCTTGATCAATAATGTGGACAGGAATTCCTGCATTGGCAAAACACATGGCTATACCACCGCCCATAGTTCCTGAGCCAATTATCCCTGCTTTTTTAATATCTTTTGTTTTTGTATCTTTTGGAACATCTGCAATTTTTGAAGCAGCTCTTTCTCCAAAGAATATATGAATCATTGCTTCACGTTGTGGATGAAGAAGACATTCTAGAAAATATTCACCTTCTTTTTTTAAACCCTCATCAAAATCGTCTAAATTTATAGCTGATTCAACACATTTTATGATCTGTCCTGGGGCAAACTGTCCTTTTCTTCCCTTTGCAGCCATTGCTTGGGCCTCTAAAAGAACTTTCTCGTCTCCTCTTGCTTCAATGACCTTTTCATTCATGTCTCGCACTTTAGGATGATTTTTAGTACTTTCTGCCTTTTCTTTTATAAACGAAATAGAATCTTCAACAACATTTTCTGATATTTCATCAACAATACCTATATTTAAAGCTTTTTTTGCTGGTACGTGGGCTCCAGTAAGCATCATTTTAAGAGCTTCACCTGGGCCGGTAAGTCTAGGGAGTCTCTGTGTACCACCACCACCAGGTAATAGCCCTAAATTGACTTCGGGAAGACCAACAAATGCATTTTCAGCTACTATTCTGTAATTACAACAAAGGGCTGTTTCAAGGCCTCCTCCAAGCGCAAAACCATTAATCGCAGCAACTACAGGTTTTGAGCATGATTCTAATTTATTAAATACCTCATTTAGAGTTATACCCTCACCATTTCCACCAAATTCTGAGATATCTGCTCCTCCAATAAAAGCTCGCCCTTTACCAGTAAGAACGACACCTATTACCGATGAATCGTCTTCAGCCTTTACTAAACAATCATATAGACCGGCTCTTACACCATCACTTAGAGGATTAACGGGTGGATTATCTACAGTAAGTACTGCAATGCCGTCCTTGATATCATATAAAACTGTTCCTTTCAAAATAATGCTCCTAATCTAACTAAAAATGCATTATACATAAAAAAAATATAATTTATTTTATAAATATGGTTGATAATCTATTATAAGTAGATATAATAGTCTAGTCAGCACTCCTCTCCCCTATTAGAATTTGCTGACACTCTGGAATTGTGGAGGGCTCAGTCCCTCCATATCTTATAAGAAGGTTTGTTTTATGGATAAATTTAGAGATAATATAGAAGTAATCTTTTTAGTTACCATATTTATTACTTCGTTATCGGCTATTACTCCTATAACATAGTTCTAACTCTTCAAACTTATGAAAAATTTTTTACTATTTCCATTATTTTTCCTTTCATCATACACTTTCGCTTGTTCTAATCTTCTTGATACGGAAATGCGGTTATTAGATTCAAGTGAAACAATTAATCTTTGTTCATATGAAGATCATGTTGTTCTAGTTGTTAATGTTGCAAGCCGTTGTGGATATACATATCAATATGCTTCTTTGCAGAAACTTTATGAACAATACAAAGATGAGGATTTTGTAGTCCTTGGAGTTCCATCAAGAGATTTTATGCAAGAATATTCTGCTGAGGAAGACGTTGCAGAGTTTTGTTCTACTGAATATGGAGTAAACTTTCCCATGCTTGCGACTTCTAAAGTTCGAGGCCCAAAGGCAAGTTCTTTATATAAAAAACTTATTAAAGAAAGTGGATTTAGTCCATCGTGGAATTTTAATAAATATTTAATTTCCAGAGATGGAACTGTTGCATCTACATATGGTTCAAAAGTCAAACCAGACTCTATTGAGCTTACAACCAAAATAGAAGAACTTCTTTAGTAATACAATTATTCAGACACTAAAACTACTTCAGGTTTATTTTTCGCAAATATTCCATTATCTACAACCCCGGCAATATTGTTGATTAGAGTTTCAAGCTTCTCTGGATCGCTAATATCAATATCTTTGACATCTAATATTTGATTTCCTTGATCAGTTATAAAATTATTTCTATAAACAGGAGTACCGCCTAGAGAAATGATTTTTCTAGCAACTAAACTTCTACTCTCTGGAATTACCTCAATTGGAAGAGGGAAGGCCCCAAGTTTTTGCACCATCTTAGATTTATCTACAATACAAATAAATTCTCTTGATGCCGATGCAACTATCTTTTCTCTTGTATGTGCACCACCTCCACCTTTTATAAGATAGTTATTTGGTGAAACCTCGTCAGCACCATCTATATAGAATTCCACCTCGTTTACATCATTTAAACTAAAGACCTGAATACCTATAGCCTCAAGAAGTTTTGTAGATGCCTCTGAACTTGAAACAGCTCCTTTGAAATGAGCTTTGAAACGAGAAAGTTCTTCAATAAAAAAGTTAACCGTTGAGCCAGTTCCAATACCTAAGATCATATTATTAGAAAGCTTTTTTTCAATATGATGTATTGCTTTTTTTGCAACACTTATCTTTGCGGCGCTCATGCAGTTATAATACAAGAAAAACTTACTGTGTGATTTAAATTGAGATTAAAAATAAAAAAAACTGGTAAATTTAAGAACTCAAAAAAATATCTTAAATTAATCAATAATGCTTCAGTTTATGATGTGGCTATAGATTCACCCACAACTCATGCAGTTAATTTATCTTTTAAAGAAAAAAATAATATCTATTTAAAAAGAGAAGATCTTCAACCAATATTCTCTTTTAAAAATAGAGGCGCATATAACAAAATTATAAACCTGTCAGATGAGCAAAAAACTCAGGGTATTATTGCTGCATCTGCTGGAAATCATGCTCAAGGCGTAGCACTTGCATGTAAAAGACTGAATATAAAATGCAATATTGTTATGCCAGTAACTGCTCCAGAAAATAAACTTAATGCTGTGAAAAGATTAGGTGCAAAAGTAACCCTTTTTGGTGAAAATCTTGCAGACGCACTTGTAAAAGCAGGTGAAATTAACAAAAAAAATAAATTTACTTTTGTTCATCCTTTTGATGATCCTTTTACTATTGCGGGGCAAGGAACTGTTGGTAAAGAAATTTTAGAAGACGATATTGAATATGATGTAATTTTTGTTCCTGTTGGTGGCGGAGGCTTATTGGCAGGAATATCTGCATGGATAAGACAACACAATAAAAAGATAAAGATTATAGGGGTAGAAGTTAATGATTCAGCTTGTTTAACCGAAGCTCTTAAATCTAATAAAAGAATTCTGCTCAAAAGAGTTGGACTATTTGCAGATGGTGTTGCCGTATCTCAAGTTGGAAAAAATAATCTAGATGTAATAAAAGAATGTGTTGACGAAGTCATGACAGTTAATATTGATGAGGTTTGTGCTGCTGTAAAAGATATATTTGAAGATACAAGAGTTCTATCTGAACCATCAGGAGCAGTTGCTCTAGCTGGATTAAAGATATATTCAAAAAGAATTAAAAATAAAAATCTTCTTGCTATAAGCTCTGGAGCTAATGTGAATTTTCAGAAACTTGGATTTATTGTAGAAAGATCTGAACTTGGTGAAAATAGAGAAAAGATACTAAGCATAAAAATTCCTGAAGAACCTGGAAGCTTTTTAAAATTAGCAAAAGTTTTTGGTAAATTATCTGTTACAGAATTTAATTATAGAAAGTCTGATAAAAAAGATGCCTTTATTCTAGTTGGAATAAGGACTTCATCAGAAGAAAGCTTCAAGAAATTAAAAAATAAACTTAAGAGATTCAAGTATAAATTTAATGACTATACTAGTAACGATATTTCAAATGATCATCTAAGACATATGGTAGGCGGAAGGGTAGTGAGTTCTGAAGGGTCGGTCTTCAAAGAAAGAATTTTTAATGGTGAGTTTCCTGAAAAACCAGGAGCTCTTTTAGACTTCTTGAATAATTTTGGAGTAAATTGGAATATCTCTTTATTTCATTACAGGAATATTGGCTCAGCTTATGGAAATATTTTAATTGGTATTGAAGATGCAAATAAAGACAAGTCTATTCTCACAAAGCATCTTGATAAATCTGGAACTCTTTTTAAAGAAGAGAGTAATAATAGAGCCTATTTAGACTTTTTAAAGTAGAAGTTTAATATTTTAATCTAAACTTTAATGAGAAGATTTCGTTATCAGGATTTTCCCATGGATCTTTAAATACATCAGATGTATTTCTTTCATTCTCATCATCATAAACTCTTCCTCCTTTTGTATAGACAAGGTAAATATATGATAGAGGTGCTATCTCATATTTATATCTGACCTGAAAAGAAGTAATACCATCTGTGAAAGGCTTCACAATAGAGTTATGGTTATATAGGTAACCTGCTTTGTCTGAAATTAGGCTAATAGGGCTTTCTGCCTCCAAGGCTACAAACTGACTCTTTAATCTAATCTCGTGCTTATAACCTTTAAACCAATTTGCATTTATTGAAATAATTTTTTGAGTTAAATCATATACAGCAAGCTCATTGTCTTTAATCCAATTTAGCCATTCGTCTTCTTCTCTTAATCTAAATTCCCAACCTAATTTAAAATCATCAATGGGATATATAGATCCTGCAATCTTAGCGAACCTTCTCTCATATCCTTCTGAGCTCCACGTTTTATATTTATCTGCTGTTTCATAACCAACCCTCCAGTCATATTCCCATGAACCATAACTTGGTGATTCATAATCGAGATTAAAGCTAAAACTTCCATTTCTCTTAACAAATGGAAAATCAACATTTTTTCTTGTTATTGTTGTATTTTTGCCAGATGTTTTAAGATCCCATGATGCCTGAAAGCTGGAAGTATCTTTATACTGAAAATTATATTCTTGTCTCAACTGAGTAGGATTAGAATTGCCTGATGTATCAGAGTCATAATTAAAATCTGTACCAATTTTTCTTTCTTTTACTGAACTAGATTCATTAAAATCAACCTTTGTAATATCTGAACCTAATCCAACATGAAACCAATCATTTTTTTTAAGGTACCCAAAATCATTTAGCCTAAAACTATCTTCAAAATATAAAATACTTCCAGATCTTCTGCTAAGTTGAGTAGGTTTGTATACAAACTGTGATCTAAGTCCAAAGCCAGAAACTCCCTCTTTTTCTGAAGAGAGGAAATCTGTATATAAAGTTAATTTATCAGACTTAACATTTATGAAATCAATTACATTCACCGTAGCCTTTTCATTCGTAAAATTATCAACTACATGAGTAAGAAAATAACCAATGGTTCTTGTTCCAATTTTATTTTTAGATCTTAAAGCGTAAAAGTTTTTCCCTTTTGTAAATGATTCGTCTGACTCTTGAGCAACAAATATTCCAACATTACTATTATCATTTTTTTGTGTGTACCTTAAAGCAAAATCAATATCTGTATAACTTTTCCTTTCACCATCACAACGATTTTCATCAGAAGATGCCTGACAATCATAAGTGCTTGCCGCACCAATTCTTCTAGTATTAATGACTCTGTATCTATCATAGTGCGATAGGTCAAATAGAGACTGATTTTCATTGAAGAAAGCTCTTTTTTCAGAATAGAAAGTCTCTTGTGCAGAAAAATTTACAATCACTTCATCACTTTCTGCCTGACCAAAGTCAGGATTGAAAGTTAAATTAACTTGCTTGCCTGTCCCACTACTTATAAAAATCTCTGCACCAATTTTATCTTCATTAAAACTGGTGACAGAGTTGTAGGTTTTTGATACATAAGGAAAGTAGTTAACCTTACTTTGAGTATAATTTTTAATTTGGATAGGCCTTAATTTTAATAAAAAGTTAGTTCTTCTGGCGCTTGTTTCAGCATCACCAATCCAAGATTGTTTGTTTGCAACCTTTCTTATAGTTGTAATATTTATTGTTCTTTCTTCGCTATCAACATTTTTCATTAGAGCAACATTCCATGGAATCAAAAACTCAGAAACCCAATAACCATCATATTCTTTTGTTTTTACTTCCCAATCTCCATCCCAATCGAACTCAGGCCATCCACCAATTCGTCTAATACCATCACCCTTAATGTTAGCTAGGGTAACAAAAAATAAATACGCTTTTTCACGATCATTATCAAAATCTATTGATATCCAATTTTGATCTGCCGTATTTGCAATTTCATCCCTTAATGATTTATTTGATAGCATTGTTGAGTTCTCTTGAAAATTAGTAAAACCAACGTATATTCCGTTTTCATTCGAAAAGATTTTTGCTACAGTTTTTTCTTCTGCCGGTTGAAGTGTGAAAGGTATAACTTCACTATATTGATTTATTGTTATAGCAGTATCCCATTCTGGCTCATCTAAATTTGCATCTATAACTATAGATTCTGCATTTACAAATAATGAGAATAATAAGAAAAAATAATTATAGGATTTGTTCATATGTATATAAGAAGCGTATTTTATAGGTCACTTATATGAAAGTATACGGCTTTCCGTAATGACAATATCGTATTTCATGTCATGACTTTCTCCATAAGAGATATCTAAAATTTGATAATCGTAACCCATTCCTACAATAAGAGGCTTTGAGGCGAATAGTTTTACTTTTTCTAATGCTCTATCAAAATAGCCTCCACCATACCCAAGTCTAAATCCTTTTTTATCAACACCAACAAAGGGTATAAATACAGTATTAAACCTCTCAAGACCGATATAACTGTCATTATCATCTATTTCATTTATTCCATATTTATTTTTAACAAGGATACTTTTGTCAGACAGTAAATTAAATCTTAATTCTTTATTAGGAAATATTTTTGGTAGATATATATTATTTGAATAACTTTTAATCTCATTAATAACAAGATTTAATTTAACTTCTGTCTTATATGGAGAATATAGTAGGGTATTCTTCGAAGACTCAATATCAATTTCTTTGACTGCACTTTTTTGAATCTTAGAGCTTATTTTTAATAGAAAATTATCTGATAGAAGTTGCCCCTGATCTAAAAGTGATTTTCTTATTTTATTTTTCACCATAAATTATACAGAGGCTAACAAACCAGATCACCGCTATGTGTTATACCTGAACCGAAAGTTCAGGTGGTGAATATCTTATTAAATCAGGCTTCCCAAAATGGTATCGCACAACATTAACAGTGGAATATCACCTATTTATTAGTATCGGTTCAAATTTATTAACACATTAGCAAATGAACCAGAATGTTCATTAGAGTATAGTTGAGTTAAAAAATAAGTTAAAGGTTATTTTCCTAGTGTTTTTTCAATTTTATTTATAAGATTTGAAAAATCTATATCTTTTGCTTCACTAGGACTTCCAT
>CABYPB010000006.1 GCA_902520725.1 uncultured SAR86 cluster bacterium | reverse complement strand
GGATTGCTATTTTTAATTTTTGCAAAGGTTATTATTTTGAATAGGTTAACCAATTATCGTAATCTTGATTCTTACCTGAGATAATTTCTTGGAATTTTTCTTGAAGTTGATTGGTAACTTGACCTTTTTTGCCATCATTTATATGTTTGCCATCTAAAGAAGTTATGGGTGTTATTTCAACTGCTGTGCCTGTAAAAAATGCTTCGTCTGCTTGAACTAAATCGTCAAATTTTATATTTTGTTCTCGTACTGAAATATTTAAGTCTTTTGCCATTTGAATCACCGATTGTCGGGTGATGCCATTCAAGCAATGATCAGTAGTAGGTGTATAAATTACATTATTTTTAACTAAAAATATATTTTCGCCGCTGCCTTCAGAAATATATCCATTTTTATCAAGCATTATTGCTTCGTCTGCACCGCTATCAATAGCCTCATGAAGTGCCATGGTGTTGCTGAAATATGTACCAATAATTTTATTACCAGAATGTAAAGGATTTTCGTACTGAAGATGAGAAGATTTAATTACTGATATGCCTTTTTCTTTTGCCTTAGGATCCATGTATGAAGGCCATTCCCATGCAGCAATAGCTACATTAACACTTAAATCTTTTGCTCTCAGACCCAAACCCTCATTTCCTAAATATACGATTGGACGAATATAGCCCTCATCAAGGCTGTTCTTATTTAAAATTTCACATTGAATGTTATTTAATTCATCCTTTGTAAAAGGAATTTTTATATTAATTTTATCTGCAGCACTAAAAAGTCTATTTGTGTGCTCTTTAAGTCTGAATATTGCAGGACCTTTAGGTGTTTTGTAGGCTCTTACTCCTTCAAAAACACCGGTACCATAATGCAAAGTATGAGACAGTATATGAACGCTTGTATCGTCCCATTTCATGAATGATCCATTTTTCCATATTAATTTATTTTCGGTATTTATAAACACATTACAAGATATAATTAAGCTACGGTATTATTGCAAAATCATTGATATAACAAAAGGGGAATATGGAAATTACCAAATCGATCTTTAGAGAATATGATATTAGAGGAATTTATCCTGAAGAAATAAATGAGGATATTATTAATCAAATTGCTAAGGCTATATCAATAAAATGTATTAATGAAGATATCTCTGAAATATGTATTGGTAGAGATGGAAGACTGTCTGGTGAAAGTTTACTTGATTCATTATCTATTTCTTTATCTAATTTTGGAATCAATGTAATTAATATCGGTCTTACAAGCACTCCATTACTTTATTTTGCAGCAAAGAAAAACAAGTACAAAAGCGGAATAATGATTACAGGAAGTCATAATCCAAAAAATTATAATGGAGTAAAGCTCGTTATTAATGATAAGCCTGTTTCAGGTATTGAAATCCTTCAACTTATAGATAAAGAAAAATCGTTTAGCGAAGATCCTGGTCAAATAACTTTTATAGACATTAGAGAAGAATATATTCAAGAAGTTAAAAAAAATATTCATATAAATTCAAAAATTAAAGTTGTTATTGATTGTGGAAATGGTGCAGCTGGTTGTATAGCACCACAATTATTTAAAAAACTTGGGTGTGAAGTTATTGAGCTTTTTAGTGAAGTTGACGGAAATTTTCCTAATCATCATCCTGATCCTGGAAAGATAGAAAATCTTAGTGATTTAATATCAAAAGTAGAGGAGACTAAAGCTGATTTAGGATTAGCATTTGATGGAGATGGGGATAGAGTTGGACTTGTTACAAATCTTGGGAAAATAGTATTTCCAGATAAAATCATGATGCTGCTTAGCAAAGATATTCTTGCAACAAAAAAAGGATCTATAATTTTTGATGTTAAATGCAGTAATTCTCTAGCAGATATTATTAGTGACAATGGAGGAGAGCCAATCATGTCTCCTACTGGTCATTTTCATATCAAAAATAATATAAAAAAATATGATCCCTTGCTTGCTGGAGAAATGAGCGGACATATTTTTTTTAATGATAAGTGGTATGGATTTGATGATGGTCATTACTCCGGAGCAAGAATTATTGAACTTATTTCAAAAAATAATAGATCAATATCAGAATTAGAAAATGAGCTACCCTTGCTTTATTCAACTCCTGAACTAAATATAGATACGGCTGATGATAAAAAATTTAAAATAATTGAAGACTTCTCTGAGCAATGTTCATTAAATGGCGAAAAAATTACAATCGATGGACTAAGAATAAGCTTTGATAACGGCTGGGGATTATTAAGGGCTTCAAATACAACTCCTAAATTAGTTTTAAGGTTTGAAGGTGATTCAATTGATGATCTGAATCAGATAAAAGATGATTTTCTAAATGAACTTTCTCGCATTTGTCCTGATATTGATATAAATTTAGTATGAAGAATGAAAAAAGATAGAAAAAACATTATTTTACAATCTTTAGCTAGCATGCTTGAGGAAAGAAATCTCTCTAAAATAACAACTGCTTTGTTAGCTGAAAAATCTGGTATTACTGAAGCAGCGTTATACAGACATTTTCCAAGCAAAAGATCAATATATGCTGAATTATTTTCATTTTGTGACGATGCAATCTTTGTTAAATGCAATGAACTTAAAAAAAGTAAAATGAGTGCGAAAGATAAAACTAAGAATGCCTTCATCTTTTTTATGCTCTTTGTTGAGAAAAACAAAGGTTTTGCGAGATTGTTATCTAGAGAAGCGCTTTCAGCTAATGAACAAAATGTTTCAGATAGTGTTAATCAGTTTTATGAAAGATTTGAGCTAATGTTGAGACAAATCCTTAAAGAAGATTCATCAAATTTAACAACACAGCCTGGAATTTCTGCCCAATTAATAGTCACAGCAATCGAAGGTAATATTGGAAGATATATAAGATCTAAATTTAAAGTTTCTCCATCAACTTATATTGAAAATGTCTGGGAGCTTCTTTCAATAAGTATATTTAAAAACTAGTTTGCATTTTCTTCTAAAAATAATTCAAAATAAAAATTATCTTTAGATTTGATGTCTATTTCACCAGTAGATTTATTTACTCTTTCAAATGAAATTTTTTCTGGAATCAGGTCTTCAGAATTTTTCAATGTTTTAAGTTTAAAATCCATGTAATTTAGCCATATGGGTAGCGCAATTGTTGAGCCATACTCTTTTTCACCTAAAGATGAAAAATCATCAGTTCCAACCCATACCGTTGTAACAAGATCATTATGAAATCCTGAAAACCATGTACTAACAGAATCATTTGTTGTTCCAGTTTTCCCACCAATATCATCTCTTTCAAGAAAAGCAGATTTTCTTCCTGCTACACCATTTTTCATAAATCCTCTTAGAACATCCTTCATCAAAAACGCAATCCTCTCATCAATAACATTTTCACCATTGCCAATTGTCTCAATAAGATAATAAGGTTTTTTAATATTCATTTCTAAAGTATCCAACCATGGAAAAGCATTTATATCTGTTTGAATATCATAGTCACTATATGAAAAAATAATATTTCCAAACCTATCCTCTATTCTTTCAATAAAATAAATATCTGGTACAAAACCATTATTTGTAATAACGCTATAAGCTCTAGCCATTTCTAAAGGTGAAAAATTTCCAGAACCTAACGCTAATGAAAGATCATTTGGTAGTCTAGATTTTTTAAATCCAAATTTTTCTAGATAATTATGAGATTTTTCAATTCCTAGCTCTCTCAACAATTTTATTGAAACAATATTAACTGATTTTGTTAATGCCTCTCTTATAGATATAGGTCCATAAAACTCACCAGTATAATTTTGAGGTCTCCAAGCAGTTTCAAGATTATCATCTTCAAAGACAACAGGCGCGTCATTAACTAGTGTAGATAGATTATATCCATTGTTAAGAGCAGCCGAGTATATAAATGGTTTAAAGCTTGAACCAGACTGTGGATATGAAAGCTTAACTCTATCAAAACTACTTTGATAAAAATTCTTACCGCCTAAATAAGCAATTACTTCACCTGTATTTGGGTTTAATGATATTAAAGAGCTTTCAGCAATTGGGATCTGCTCAAGAATAAAAAAACTCTCATTATCTTTCAAATAAACAAAATCGCCAAAATCGACAAGGTCAAAAAAACTATTAGGCCTTTGTCCATAATTATTTATTGATACTCTTTTTTTTGCCCAGTTATATTCATTTGACCAATCAACTTTTTTAATTTCAAAGTTTTCATCAATTAGAACTATTTTTTCATCAGAAACATTAATAACTAATGCTTTAACATAATTTTTGAAATATGAATGATTGTTAAATATTGTTGATAATATATTTGAAATATTATTTTTGGATAAATCCTCATTATCGATATAGTTTTCGCTAGTTATAAATTCTAAATTTAAATTTTTAAGTGATTCTTTCTGTGATGAGCTAAAAAGCATTTCATAGTTAGTTGGCTCTCTCCAGCCATGCCTTTTGTCATAATCAAATAATTGTTCCATCATAGATTTTTTTGCTATCTTTTGTGAATTTGAATCAATAGTTGTTATAACCGACCAACCTTCTTTGTATGCTCTTAGGCCATACCTTTTAATGATTTCTTGTCTTGCAATTTCTGCAATATGATTAGCATCTATATCATATAAATTAATGTTTTGAGCAATTTTTATTTCTTGAGATATGGCTTCATTGAATTCAGTTTTATCAATATAGTTTAGTAATAACATTCTTGAAAGAATCCAATTTCTTCTTTGAGTGGTCCTTCTTTTATCTTTAACAGGATTGACTCTTGAAGGTAACTGAGCCAGAGCAGCAATTGTTGCTGACTCGCTTAGAGTCAAATCTTCCAGCCCTTTATCAAAATATGTATTGGATGCAGCCTCTATTCCATAAGACCTATTTCCTAAAAAAATTCTGTTTACATATAGTTCAAAGATTTCTTCTTTGTTAGATATTCCTTCAAGCTCAAGTGCTAAAAAAATTTCTTTTATTTTTCTTATGACTGTTTGATCTCTGGTTAGAAGATAGCCTCTAACAACTTGCATAGTGATTGTTCCTCCTCCTCCCTCACAACCATTAGGCCTAAGACATCTTATAAAGGATCTTATTAAACCTTTATAACTTATGCCTTGGTGATTAAAAAAATTATCATCTTCTGCTGCAAGAAAAGCATTTTTTATATCTTTTGGTATTTCCTCATAATTAGTAGCCCTTCTTTTAATTTCGCCAAATTCACCAATAAGTTTTCCATCTTTAGTAAAAACTTTTAGTGGCATTTGAAGTTCAGATTCATCTACAAGACTAATTTCAGGTAAATCTGGTTTTATATAAATATAAGTAGCTAAGATCACTAATATTGCAGTTATGCATAAAAATATGCCTGAAAAAAACGAAATTTTTATTAATTTATGCATGCTATATTTTAAATCTTATATTTTAGAGAATACATCATTTAGAATTTAAAAAGTGTATTTATTAATCAAGGTGTTAAAATCACTTTTTAATTAAGTTAACTATGAATATATTTATTGTAGGTCCAATGGGTTCGGGTAAATCAACCGTTGGTAAAATTATATCTGATGAAATGTTTCTTAACTTCTTTGATACTGATGAGGAAATAGAATCAAGAACAGGTGCGTCAATTGACTGGATTTTTGATCTTGAAGGCGAAGCTGGTTTTAGAAAAAGAGAGAGTGACATCCTCAATGAAATGGTTGAAAAAAATTCAATTGTTCTTTCTACTGGAGGCGGGATAATTCTTTCTGACAATAATCGAGAACTATTGTCTTCAAGGGGCACTGTTTTTTATTTATCAACACCTATTCTCACTCAGGTAGAACGAACTGCAAAAGATAAAGATAGGCCTTTACTTAAAGATGGTGATCCTGAAGAAATACTTACAAAGCTTCATAATGAAAGAGAAGCTCTTTATGAAATGGTTTCTGATCACGTTGTAGATACTGAAAATAAATCTTCTAACCAAGTTGCATCAGAAATAATTTCATTAGCAAAAAAATAAGAAATGACAACAATAATAGCTGGCAAAGGCTCTTCAAAATATCAAATCCATATAAAAGGAAAAAAATTTTCTAAAGCAATATTTAATAAAGATATTGGTAAAAATAATAAAGTTTTAATAATTACAGATTCCGGTGTTCCTAAGAAACATATAAGAAAGATTAAAGATATCATTTCTTGTAAAAAAATTAATGTTCTTACTTTAAATCAAGGTGAAAAGTCTAAATCATTTGCATCTTTTCAAAAAATAATGAATATGCTTTTTGCTATGAATTTTGACAGATCTGATTCTCTTATTGCTCTTGGAGGTGGTGTTGTTGGAGATATTACCGGTTTTTGTGCTGCTACATATTTAAGAGGTATTAATTATATACAAGTTCCAACAACTCTTCTTGCTCAAGTAGATTCCTCTGTTGGAGGTAAAACTGCTATTAATGTTCCTCAGGGTAAGAATCTTATTGGGTCTTTCTATAATCCTAAGTTTGTATTAATTTCAACAGATTTTCTTAAAACCTTGCCCCAAGAACAATATGAGTCTGGTTTGGGTGAAGTAATTAAATATGCTTTTATTGGAAATAAAAAACTAAAAAAAATTATTGAAGATAATTCAAAGAAAATTACAGAAAGAAATGAAAAAATATTAAAAACTATAATTGAGGAGTCAATCAAAACAAAATCCAAAATTGTTACTAAAGATGAAAAGGAAAACGGAATAAGAGCCATATTAAATTTTGGGCATACTTTTGGTCATGCTATTGAAGCTCATCATGGTTATAAAAAAATTACTCACGGAGCTGCCATTACTATGGGAATGGTGATTGCTGCAAAAGTTTCTTTCTTTGAGGGTCACATAAAAGATCAACAACTTGAAAATATAATTAGTGTAATAAAATCTTTGGGTTTGAAAGCCGATCATAAAAAATATAAGTATTCTGATTTAAGAAAATATATGAAGATTGATAAGAAGGTTTCTAATGGTCAATTAAACCTTATTCTTATTGACAAAAATTTTAATGCTTTTAAGACCTCAAATTTTAATAACAAGAATATTATTAAGGCTTTAAACTAAGCAGCATTTGCTGTTGTTGCTTTTAGTAAGTCTTGAATATTGCTTGCAGCTGGGACAACAAGCCAAAAATAAGGCTCATATCTCTCGAAGTCATCAATAATTGTTTTTGCCCTTTCGCTATTTGTCATTTTATGATGCTTAGAAATAATTTCTTTTAAGTATTTCCTATGCGATTGCATATCTTCAGTTGTGATCCTCTCTATGTTAACTAACCCTCTATTACATTTATCAAAAAAAGTTCTATCCTCATCAAGTACATAAGCAAAACCTCCAGTCATACCAGCACCAAAATTTGCTCCAACAGATCCTAGGACTGTTACTTGTCCTCCTGTCATATATTCACAACAATGATCTCCAGCACCTTCAATAACTGCATTTGCACCAGAATTTCTAACAGCAAATCTTTCTCCAGCTGTTCCTGAAACGAATATATTTCCACCTGTAGCTCCGTAAAGACAAGTATTTCCTACAAGAGGAGTGTCTATATTTTCTTTAGCATGTTTGCTACTATTTTTGATTACGATATTGCCCCCATTCATACCTTTACCCACATAGTCATTTGCATCGCCATCAATACTTAGATTTAATCCATTCGCATTCCAGCATCCAAAGCTTTGGCCTGCAGAACCTTTAAAATTAATGTTTATTGAGTTCTTTAACCCAGCCTCCCCATATTTTTTGGCAATAAAACCAGAAATCAAAGCTCCTACAGATCTATCTGTGTTGGATATCTTATAATCAAGAGAAATTGTTTCATCATTTCTAATAGCGGGTGTAACTTTTTTAAGAATTTTTCTTGCTAATAATCCTTTATCCCATGGATTATTCTTTTTTGAAGTACAAAAAAATGATTCACTAATATTATCGTCTTTATACATTAGGTCTTTTAAATCAATTGATTTATATTGAGCTTCTAAGTTTTCAATCTTCTGTAAATATTGAGTTTGTCCAATAATATCTTCAAGTTTTGAGATTCCCATTTCACTAAGATGGTGTCGAACATCGTCTGCAATAAATTTAAAGTAATTCATAACCTTTTCTTTTTCTCCAATGAAATGGTGATTTATAAGATCTTCTCTTTGGGTTGCAACACCAGTTGCACAATTGTTCAAATGACATATTCTCAAATATTTACAACCCATAGCTATCATGGGTCCAGTACCAAATCCAAATGATTCAGCGCCTAGAATAGCTGCTTTTATTACATCGAGACCTGTTTTCATTCCACCATCAGCCTGAAGCCTTATTTTATGCCTAAGACCACTATCTCTTAAGCTCTGATGAGCTTCTGCTAGGCCAAGCTCCCAAGGAGATCCTGCGTATCTTATGGATGTTAGTGGGCTTGCACCAGTACCACCATCATGACCAGAAATTGTAATTAAATCGGCATAAGCTTTTGCAACACCTGATGCTATTGTTCCAACGCCTGGTTCAGATACTAATTTAACTGATACCAATGCGCTTGGATTAACTTCTTTTAGATCATATATAAGCTGAGCTAAATCCTCTATTGAATAAATATCATGATGAGGAGGTGGTGATATTAAAGTTACTCCTGGTGTTGAATATCTTAATTTTGCAATTAATTTATTAACCTTTCCTCCAGGTAACTGGCCGCCCTCTCCAGGTTTAGCTCCCTGAGCAATTTTAATTTGAAGAACTTCAGCATTTATTAAGTAATGAGGGGTAACACCAAATCTTCCAGAAGCAATCTGTTTTATTTTTGATCTTTTAAGAGTTCCATATCTTTCTTCTGCTTCACCGCCTTCACCTGAATTAGATCTTCCTCCTAATGTATTCATAGCTTCTGCTAATGTTTCATGCGCTTTAGGAGATAATGCTCCAAGACTCATACCCGCTGAATCGAATCGATTTAAAATTTTCTTTTGAGATTCAACTTTATTTAAATTAATTTTTTTATTTTTTGTATTAACTTCAAGCAAATCTCTAAGCATTGCTGGAGGTCTTTTATCGACTAATTGTGAATATTCCTTATAGACTTCAGGCGATCCTGAACTAACTGCTTCTTGAAGTTTTTTTACAATTTCAGGATTATAGGTATGGTACTCTCCCCCGTGAACATATTTAAGAAGTCCTCCCACATTCATATCTGATAAATTTGACCGTGCGTAATCATCAAGAGCTCTAATTTCTTTATCAAGATTTTTTAAGTTTTTTCCTTTGACTCTGCTAGTTGTGTTGGTGAAACACAAATCAACTATATCTTCTCCTAAACCTACGATTTCAAATAATTGAGAGCCTCTGTAACTAGAAATAGTTGAAATTCCCATTTTTGAAATTATTTTAAGTAATCCTTTATTAACTCCCTTTCTATATCTGAAGCAATTTTCATGAGGATCTCCTTTTAACTCATTTCTGCTAGTTAGATCTAAGATCGTTTGATAAGCAAGACTTGGATATACCGCAGTAGCACCAAAACCAATCAAACAAGCTATCTGATGAGTATCTCTTGCAGAGTAAGAGGTTATTATGATATTTGCATCAGATCTTTTCCCAAGTTTTACTAGTTTCTGGTGAACTGCACCAACTGCAAGCAAAGCATTTATAGGTAATTTACCTTGATCTGGTAAATCTTCGACCAAATGAATAATTGATGAGCCTGAGTCAACAATTTCAACGACTTTATTTTGAAGATTGACAATAGCCTCTTTTAAAGTTGATTTTTTATCAAAAGATAGATTGATTTCTTCTGATTTAAAATAGGGATTGTTAAGAATTGATTGAAGTTTCCTGTGAGAGAGGACTGGAGAGGTGGTTACTAATCTTCTGGCATGGTCTGCAGATTCTTCATAAATATTTAGCTCAGGTCCAAAACATGTTTCAAGAGTCATCACAGCAACTTCTCTGAGTGAATCAATTGGTGGATTTGTTACTTGTGCAAATTGTTGTCTAAAAAAGTCATAAATTTGTCTATGCATCTTACTCATAACAGCTAATGCAGTGTCGTCACCCATTGAGCCAGTTCCTTCTTGTGAATCAACTGCAAGAGGTTTAATAACTGATGATCTTTCTTCTTTGAAGAGTAAAAATAGTTTGCATGCTTTTATAAAATCATTTGTATCTATTGATTTTAAGCCAGGGCCTTCGTATGAATCTAAGCTAGACTCAATATAAATAGCATTCTCTTTCAACCACTTTCTGTAAGGTAATTTATCTTTAAGAATATTATCAATTGCCGTTTGATCTAGAATTTCTCCATTCATAGTATTGACTGCCAAAATTCCACCAGGTTCTACCCTTCCTTTTTTAACAATTTCGTTTTCGTCAATTGGATTAACTCCTGTTTCAGAAGCTATAGTTATAATATTACTTTTGTCTAATTGATATCTTGCAGGTCTTAATCCATTTCTATCAAGAATGCATAATGCCCACTTCCCATCTGCCATTACTATTCCTGCAGGCCCGTCCCAGGGCTCAATATGCATTGAATTATATTCATGAAAACTTCTAATATCAGGATCTAAGGTTTGAGTATTTTGCCATGCAGGCGGCAGGGTCATCCTTACAGCTCTAAATAAATCTACTCCGCCTTTTACAAGAAGTTCAATCATATTATCTAAGGACGATGAGTCTGATCCAGTTTCATTAACAAGTTGTTTGAATTTTTGAATTTTAGGAATAAATGGGGTTGAAAATTTAGATGCTCTTGCTTTAACCCAATTTCTGTTTCCTCTTATAGCATTAATCTCTCCATTATGTGCAAGCATTCTAAAAGGCTGAGCAAGATGCCATTTTGGACTGGTATTTGTAGAAAAACGCTGATGAAAGACGCATGTTGAGGCTTTGAAATCTTCATTATTTAAATCAATATAAAAATCTTTTATTGCATTAGGAAGCATCAATCCTTTATAAACAATTGTCTTGGATGACATGCTGCATATGTAAAGAATTTCATCATCCATATAAATTTCTTCAATAAATTTTCTAGCTTGTATCAATCCAGTGTCAAATTTTTCCTTATTAAAATCTTTTTCAATCGGTTTGATGAACAATTGATATATATTTGGAGCACAATCTAATGCTATTTTTCCTAAGATTTTTTTATTAGTAGGCACTTCTCGAGAAAAAATTAGCTCAAGGCCTTCTTTTTTAAGAATTTCTTCGATATTGGGTAAAATTCTGGAGATTTTATTTTTATAAAAGATCTGCGCTAATGCAAAATACTCACCAACATCTACTTTGCTCTCTTTAAGCAAAGCATTTTTAAAATAATTATGATCGATATCAAGAAGTAGGCCACAACCATCGCCAGTTTTTCCATCTGAGCCAACTCCCCCTCTATGTGTCATGCTCTTTAAAGCATCTATAGAGTTGATAACTACCTTATGAGATTGTATTCCGTTAATGTTGGCAACAAGTCCAAATCCACAATTATCTCTAAAGTCTTCTTTATTAAATAGTCCTGACATACGTATTAAAGTGTGAAAGACAAGTATAACATGTAAAACTTTCAATTATCTACTAAAAGTGTCATACTTTGTCATACGCACATATATCAATAATGAAGAATAAAAATAAACAATATCGAATTGAGAAAGGCGTTTTGCTTTTTACTCAACCAAGATCGCCCTACTTTTACGGGAAGTTAAGGGTTAATGGTAAATATATTACACAATCTTTTGCTCCCATAGATGATTTTAATACTGCAAAAGAAAAAGTTTATCAATGGCGTGATGAAATTTTAGGTGTCGATAAAAATAATTTCTTAATTACCGAAAATAGTTCAGCTGTAAATAATAGAAACGAATATATTGAACATAAAGAAATCGATAATGATTTTCAGTTTCTCGAAGTAGGCAGATATGACCCTGCAAAAAAATCAATCGAAGAAAGAAAAATTAGTTTTGTTGAAATCTATGAAGAATACAATCAGGTTCAAGTATCAAATCAAGCGCACAGGTGTCTAGATTGTGGTAATCCTTATTGTGAATGGAAGTGTCCGGTTCATAATTTTATTCCAGATTGGTTAAAGCTAGTAAATGAAGGAAATATTATAGAAGCTGCAGAATTATGTCATTCTACAAATAGCTTGCCTGAGGTATGCGGTAGAGTTTGTCCTCAAGATAGACTTTGTGAGGGAGCATGTACCTTAAATGATGGTTTTGGTGCAGTAACTATTGGATCTACAGAAAAATATATTACTGAAAAAGCATTTGAGATGGGTTGGAAGCCTGATATGTCATATAGAACATGGACTGATAAAAAAGTTGCAATTATCGGAGCTGGTCCAGCTGGAATAGCTTGTGCTGATGTCCTAACTAGATCAGGTGTGCACAGCCATGTCTATGATAAAAATGAAGAAATTGGAGGACTTTTAACTTTTGGAATACCAGAGTTTAAATTAGAAAAATCAGTTATAAAAAGAAGAAGAAAAATTTTAGAAGAAATGGGTGTTGAATTTAATCTAGGTAAAGAAATTGGTAAGGATCTACCATTTAAAAAAATATATAAAGATTATGATGCGGTTTTTCTTGCAATGGGAACTTATACATCTCTTGAGGGAGGGTTTAATGGAGAAAATCTTAATGGAGTCCACAAAGCAATAGATTATCTAATATCGAGTACAAAAAAACTTTTAAAATTTCAAAAAAATAAAGATGAATTTATTAATTTAAAAAACAAAAGAGTAATAATTTTAGGTGGTGGTGATACAGCGATGGACTGCAACAGGACTGCTATTAGACAAGGTGCAAAATCTGTTAAGTGTTTATACAGAAGAGATGAGGAAAATATGCCTGGTTCAAGACGAGAAGTTCAAAATGCAAAAGAAGAAGGAGTTCAGTTTGAGTTTAACATTCAACCAATTGAAATTCTTGGAAAGGATAAAGTCGAGGGAGTTAGAATTGTGAGAACTCAATTAGGCGAGCCTGATCAGAATGGGAGAAGAGTACCTATTCCAATTTCTGGATCTGAAAGTGTATATGAGGCTGATGCAGTAATAGTTGCCTTTGGTTTCAGAGCTAGTCCTGCAAATTGGTTTGATGATTTTAATATTGATACACATAAAAATGGTTTGGTTGTTGCTGAAGAGCATCAAGAATTTCAATTTCAAACTTCTAATGAAAAGATTTTTTCTGGTGGTGACATGGTTAGAGGTTCTGATCTTGTTGTTACTGCAATATGGGAAGGACGTGAAGCTGCAAAAAGTATAATAAAATATGTTTCATGATAGATGATTCAATATTTCTTAAAGCATTAAGAAAAGAAAAGCTTCCTGTTCCTCCAATATGGTATATGAGGCAAGCTGGAAGATATATGCCTGAGTATAGAGCTGTTAGAAAAAACTTCAAAAACTTCCTAGATATGTGTAAGAATCCTGAAGTTTGTTGTGAGCTGGCATTGCAACCAATAGATGCATTTAAACTTGATGCTGCGATATTATTTTCAGATATCCTAACAATTCCGGATGCATTCGGTCTGGAAGTACAATTTATTGAAAATGAGGGACCTGTCTTTCAAAATCCTATAGAAAAAGTTGATGACATTGATAATTTGATGCCGTTTGACCCAGAAAGTCTTTCATATGTTTATGAAGCTGTAACTAATATCAAGAATACCTTGCCAAGCAATATTCCTTTGATTGGTTTTTGTGGAAGTCCATGGACGCTTGCTGCATATTCAATTGAAGGTCGTTCCTCTAAAGATTTTAAAAAAACCATTGGTTTTATTAAAGAAAATCCAGATAAAGCACATCTATTACTCTCAAAACTAACAGATGCGTGTTTCTTATATTTAAGAAAACAGGTTCAAGCTGGCGCTGATGTAATTCAAATTTTTGATTCCTGGGCTAACATTCTTGATGCTGAGGACCTAAACAATTATTCATTTCAGTACATAAAGTCTTTAATAGATGCCTTAAAGAATGATTCAATAACATCAAATATACCAATAATTTTATTTGCAAGAGATCCTAAATGTAGCACTGAGTCTCTGCTAGATACCTCTGCAGATTGTTTAAGTTTATATTGGTCGATGAATAATTTTAATATTCGATTAGCAGAGAACAAAATTGCTCTTCAAGGCAACCTTGATCCAAAAATATTACTTGAATCTGAAAATGCAATTAAAAAAGAAACACATAAGTTACTCGAAAAATTTAAAGATTTTCCAGGTTACATTTTTAATCTTGGGCATGGATTAACACCTGACATATGTCCTAACAAAGTTAAATATTTAACTGAATTGGTTAGAGATTATTAATCATCCCAAAGTCTTATTAAGCCCTCTTGTGTACAAGAAGCTATTAATTTTCCATCTCGAGAAAAAATTGATCCTCTTGAAAAGCCTCTAGCATTTCTTGTTATGGGGCTTTCAATGGTATACAAAAACCACCCATTTAAATCAAGCTTTCTGTGAAACCACATAGCATGGTCAAGACTAGCATTTTGGAGGTTTTTAGTTAGAAAATTTACACCTACAGAGTTATTGGCTGCTCCAAGCAAACCCATGTCAGAAATGTATAAAAGAAAGGCTTGTTGAATAACTTGATCATCAGGTAATTTACCCTCGTTTTTAATCCAAGTATTTTTATAAGGCGGCATTCTTTCTGGTTTAAAGTAATTTTGTTTCTCAACAGGTCTCATTTCAATTTCTTGTTGCCTGAAAAACATTGGCATGTCTTCTTTTTTCATTTTTAATTCTTTAAGGATATCTTCTCTTAATTCTTGTTCGCTTTTTAGGGTTTCTGGTTCTGGGACATCAGGCATATCAACTTGGTGCTCAAAACCTTTTTCTCTTTTTTGAAAAGAGATTGAGCAATTAAAGATTACCTCGCCGTCCTGTATTGCCTTAACACTTCTAGTTGTAAAACTTTTACCATCTCTAATTCTATCTACAGTAAAAGTAATAGGCTTTTCCATATTACCTGGTCTTATGAAATATGAATGAAAAGAATGAGCAAAATGTTCTACGTTCACAGTTTTATATGCAGCTATAAGTGTCTGTGCCATAACTTGACCGCCAAAAATTCTTTTATAGCCTACATTTTTACCATTCCAAGAAAAAATATCTCTATCAACCTTTTCTAGATTGAATAATTCAAGCGGTCTATTTAGAGAAGGTTTATCTGCCATATTTAGGTTGCGCTTAGCCCGCCGTCAACAATAAGTTCAGTTCCGGTTATAAATGATGATTCATCTGAAGCTAAAAATACAGCTGCATTCGCAATGTCTATTGGCTCTGCAAGCTTCCTGATAGGTATTTGTTGTACAAGCTTTTCTTCAATATTTCTTTCAGGTGCTGCATCAATCATACTTTGAACCATTGCAGTTCTTGTAAATACCGGATGAATCGAATTACATCTAATTAAGTTAGTTGATTTGGCACAATGAAGTGCTACAGATTTTGAGAGATGTCTTACAGCAGCTTTTGATGAATTGTAAGCAGATGTATTATGTGAAGCGACAATTCCTGACATAGATGAAATATTAATTATCGATCCGTTACCAGAGTCCCTCATCAAAGGTAATGAGTATTTGCATCCCATAAATACAGAATCCAAATTAACTTTATGAACTAACTCCCATTGTTCCAAGTCGGTTGATTCAACATCACCCCCACCTCCTATACCAGCATTATTTACCAAGATATTTAATGATCCGATATCATCTTTGATTTTTTTTATAGCCTGTTGCCAATGATTTTCATTGGTAACATCCAAGACAATATGATCACAAGAAAGCTCTTTTGCCGTCTCACCTAAAATTGTTTCATTTATGTCGCTTATAAAAACTTTTGCACCTTGAGCGATCATAGATTTTGCCATTTCTTTGCCCAATCCTTGAGCTCCCCCAGTAATTAACGCAACTTTATTTTTTAATCTTTCTGACATATCTCTTACTCTAACTTCAATAAGGCTATCTTACATTGTTTATAAAAAAACTAGAACTTTATACTCTCAAAAGGTAGGATATGCAGTCCAAAAACAAAGTTTTTTAAAAAATGACAATTAATAAAAATATAGATTTACCAGTCAAGCCTGATCATAGATATAATGTCTCAGAGGTTTTCAATATAGATTCAAAACTTGCTGTGAAAGGCTTCAAAAATAAATCTGATTGGGTTCCTGAAGTGGATAGTTCATACGTATTTGATAAGGATACGACTTTATCAATACTTGCTGGTTTTGAACATAATAGAAGAGTTATGGTCCAAGGTTTCCATGGAACAGGCAAATCAACACATATTGAGCAAATAGCTGCTAGATTGAATTGGCCATGCGTGCGAATTAATCTTGATAGTCATATAAGCAGAATTGATTTATTAGGTAAAGATGCGATCAAGGTAAATGATGGAAAACAAATTACCGAATTCCAAGAAGGTCTGTTGCCCTGGTCAATCCAAAATCCTGTTGCGTTAGTCTTTGATGAATATGATGCAGGTAGGCCTGATGTAATGTTTGTTATTCAAAGAATACTTGAAGTTGAGGGTAAGTTGACTTTACTAGATCAAAATAAAATTATAACTCCACACTCTAGCTTTAGGTTATTTGCAACAACAAATACTGTTGGCTTGGGAGATATGACTGGCTTATATCATGGCACACAACAAATTAATCAAGGTCAATTAGATAGATGGCACATACTTTCTACACTAAACTATCTTGATCCAAAACAAGAGTTTAAAGTAGTTATTTCTAAATTAGGCGCTGTAAAGGGTGCTAAAAATCAAGAGATTGTTAAAAAAATGATAAAACTTGCTAATTTAACGAGATCGGGATTCGCAAATGGTGATATTTCAACATTAATGTCACCAAGAACAGTAATATCATGGGGTCAAAATTATAAAATATTTAAAGATCTTACAGCCTCCTTCAAGTTAAGCTTTTTAAATAAATGTGATGATATTGAAAAATCTATTATCTCTGAATATTTTCAAAGATGTTTTGATATAGAAATTGAAAATAATTAAAAAAATTAAAACTTCACATGAGTTGGAATAAAAATAGAGATAGACTTCATGAAGCTGCTTTTTCCTCTGTAAAAGCAATATCTAAAAATAAGGAGTTAACATCAAGCACCGGTTTATCACAAAGACCTCCAGTCGATAAAAATATTATTATTCCATCTGCTCCTAGATCCTCTAAAGATATAAACAAATGGAGAGGAGAATCAGACTATCAAGCCTTCTGGCATCTTTATCACAAAAAAACTCAGGAAGTATCTCTTACTTTGCCAGCAAGAATGATATTTAATGAGCTTGAAATATCCAGAGTTGAGCTACTCGGATCCGATAAGTATATAGGAGCTAAAAAAAATATTTCTGAATATCTCAACCAGAGAAGCTTAAATATGCATGATAAAAAATCTCTTAATTTTTTGTCCTATGGCGCAAATCTTTGGTTAAAAAGCTTAGCAAAATTTAATTTAAATGATGAGTCTTTAAATATTATTCAAATTTTTAAAGAAAAATATAAATTAGATAAATCTTCAGAATCTATCGGTGATTCACTTATTCAAAATATTAAAGATCAAGAAAAATTTAAAAAATTATCTTTGAAGTTCCTTGAAAAATTAAATCTTTTTAAAGATGTCTCTGAAGAAGACGAAGAAATAGATCCTGCTGATTCACCTGGTTCAACTAATGATATTGAAAATGAGGATATAGAAGCAGAATCTGAGTTAAGCGATAGCGACGAAAATGACTTTAAAGATTTCCAAGGCGAATTTGATGATGATCTTAAAGAATCTTTAGATGCAATAGATGACACTTCGATTCAAGAAGAGATTGAGGCAGCAACATATCCTAACAATCAATTTTCAAATGATATTAAGAAAAATTATTCAATATATACGACAAACTTTGATGAGATAATTGATGCAAAGGATCTAGTTACTTCAGATGAATCTATAAGGTTAAGAAATCAGTTAGATAATTTGATCAAACCACATTTAGCTACCATTGGGAAGCTAGCAAATAGGCTGCAAAGACTTCTACTTGCAAAACAGAATACAAGCTGGAATTACAATCTAGAAGAAGGTATTTTAGATAACGCAAGATTGCATAGAGTGATTGCTAATCCTGGATATCCTCTAAGCTTCAAAGAAGAAACTGAAAATAATTTTAAAGATACTGTGGTATCACTGCTAATAGATAACTCTGGTTCAATGAGAGGAAGGTCAATAAGTTTGGCAGCAATATGTGCTGATATTATTGGTAGTACATTGGAGAGATGTCAGGTTAAAACTGAAATACTTGGTTTTACTACAAAACATTGGAAAGGCGGAGACTCAAAAAAATTATGGGTAATTAAGGGTAATCAATCTAATCCAGGAAGGTTAAATGATATAAGGCATATTATTTATAAAAGCGCTGATAATAGTTGGAGAAGATCAAGAAAATATTTTGGAGCAATGTTAAGAGAAGGCTTATTAAAAGAAAATGTTGATGGAGAAGCACTGGCATGGTCACATGAGAGGTTAATAAAAAGACCAGAAGAAAGAAAAATTCTCATCGTTATTTCTGATGGAGCTCCTGTGGATGACAGCACCCTTTCAGCTAATAGGGAGGATTTTCTTGATAATCATTTAAGAGAAATTATTTCTAAAATTGAAAATGATAGTCCTGTAGATCTTCAAGCCATAGGAATTGGGCATGATGTTACAAAATATTATAAGAATGCACTGACAATAAACAGAGCTGAAGAGCTTGGAGAAGTTTTATTAGAGGAATTAACAAAACTTTTCAATGATTAGCAATTATTATAAAATAAGACAGTGCTAAACGCAGCAACCAATTAACTTAATAGAGAAAAATTTATGAAAATTCGTAATCAAGATGGACCGCCTGAAGATTTAATATACTTTGATGAAGATCTAAACCTTACACAGAATAATGTAGAGGATGTTGTTGAGATTTTTAATACACCTCTAACTGGTTCATATAATTGGGATTACACTATTTCAGATAATCGAATCAAGAAATTATATGAGCTTGGAAAAGAGCTAAATTGGAATGGTTCAATAGATTTAAATTGGGATTATACTCATCCAGCTGATAAAAGACTTGTTGAAACTGATGAGCAGCTTCCGCATGAAACTCTTGAAGCATATGAAAACCTATCTGAAGAAGAAAAAATATTATTTGATAGACACTCAACAGCTGAACTTATGAGTCAGTTCTTGCATGGAGAACAAGGAGCGCTTCTAGTAGCCTCTCAGTTAGCTTCATGTGCTCCGACTTATAATGCGAAACTTTATGCAGCCTCTCAAACATTTGATGAAGCAAGGCATGTTGAAGTTTTTAATAGATATTTGCAAGATAAAATTGGTATTCATTACCCTATTAATCCTTCTTTAAAGCTATTATTAGATAAAATTCTTACTGATGAAAGATGGGATTTAAAGTTCATTGGTATGCAAATAATTATTGAAGGACTTGCACTTGCAGCTTTTCAGATGCTTAAGGCTATTACTAAAGACCCTCTTTTAAAACAGCTTTTGCATTATGTTGTAAGGGATGAAGCGCGTCATGTAACATTTGGTATTAACTATCTTGAAGATTTCATTAAAACGCTTTCGCCAGAAGAAATCGAAGAAAGAGCTGAATTCGCTTATGAAGCATGTGTTATTTCAAGAGAAAGATTAATCAATACTAAGGCTGAGCAAAGATTTCTAAATATGTCTGAAGAAGAAGCTAGAAATTTTCAAATGGAAACAAAGTCATTTGAAATGTTTAGAAATTTCTTATTTTCAAGGGTAATCCCAAATCTATCTAGAATTGGATTATTAACTGATTCTGTAAGGCCTAAATTTGAAGCTTTAGGTTTGCTTGAATATGAGCAAGCACCAGATGACTTTGAATGTGACTGGGCTGAAATGAGGAAGCCTTTAGAAAAGTTTGGCCAAATACCTGAGGCGATTTAAATATGTCAAAACATGCAGCTCTAGATACTTTTGGAAAGTCAGGTAATCCTGTAATTAGGTCCTCAGCATTTGATGCGTCAGCTTCTGCCGGAACTGAAAGAATGACTTTAGATGGAGCAGTAAATAAAACAGCAATAATGCTTGCAGTTTTAGTATCAACTGCAGCCATTTCTTGGAATTTTTCCGGCCCTTTGATTGGTTTGATAACATTTGTTGGAATCTTTGCAGCTGTTGTTTCAAGTGTTATTACATTTGGATTTTGGATTCCTTTTATAGGTTTTATAATTAATCCAAGACCTTATTTAGCACCAAGAACCTGGCTCATTTTTGCCGCTGGAGAAGGTTTTTTAATTGGTTCTATTTCACTTACCTTTGAAACAATATTCCCAGGAATAGTGTTAGAAGCTGTTTCTTTAACATTTTGTGTGGCCGCAACATTATTATTTTTATATAAATCTGGTCTCGTTAAACCAAGTCAGAATTTTGTATTGATGTTATGTTCTGCGATATTTGGAATAATGTTATTTTATTTCGGTGCTTTCATTTACACCTTAGTTACTGGTACTTCTCCAGAAATAATTTCTGGTTCGAGCAATTTCTCCATAGGACTCTCTTTGTTTGTTGTAGGAATTGCTGCATTAAGTCTTGTTTTAGATTTTGATATTATTGAGCAATCAGCAGAACGAGGCGCTCCAAAATATATGGAGTACTTTGGTGCTATGGCATTGGTTACAACTCTGATCTGGCTATATATTGAGATTTTAAGACTTCTAGCTAAATTTAGATCTAGATAGTGTTATCTGGTAATCCTTTTATTCTGATTGTTGGCATTTTTGCTTTTGGAGTGTTTTTCTATCTTTTGAGGATTAGAGCTTCGAAAAAACAAATAGAGTCATTTAAAGAGCCAAGAAGAATGAACTGGTCCTGGTTGTGGTTAAGATTTGGAAAAAATAAAAAAGAATCAAATATTATTGAAGGTAAAGCAAAAGAGGTATCAGAAGATGAAAAAGAATAATTTATTTATAAGGAGCTATGTAATTTTATATATTTTAGTACTTTCAAACCAGTTATTAGTGGCTAACAATAATGAAAATGCTCCAATAATTCAACCTGGTGCTCCTGGATATCCATCAAAAGTTTTAAATGAATCTGAAGCGACAAATATTGCAAATACATCATATATAAATGCTGATGTTAAATTCCTTCAAGGGATGATTGTCCATCACGAACAAGCAATATTAATGTCTGAGATGGCTGACATCAGAACTAATAATGAAACAATAATCGACCTAGCTAAAAGAATTGATGCCTCTCAAAAAGATGAAATTAATTTTATGGAAAGCTGGTTAAAAGATAGAGATGAATTTAATAATGTTGCAAACAATGGTCACCAAAATCATAAAATGCATGCATCTATGAAAATGGAAGGAATGGCAACACCAAAACAACTTGATGACTTAAAAAATTCTAACGGTACCGATTTTGATAGATTGTTTTTAAAATTAATGATCAATCATCATGATGGTGCATTAGAAATGGTTGAGGAATTGAAGAAATATCCAGGCAATTCATATGATCCAATCTTGAATGAATTTGTTTCTGACCTCATAAATGATCAAGGTGTAGAAATAGAAAGAATGAACATTATATTGGTTGGATTATCAGATGATCCTAGATCTGGATTAGCAGCAGGTTTATTCATTGCTGAAGAGGCTATCTTGAATATGGAGCTAGTAACATCCCTTCAAAAGCCAACAGGTTTTTTTGATCCTGAAAATCCAGCTGAAAAAGGTTCAGAAGATTTAACTGAAGATAACGAAAATAAAACAACTGCAGAAATTTCTAGATCCTTAAGATCGCCAATGTTGTCTTTTGCTAACACTGATATGGCCTTCAAAGATAATATTTTAGTAGCAGGTAGCTATCATGGATTCAATATTTATGAACTTAGTGATAGTGGTATTCCAAATCTAGTTTCATCAGTGGTATGTCCTGGCGGACAAGGAGATGTTTCTATAGTAGATAACCTTTTAATTATGTCAGTTGAAGAGAATAGAAGCAGAATAGACTGTGGTTTAGAAGGAGTGAATAGAGATTCTAGTCCTGAAAGATTTAGAGGAATTAGAATTTTTGATATTTCTAATTTATATGAGCCAAAACAGGTAGGAGCTGTCCAAACATGCAGAGGTTCACATACACATTCTGTTGTATCGTCCTCAAAAAAAGAAGCTAAAATTATTGTTTATAATTCTGGTACAGGACGTGTTAGAGACAATGAAGAAAAGGCTGATTGTTTTGGTTGGGATGGAGGAGGTTCATCCTATTTCTCAATCGATATCATTGAAATACCAGTTAATAATCCCTCAAAATCAAAAATTGTAAAAAGCCCAAAAGTTTTTATGGACTTAGAAACAGGTAACATTGCTGGTTTATGGAGAGGTGGAGATCATGGTGATGATACTCAAGATACAAATACAACCAATCAATGTCATGATATTACAGTATTTCCATCTGCAAACCTTGCTGCAGGCGCATGCTCCGGAAATGGAATATTATTCGATATCTCTGATCCCTATAATCCAAAGAGACTAGATGTTGTTACAGATGTTGGTTTTGCATATTGGCATTCTGCAACTTTTAATAATGATGGTACAAAAGTTATTTTTACTGATGAATGGGGAGGTGGTGGAAGAGCAAGATGCCGTGCATGGGATCCACTGGATTGGGGCGCTGATGCAATTTACGACATCGTTGATAATAAGTTAGATTTTAAAAGTCATTACAAAATGCCTGCTCCTCAACTAGAGACAGAAAATTGTGTTGCACATAATGGATCCATCATTCCAATTCCAAATAAAGATATTTTTGTACAAGCCTGGTATCAAGGTGGTATCTCAATAATAGATTTCACAGATTCCTCTAAGCCATTTGAAATAGCTTATTTTGATAGAGGTCCAATACTTGAAGATATTCTGATTACAGGTGGTTATTGGTCAACATATTATTACGACGGTTTTATATATGGCACAGAAATTACAAGAGGGTTAGATGTATTCAAACTAACGCCAAGTGAGTATCTAAGTGAAGAGGAAATTTTTGCAGCTTCAACTGCTTATCCTGCTATAGGGTCAAAAGTTTTTAATCCTCAACAACAAATACCCATGGAATGGCCTGAAAATGCCTCAGAATAAATGATCTATTCAAGATCATTTGATCTTACAAAAAATCTTTTTGTTATAGGTAGAGTTTTGATTGGAGTTTATTTCTTACTGCCAGGACTTGCAAAAATTCTTCTATTTTCAGATAACCTTAGTGTTGTTATTAGCAAGGAGGTTCCCTTACCATCATTTTCACTCTCACTGATTGCTGTAACTCAAATTGTCTGTGGCATTTGGATAATTTTTGGGAAAAATATTAAAGTAAGCTCAATAAGCTTGGTTATCACAACTTTATTAATCAATTTTTATATACATGACTTTTGGAATCTTAAGGGAAGTCCTGACCAAGGACATGAAATACAAAATTTTGTGAAAAATCTTGGAATTCTGGCTGGTCTGTTAATTTTATCAAAAGAAAAATGATAGTTGGAATTGATTTCGGTATTACTAACACAGATGTAGCTATTTCTAATAAGAGTAATTTAGAATTTTTTTCTATGCCTTCAAAAAAAATAAATAACGATTTTTTATTAGAGATATTTGATTTTATTAAGTTAAATATAGATCTAGTAGAAAAAATTGCAGTTACTGGTGGTAAATCGAGTAATTTAAATAATTCATTCAATAATATACCCATTATCAAGGTTAATGAAGTTGATGCAATTGGCTATGGAGCAATTGAGTTATATGGTATTAATAATAAGCCATTCGTAGCTATTAGTGCAGGAACTGGAACTGCTTGTATTTATCATGCAGATAAAAAATTTAATCATTTGGGTGGTATATCTATTGGTGGAGGCACTTTGCAAGGACTTTCAAATTATATAATCGGTACAAATAAACCATCTCAAATAGAAGAATTAGCAAGCTCTGGTAAAAGAGAATCGCTAGATTTACTAATAGGTGATGCAGTTAATGAAATTGGATCACTTTATCCAGAGATTACTGCATCAAATTTTGTTAAAGGAAAAATTATTAAAAAACACTCATCAGAAGATATAGCAGCATCTCTTTCAAATATGATTGGAGAGGTTATTGGAACTATTTCATATCTTAATGCAATGATATGCGGCCTAGACGAGGTTTATTTTTTAGGAAGAACCTCTTTAAATAAGACTATTAAAATTGGTATTCTGGATAGACTGAAGCTGGCGAATGTAAAAGGAAATTTTGCAGATAATAGAGAATATGGTAATGTTCTAGGTGCCCTTAAGGTCATTAAGGAAAATTGAGGCTAATTTTTATATAATTTAAACATAATGGAAGTAATTACAGATAAATCACTAATTATTACGTTTGCTATTCCAGTATTCTTTTTGCTAATTATCATTGAATACTTCTATGGTTTATACGTTGGAAAAAATACTTATCGTTTAAATGATACGGTTACTAGTATTGCTATAGGTATGATTAGCAGATTTCCAACAATGCTTAATTTAGGAGTTCAAAGCGTAATATTTCTCTATTTAAGCTCGTATTTAAATTTAGGTTTATTGTCTGTTAAAAATCCATTTACATGGATAGCAGCATTTCTTCTTTATGATCTTTCTTACTATTGGATGCATAGAATGCATCATGAAATAAAAATATTATGGGCAACACATAGCGTGCATCATCATGGAGAAGACTTTAATCTTTCAACAGCATTAAGACAAACAAGCACTGGCTGGCTTTGGAAGTGGATTTTTTATGTACCTATGATGGTTATTGGAGTTCCTGTTGAGGTATTTATTACTGTTGCTGGAATCAATCTTGTTTATCAATTTTGGGTTCATACAAAACATATTGGACATTTGGGAATATTAGAAAAGATATTGATTACTCCAATGAATCATGGAATTCATCATGCTAAAAACAAAGAATATATAGATGCTAATTATGGTGGTGTTTTTATAATTTGGGATCGAATGTTTGGAACTTATATTGCTGAGAGACCAGATATTAAACCTGTCTATGGAACTGCAACTCCATTAAGTAGTTGGAATCCCATATGGGCTAACTTTCAAATTTATTCAATTATGTTTAAAGATAGTATTAAAACTAAATCTTGGAAAAATAAAGTTAAGGTTTGGTTTTCAAAGACATATTGGAGACCTGAAGATTGCATTGAAGAAAAAAATCCAAATGATTTCTACAAGAAATATAATCCTGAAATTAGTTTTGATATTAAATTATTTAGCTTTATCCAAATGTTATTTACAACAGTGGTTTCCGGTGCAGTATTAACATTTACATCACTTCATTCTTATTCTGAGATTGCTATTTTTGGAATATCTTTGATTACTTTAGCCTCATTAACAGGATACCTATTACAAGGTAATAGAAAGGGATATCAATTAATTCTTATTTCTTCAGTTATTGGAATTTTAGGTATTTACTCAACTAATTTGCTAAGTATGGAGCTTTTATCAACCAAGCTTCTAGTTGCTCAGCTATCAACAAATATGCTGATAGTGATCGGAATATATTTCTTCCAATCACTATCTAATAAAAAAACTATAGAAGCTAAATAGTTTACTGAACGTCAAATCTATCTGCATTCATAACTTTATTCCAAGCCGATATAAAGTCTTTCACAAATTTATCAGTAGAATCATCTTCAGCATAAACTTCAACAATTGCTCTTAGTTGTGAATTAGACCCAAAGACTAAATCGGATCTTGAAGCTGTTCTTACTTTTTCACCACTAGTTCTATCAAAAGCCTCATAGGAGTTACCTGTTCCATTAGGCTTCCATTGAACAGACATATCTAATAATGTTTTAAAGTAATCGTTACTTAGTTTATTTGAATCATCAGTGAAAAGACCGTATCCATTCATGCTTATACCAAGAGATCTCATTCCTCCGACAAGTACTGTCATTTCTGGAGCAGTAAGGCCTAAAAGTTGAGCTTTGTCTAACATTATTTCTTCTGGAGGTGTGTTTACTCCTTGCGCATGAAAATTTCTAAATGCATCAGATTTTGGCTCTAAAACTTCAAAGGATTCTATATCAGTTTGATCTTGAGTTGCATCACCTCTACCAGAAGTAAAAGGAACTTCAACACCTGAAGCCATTTCAATAGCAACATTTCCAGCTAAGACAATAACATCAGCAACTGATGCGCCCGTTTCACTTGAAATGGACTCATAGATATTTATTATTTTACTTAGTTTATTTGGATTATTGGCTTCCCAATCTTTTTGCGGAGCTAACCTAATTCTTGAGCCGTTTGCACCTCCTCGCATATCAGAACCTCTGTATGTTGAAGCACTTGCCCATGCAGTTTCAACCATTTCTTGGATTGATAATCCTGAATCAGCAATCATTCTCTTTGCCTTTTCAATGTCATAATCATTTATTCCAGCAGGTACTGGATCTTGCCATATCAATTCTTCTTCAGGAACTTCAGGACCCATATATCTAGTTTTTGGTCCCATGTCTCTATGAAGAAGCTTGAACCATGCTCTTGCAAAAGCATCTGCAAATTCATCAGGATTTTCATGAAATCTTTTTGATATCTTGTTGTATTCCGGATCCATTCTTAAAGCCATATCTGCTGTTGTCATCATTGTTGGGACTTTCTTTGAAGCATCTTCTGCATCTGGTGCCATATCTTCTTCAGTCTGACCAACGGCATGCCATATGTGAGCACCGGCAGGACTTTTTGTTAACTCCCACTCATATCCAAATAGTAAATCGAAATAACCATTATCCCATTTAGTTGGATTTGCGGTCCAAGCTCCTTCAATACCACTTGTTATGGTGTCACTTCCAACTCCAGATCCATATGTACTTGTCCATCCAAAACCCATTTCTTCAAGTGGAGCTCCTTCTGGTTCTGATTGAACATTATCTTCTGTTCCAGCTCCATGTGACTTACCAAAAGTATGTCCACCTGCAACCAGAGCAACAGTTTCCTCATCATTCATTGCCATTCTGCCAAATGTTTCTCTTATGTCATGAGCACTAGCCAAAGGATCTGGGTTACCATCTGGACCTTGAGGATTCACATATATTAAACCCATTTGAACTGCGGCTAGAGGATTATCAAGTTCTCTTTCACCTTTATATCTTTTGTTATCAAGCCATTCCGATTCAACGCCCCAATGTATATCTTCTTCAGGCCCCCATATGTCAGGTCTTCCACCGCTGTATCCAAATGTTTTTCCGCCCATAGATTCTATGGCAGCATTTCCTGCTAAAATTAAGAGATCAGCCCAACTTATCTTCTTTCCATATTTTTGTTTTATTGGCCATAGAAGTCTTCTTGCTTTATCTAGGTTTCCATTATCAGGCCAACTATTAAGAGGAGCAAAACGTTGTGCGCCTGTACCTCCACCACCTCTTCCATCTGTATTTCTGTATGTCCCAGCAGCATGCCAAGTCATTCTTATAAAAAATGGTCCATAATGCCCATAGTCTGCAGGCCACCATTCTTGTGAATCTGTCATAAGTTCATATAAATCATTTTTTAGTGCCTTGTAATCAATTTTTTCAAATTCTTCTCTATAATCAAATCCTTCATCCATAGGATTAGATTTTTTATCATGTTGATGCAAAATATTAAGATTTAATTGATTTGGCCACCAATCTTTTGTAGATGTTCCAGTAGAACTATTTGTTGTCATCGCCCCATGCATTACAGGACATTTACCTTCCGTTTTCTCAGTCATGATTACTGATTCTCCTAATTTGTTGTGCAGTTAGTTTATATATTTGAACACTTATATATTATCAAAAAAAGAAAAAAAAAGTACTTAAAATATATATTTTTATATCTATTTTTTGTGCAAGTAATTTTATTGTTTATATTTTCCAATTTTTGATAGGATATCTAATATGAATCGAGCTAATATATTTCGAGTTAAAGTAATATTTTGAAAAAAATTCTATTTTTTACAACTTTATTTCTAAACTTGAATCTTTTTGGAGACTACCTTCAATACAGTGGCCTATCCTATGTTTCACAAGAAGCAGATATAAAAATAGCTTATCCCAACACCCTTAAAATTGAAGATAGTTTAATAGCTTTTCTTTCTGATGACTTAAGACAAAATAAATCAAAAAATCCTGAACTTAGTCTTGAGGTTTCTAAAACATTCAAAGATGGTTCTTACCAGGTAATAGTTGCACTAGACAGTGAAAATATTATGAACATTGAAAGTATAGTTGAAGATCAAATATCATGTGTTAGCACTTACAGTCTAAGTGGCCAAGTAGTAGTTTTCAATGCTAAAGAACTTCAAATTGTTTCAATAAAACCCTATGCAATAAATAGAAGGTATTTGGATAAGGGTACTAACTGTAAGAAAATAAATAAGAAAACTCAACTCCTTAGATTTGCTCAAACTTTCTTTGGTTTGGAAATCCCAAAAAATCAATACGAAAATTTTCTCATTTTGGATGATTCTCAAATGGTTGAACAAATTAAAAATCTCTATACAGATTCAAGATTTATATATGAAAAAGCTTTTATTAAAAGAATAAGTAATGAAATTTTATCTACTAACTTAAGTTCTATCACAAATACTAATTTTTTTATTGGAATAGATGATGTTCAATTAGGAAAGCTTGCTTTGAGTCAAATGTCTGGCGAAAAAGAATTTATAAATAATAATTATTTTTTAGGTGCTAATAATAAGTTTAAGCAGCAAGCTTATAAAGTTTGGATTGGTCAAGAATTTTCGAAATGGTTTTCAGAATCATTTAACCTGCCTTTAATACCTTACGTAAAAGGCAAAGCACTTGGATTAAAAATATCTGACAAATATGAAGATGCAAATGAGCTACTAAATTTAAGATTACCAAATTTAGATTTTGGTTTTGTAATAAATATTAGAGGTTTTAAGAAAGTAAAGCTGGATGAGTCTAAACTCAGAGAGGCATATGCATGGGCTGCCTTTTCTAAAATAGAATTTCACAATGTTGGAATCGAAAAAATAACAGAAATTGATTTGAAGTATATTCATACTCAAGAGGTAAATAAAAATCAAACTTTCGACGATTGGGATACATTCAATTTTTCACAGAATAAAATAATGAAAGATTATGTTTCAAATATAGATACATTTGATAAAAAATGGTTAAAACAAGCCAGCAAAATGTCTTCAAAAGATTTTAAGAAACATGTTAATTACATTAAAAAAAATATAAGATTATAGAATGTACAAAAATACAACATATTTCTTGTCTACAATTTTATTCGTAATTTTCTTTTCTGTAAGTTCTTTTGCTCAAAATATTACTGAAAAAGGATTTGCAAGCGTAGAATTAAATCGATCAACATGCAGAGATGGTAAACCTGTAGATAGAAACAAACACTTTGAAGCAATTGAAAAAGCAAAAAAGTCAGCCTGGGAGAAATATACATCAACACTCTCATCTGATATGTACGATGCGTATTCTTCATCTGAGCAAAAGTACTTATCTGATTTAGATTCATACATTACTGACTATATAATCTTAAGCACTGATTGCTCAAAAACTGACAGAAATTACCAGATTTCAATAAGAGCAACAATAAATGAAGCAAGATTCACTAATAGCCTAGTAAAAAAATCCTCTCCATCAAAAAGACAACAAAATCTTCAAGGTCAAGCAGTTCTTGCATTAGTAATTCCAAGAAAAACTACTGATGAAGATATATTTGATGAAAGAGTTACTAAACAGTCAATGACAAAAAATGCTTTAAGTGCTGACGAAGTTACTACTATTGATGAAGGTGCTGTATCAATAACAGAAAATTCAACTCAAATGCAATCAATCACAACTGGTGGTAAGACTAAAAGACAAGCAACAGATAGAACATATGACATTGGGGATCTAGACGATGCTTATGCACAAATTAGTGATGTTCTCTCTAAGTTAGGAATGATGACTGTTGAAGCTGCGATGCTGGAAGACCTAAGCGGGAAATATTTTTTAAAAGAAGTTATAGATCAATTTTCAGGAAAAGTAGGAGATTTTGGAGCTAATATTTCACCAAGAACTAGGGTAAAAATAGGTAATTTGATGAATGAAGTTAATTTTGGTGATGTATATCTTCTTATTGGAACTGTGGACTCTAGTATTGCTCGTAAAGATTTGGATACAGGAGCATATAAATCTGATGTTTTGGTAAGCATGCAGCTTTATGAAATTAATCCAAGATTCGGGCCAATGATTGTTGCATCAGTCGGTCCTGAAATAAAATCAGCTTTTGGGGAAACAGATGTGCTATCTGAAAAAAATGCACTTAAAAAAGCAGTTAATGAAGCAACTAATTCATTAATGCTTAAATTATAATTTATAAATGAGGAGACAAATTATGAAAAAAATAATATTAATGTTCACAATCTTTTTTGGATTTAGTTATGCAAACATTATTGAAGCCAATCCATTTGGAAACATAAAAAATCCATTATCTGCAATAACTGGAGGCGATGAAGCTGAAGAAGAGGCACCAACTTTAAATATAGATGAAGCTCAAGCTCAACTTATTATTTCTCTTCAATCTGCATTAAGTGACGTGCTAAAAGCTCAAGCAATGATTGAAGAGGCTAAAGGAAATAAAGAAAAGGCTGCAGAATTAAATAATACAGCTAATAATATTCTTGGAGATAGTATTAGTCAGGAAGATATTAAAGGTGCACTTACACTTTCAAGTGATACTGTTTCAGCTCAATCAACAACATTTGAAGAAGGCCAGGAAATGTCAGATGATGCAAAATCTGCATATGCAAAAGCCTTAGCTCCATATTTAACCTCTGTAGCAAGAACAGCTGCTTTAAGTGAGCCTATAGGAGAGTTTATGAATGCTGCTCAAAATCAATTAAAAAGCATTAGAAATCCAATGGAAATAAGAAAATTAAAAGGTACACTCCAAACCGGTATGTTTATAGGTAAGACTGTACCAAAATTAATTGTAAACTTAGGTAAGTCTACCGTCGGACTTCTTTCATTTGCAAAAAAAAATGGCTTAGACGTTCGTGGAGCAGAGAAGAAAGTTGGTGAGTTAGAATTAGATATTGAATAAGTATTTTCTAATAATTTCTCTTGTATTTGCTGGACTTGTTTCAGCAAGTACTCAAATAGTCAAAATAGAGGTTGAAGGATATGGAGAGAATCTTCAATCAGCAATTGATAGGGGTCTTACGGAGGCCATGGGACGAATAAATGGCAAATCTATAGAATCAGAAATCCTTAGCAAAAATAGCGAGAAATTAAGTACTAAAAATCAAACTGAAGAATATCTTGGTTCTTCAGAATACCAAGATAAAATAAAATCAAGAACTAAAGGCGTTGTAGATAGTTACGATGTCATATCAACTTCAAAGAATGCAGGAATATATAAAGTTAAATTAAAGGTTTCTGTTATTAAATTTAAAGCTTCAAAAACTGCCAATAGGAAGCGTATAGCTGTCCTTGATTTAAAATATAGAGATCGTTGTTGTAGAGTTGGCAAAACCGAAATCAATGGAGCTTCATTTAGTCAAGAACTTACTGCTGCAATCTCATCATATCTAGTTCAAACAAGAAAATTTACTGTTCTTGATAGAGCTTATGAAACTCAAACTAATAAAGAACAAGCTAGATTGAATTCTGATAATGTTCCCATAAAAGAACTTGCAAAGATGGGACAAGAGCTAGTAGCAGACTATGTTTTAGTTGGGACTGTAAATATGCTATCTTTAAAAAATCAAACTAGAAAGCTAGAAACAGTTGATAAATCAATTTCTACAATAGTAGGTAATACTGGAATCAGCTATAGAATTATTGATGTTCCAACAGGACAAGTAAAATTCTCCCAAACTTTTAGTAAAAATCTTAATGGAAAAGTAAAGTCAATTAATGATCCTGTAAAGGGAGCGTTAGATTCAATATCAAGCATTGCCGATAGTTTAGGATTAAAGATTTTAGAAGCGATATATCCTTTTGTTGTTGAAAAAATAGAAGGTAACAATATTATTATTGGAACCGGGGGAGACATTGTTAATATTGGGGATAGGTATAGATTGATTCAGTATGGCGAAAAAATTGTAGATTCTTACACAAAAGAAAGTCTTGGTCGCAAAGAGAACATAATAGGTATGGTAGAAATCACTGAAGTAACTTCTAAAATGTCATACGGAAAAATAATAAATACAAGTGTTGAAGATCTAGAATCAAAATTTAAACCAAAAACTTTTATTATTCGATCGCTTCCAGAAAGTATGAATAAAAACAATAATGCAAAAAAACAACAAGAGGTCAGAAAAAAAATTGAGGAGGAATTTGATGAAAATTGGTAATTTATTAATAATAGGTATTATTATCTATGGAATTTACAGATTTCTAACATTCTAAAGGGGTTGTATATGAAAATTATGAAAAATTTAACGCAAAAATCTATATTCTTTTTCGCAGCCATATCTTTTTTAAATTTATCTTTGTCAGCAGATGACAATCCTGAGCTGTCTGATAGAGAAGCTGCATGGGAAGAAGCTGAAAGTTCTGGGGCAAATAATAACAATGTTGTTGGTCAGCAATGTCAAGATTATGTAAATATTGAAAAAAAATGGAAGCAGGGTACGAATAAAAAATCAAATGGGTCAAAGTATTTTGTTGCTATAGGCATAAGTGAAATTAAGTCTCCAGTAGATTCTAGTAACTACATAACCTCATCAATGAATGCGTCGATTAACGCCCAACTTGATTCTAAAAGAAAGTTGGTTGAATCAATGTCAACAGAAATAACATCAGAAATAGTTAGCCAAATGGTTCAACAAATTAAAGAAGGTGAAAAGCCAACTTTTATAGGGACATCAGGAAAATCTGCTAAAAACCTAAAAAACTATGAAGATATGTCAATATATGAAAAAACAAAAGTTCTAGTCAATCAACAACTTGATAAGCTTGTTGACCCAGAGACAAAAGAAGGTATTGCAAGTAACACTATTGAAGAAAAAGAATTAGAAGACAAGATAAATAATATAGTTAATCAAAGTACCTTTAAAGACAGTGTTACTGCAAACGCAAGTGGATCAGTTAGAGGTATGAAAACTGTTTTTTCAGCCTATTCTCTTGGCAAAGGCCAAAAACAAACTACCGTGTGTAATGTGGCTATCTGGAGTAGTAAACTTGCAGCTGATGTCGATGCTATGACAAGTGGTGATTATTCCAGATTACAGAATCAAAAAAAAGGCGTACCGTTGGTAAAAAATATTCCTTATTACAATAAGCAATACGATAAAGAAATTTATAGAAGTGGAATGAAAGCTTTTGAGGCCTTGCAAGGTACTTTTGGTGCATTTATGGTTCGAAATGAAGTTGGAGAAATGAGTGTAATAAGTTATGCCCAAGAAAGAATTGCAACTGATAGCGCGGCTTCAGAAATAACAGCATTTAATAATGCTACCTTAAAAGCAAGAAGAGCTATTATACAACTAAGAGATGAAAATATAGACTTAACTCAGAGTATAAATACTCAAGAAACAACTACAGAAATGGATACAGGAATGATTGATTATTGGAGTGATAATTCTAGTGAACAAAGAGTCGCTGCATCAGCAAGTGGAACTTTAAAGGGTGACTATGAACTTTATAGATGGAAAAATAAGCATACATTTGGTGGTCAACCTATTGCTGGAATTGTTATGGCATGGACGCCATCTGATGCCTTAATGAGTGGTGAAGCTCAAGACACATTTGATTATTTAGAAAGTAAAGGTCAATCTGAAGGTGGATCATCTGCTGGAGATGATGAAGACGACTTCTAGTCTTTTAATATTTTTTTGCTTTTGTGCATTTTATGCTAATGCAAATTATATTTATTTCGAGGTAGAGGACACAAATCAAAACTATAGTATTCTTAATTTAGAGTCGAGCGCTAAAGCAAAAAAAGTTATAAGAGATAATGCTTATCTTAGCTTTACAAGTCTAGATAACAATAAAAAATATTCTAACTGTTGGCTTGATTTTATAAAAAACAGAAAAATATCTATTAGTAGTTCTGAAAATAGTTTTTATTTGGTTAGTCAAGTTAATAAAAAGTACTTATTTAAATTAGATTTTGATCCATCAAAGATAAAAATATTAAATGTTGATCATAATACGTTCTTAAAATTTTGCGAAAATCAAGGGTACTTATAAATGGTGGAGCTACGCGGGATCGAACCGCGGACCCCCTGCTTGCAAAGCAGGTGCTCTCCCAGCTGAGCTATAGCCCCACATTTTGTTGGAATATTGTACTTTAATGAATAGATTTGTGTATCTTTAATCTAAATTCTTTTTATTATTTATTGGAGCAAGCTTTGAGGTTTTCATTGACGAAGATGGATTCTTGCTGCTTTTTCCAGCTGCAGAAGGCCTATATTTTTGTTTATACTTATTGAAAACTTCAAATAATAAATAAAACCAGAAACCATTAACTATTGGTTCAATAAATGCATCAATTACTGCTAAGTTTAATGGTGCTCCAGTGAGCAACCTGTTACATGTCATTGCAATTAATATATGACCAATCGTGTAAATCACTGCTAAATAAATACCTACATTGATATTTTTAAGAATAGGAATTGGTTTATTAATTAAGCCTTGTTCAATTTTATTTTTTAAAAAGACTAATAAAAAATAAAACCAGAAACCGTTAATAATTGGCTCAATAAATGCATCAGCTGCAGCCATATCTAAGGAAGCACCTGTAATAATCCTATTACATGTCATTGCAACCAATATATGGCCAATTGTATAAATGACAGCAAGAACTAAATTGTCATATTTAAAAATCTGGGTATCATCATATTTTAGAAAATCTTTCATTAGTATATTCTACTTAAAAAAAGGGATGTTTAAAACATCCCTTGATTTTTAGGGGTATGTAGTAGCACCCCTCTCCTCTAACAATATTTAGAAATCGTATGAAAAACCAACTTTCATTGTTCTAGGTTTTTGTGATCTAGCTCCCTCTGAAGGTGCTCTTGAAATTAAATCCTCACTATCAAGTGTATTTTCAAGTATAAAATAGACGCTCATAGAATCATTTAGAGCCTTTCTAAGATTTAGATCTAAATAACTATGTGCTTCAATTTCATTATAAGTTCCACATGCTGCAAGTGAGCATGAGCTTCCAACGTTTACAAGTCTTGCATTCCCACTTAGACCATTATCATTAATGAATCCTACAACTATAGAACTTTGTGAATCAGGGATATATGGTAAGTCATCTCCAGCCGAAACAGTTCCAAAATAATCACTACTTGAACTATTTTTAAATGTTGCATCGGTGCTTGTATAGTTAACTGAGATTGGGTAAACAACACCATTATCTCCTTGTAACATCCAAGAACCACTAAACTCAAGACCTGAAACTTCAGCTTCACCACCACTAAATACTGCAGACTCATCTGCATCACATGAGGCGCCACTTACTAAAGTACATTCAGCAGCTAATCTTGAATAATCACTTGCGAAATAAAAAGCTTCAATGTTTGTAGTACCTTCTGAATACCTTACACCTAACTCCATGTTATCAGCTTCCTCTGGATCAGCACCAAACATTGGTGTCATTCCTTCATGGAATCCAGCGACTAAAGTTGTTGTGTCATTTAAGTCATATGTAGCACCAAAACTTGATGTGTTGTGATCATTTTCAGCAAAAGTATCTCTTACGCTAGTAATTCTTACTGCAGTAAGGTTTGGGCCTGCTCCTTCACCCCATCTTCTGTGACGTTGATCATATTCTTCTGATCTAAAACCAACTGTTACAGCTAGCTTTCCAAAGTCCATTGTGTCTTCTAAATAGTAAGAAGTTGCACTAGATTCTCTCAATCTATTGTTACTGCCACTTAATCCAACATATCCATATAAAGCAGATAACGATCCATCAGCTGCCTGATCAGCATATTCATGGGCTTGAATTCTGCTTTCAGAATCTTCCATATCTCTGTATCCAACTGTCAAAGCATGAACGCCTATTTCTGTTGAGACAGTAAATTGATAACCTTCATTTGTATAATATCTATTGTTATGTTTGTATTCTATTTCAACAGGAAGTTGGCCATCTAAGATAGCTTGAGCATTAGCACTTCCATTATTAGCGTCGCTAATTAGCTCATTGATATCATCTTGTTCTCCATGTTCTTTATCGTTATTGAAATCACTAACTTTGAACCAATCTCTGTGATAATCGTTCTGCCATGATGTAAACACAACATCAAAGTTATCAAAGTCACCAACATAAGTTAATGATGTTTGTTCTCCATCGTTCATCATTTTGTCGTATGCTGTAGCTCCGTATCTCATTCTAGGATTAGCCATAAAACTTGCCTGAGAAAGACCTACGTATGATTGATTTGAATCCTCATCTAAATCGACTCTTTTAAAAGTTACTGTGTGATTACCAGAGCTATATCTTGCTTTAATCATTAAGTCTGATTTATCAAAACCAGTGTCACCGCCAACATTAGCGATAGAGTCAAAGCCATCACTTGAATGTTCGTGAACTTCTACTAAAGCACCGAAGTTTCCTTGGCTTGCACCATAATATGCATGCGTTCTTGCCATACCATTCTCACCAATTTCTTGAACAAATTTACCTGAATTCACTTCAGGTATAGGCGTACTAATTAAATTAATTGCGCCACCAATTGTCTGTGGTCCTTGTGATACAACTGCTGGTCCTTTCAATACTTCAACAGAGTGAATTCTTCCAGTTGTTGGGAAGTAATATGCTGCAGACGAAGTATATGGTGATGGAGCAACCAAAACACCATCTTCCATTATTGTAACTTTTCCTGATCTCTCTATAGCAGTACCTCTTATAGAAATGTTAGGTCTTAGACCATAACCTTCTTCAGTTCTCATATAAATACCTGGAACTGCAGTTAAAATCTTCTGTATATCTGTGTCCATTGCCTTTTGAAGATCATCATTTGATATCACTGCACCTGATCCTGGCAAATCTTTAACATCATCTTTTGTTCCAATAATTGTTACTGATTCAACTTCATCGTCTGCACTAATATTTACAACCAAAGAAGAAAGTACTAGAAATCCAATAATAAATATTGGAGATACATCATTTAAAAATTTATTTATTAATTTACTCATAGTTTTTTCCCTATAATATTTTTAAAAATGAAAGCTACCTTTTTTCGCCTAAAGATTTTTTGATTATAAAAATCTCAAAAACTGCACACTTTTAGGGGAATGACCAATAAAGTAGCTTCCATGAATGAGAATGATAATGATTCTCATTTAGATTTGCAAGTAGTTTTTATAAATAAATTTAAATAAAGAAATATCTAAGAATAATAGTAAATAAGAAAATCAAAAGAAGTGTTTTTAGTCGTTACCTTTTATTGCGAAATATGTACCTAGTAAGAATAGGAATATTTGTTCGCTCATAAATAGTTTTTTTGTAACTAACCAATCTGCATGGGCTATAACAATTGCGCCAATCATAATGACTCCAACCGCTCCACCTGAAATTCTTGTTATAAGGTTTCCTTTATGACCGCTTATTAGTCCACCTAATATAATCCCTGCCCCAGCAGCAACTTCTCCAACAGCAACCATGCTTGTAACAATTTCAGGATACATGTATCCCATACTCTCAAACCAAGTGACCATTTTCTCTGGAGGTAATGGAAATTTTCCAATTCCGTGTAGAATGAATGAAGTTCCAAGACCAAGTCTCAATAACCATGGAGTTATCGGCATTAGTGGTTTTGCGATTGATTCAAGAATATTATTTAATTTTTTCATATTAATTTGTTTTAAGCTTAATTGATTCAAAAAGTATATCCTTATCATGACAAAGTTCAAAACCTTTCAAACCTATGAATTGATCTAATTCGTCATTACCTATTTTAATATTGGCAAACATAGTTCCGTTTGATGAAATTTTTTCTTCCTCAACACATCCCATATCAAAAAGCTGAGACCTAATATTTCCAAGACTTGTATCAAGAGACACCCAGCCCTCATATAATCCATTGAAAAGATTTTTATTGATAGATGAGCGAAGATCTTCAAATTCACTTTCATTCTCAGCAGATATAAATATCTCATCATGTTTTCTTTTTATCATTGGGCTTAACTTGGAATTACAAACCAAATCACATTTATTGTTAACTATTGTCTGTGGAATATTTTCTAGTCCTAACTCTTCAAGTATTGAATTAACCTCAAGAACTTTTATTTTGTGATCAGTGTCTGAAATGTCAACAACATGTAATAAAAGATCAGCTGTCTTTAGCTCATCTAGTGTTGCCTTAAATGATTCTACCAACTGAGTTGGAAGATCAGATATAAAACCTACTGTATCTGAAAATAAAATTGGTCCATGATCAGGAGCCTTATTCTTTCTTGTTACAGAGTCTAATGTTGCAAATAATTTATCTTCAGCTAATTGCATACTTTCAGTTAGTTTATTAAATAAAGTCGTTTTTCCAGCATTTGTATATCCAACTAATGCTACTAATTTATTTCTACTCTTCTTTCTTGAATATCTATTTATCTCTCTTTGTTTATGAGCCTTGTCGAGTCTTAAATTAAGCCTTTTAATTCTTTTACCAATTAAACGTCTATCTGTTTCTAACTGAGTTTCACCTGGGCCTCTTAATCCAATTCCACCTTTTTGCCTTTCTAAGTGAGTCCAACCTCTAATTAGTCTCGTTGATAGATGGTTTAATTGAGCGAGTTCAACTTGAAGCTTACCAATATAGGACGAAGCTCTTGTTGCAAAAATATCAAGAATTAATTCAGTTTTATCAATTACTCTTTTAGCAAAAAAATTTTCAAGGTTTCTGTTTTGTGAGGCAGAAAGTTGATGATTAATAATTATTAGGTCAACGTCTAGGTCTATTAATTCATTTTTAATTTGATCTAATTTTCCTTTAGAAATAAACGAGCTTGTTATCGGAATCTTTTGTTTAAACTTTGTAGCCTTTACTATTTCTACCCCTGATGATTGAGCTAAGCTATAGAATTCATCATAACTTTTTTCTAATTTTTCTTTTTGATTTAAAGAATCTACTTCAATGTATATTAATAAAGTTTTTTGGATTATGTTGCTTTCAACAATGTTCATTAGAGATATTGTAGAGTATTTGTTAGTATTAATTAACGACATTAAACATTCCTTTTGGAGAAGTGCATATAAATAAAGGAGAAAGAGTTAGAAATTCGAAACTCGCTAGTTTAAGAAGAAAGAATGTAAAAACTATTAAGAAATTAAAACTTGATAAGGTTCATAGGGAATTACGTAAAGCTCGCAAAAATAAGTAACTATTCTTTCTAGCATAGGAAAACGCTTGATTAGAAGCTAGGGATCCTTCTTATCTTAAATATACTAAAACTTTTTAATTTGTGATTCGCATTTACCTTTAGCGTATATTTCAATCTTAGGATTTTTACCTCTTGTGCCATCTTTCTTCTTTAGCCATATATCTCCACTTATTTGTCCTTTGCCCGTGAACCAATTAAATGTATTTGTAATCTTATAAACTTGAACTTTATATTCAGGAAATAATGGATGATCTAAATCAAGCTCCATAGAGTGTGTAACTGATATACCAGTATCTTGATTTGTAGCTTTCCAAGCTGCATCAGTATTGATCCAAGCCGGCGATGGATCAAGTGTGTGTATTAAGGATTTAAACTCCTCTTTCTCAGAATCAACTTCCCAGTATTGAACGACATACAAAGGACTTTTTGACCAATCTTCCTCAGCAAAATTTGTTTTTGCTCTTCTTAGTAGAAAAAGAGACTGTTGTGTTTGTCTGGCTAAATTTTTAAATAATTCTATTCCTTCTGCCAAATATGTTTTCTTTATATCTTTATAAGTTACAGAAAAATCCCCATCCAACTCACACATAATTTTTGAACTTTCTGAGTAAAGTGGAATCGATAATAATAGAACTATTAATAAACGCATTTTGTTAATTACATTAATAATTTACGCTATTAAAAATTTAATCAGCGAAGTCTAGTCCCTTAGCCTTTTGAACTTCACGTTTGTTTGGGTTTACAGACTCTCTGAAAGGAATATCAACTATTTCACCATCAACCGGAGCTCCAGATGAATCTGCATATTCATCAGGCAACATAACCTGTAATTTAGTTCCTATTGCAGATGATTCCCAAGGGACCCACCCAAGTGCAATATTAGTACCTAGTTCTGGAGACCACCATGGAGATGATATGAAACCCATTTCATTTCCATCTGTATCATTTATCAACCAAAAATCAGGAGCGTAGTCTGTAATTTCTTTACCCCCAAATATGAGTCCAACCATTTTCATCTTAAATGGAGCATTACCCTCATCAATAATCGCTCTCTGTTTTTCAAGTGCTTCCTTTCCAATGTAATCAGCTTCTTTGTTTCTCGGTACCTGGTAACTCAAATTAACTTGAAATGGAGATGTTTCATGATCTAAATCTTGTCCCCAAGATAAAATACCTGCTGCTATTCTACGATGATGAGCAGGTGCTATTACCATCAAACCAAATTCTTCACCTGCTTCGAGAACTGCATTCCACATCTTTTCAGCATTTTCATGAGCATCACGAACATAGATTTCATATCCTTTTTCACCTGTGAATCCTGTCTGACTGATTACACAATCAGCACCACCAATTTTTGTTTCCATAAGACCATAATATGGAATTTCTCTTAACTCTTCTCCAGCTAATTTAGCCATAAGATCCTCAGATAAAGGCCCTTGTATTTGAACAGGACAAGCATCAATTTCATCAATCTCAACATCATATTTCTTTGCTACATTCACACCTTGTAACCAGAATAATAAATCGCTGTCAGAAATAGAGAACCAAAACTCATCATCTGTTAGTCTTAATAAAACAGGATCATTAAGCACTCCACCCTTTTCATTGCATAAAATTGCGTATTTTCCATTTCCAGGTTCAATTTTTGTTGCATCTCTTGTTATAACAAAATCTGTAAAAGCTTCAGCATCAGGACCCTTCACTCTTATTTGTCTTTCAACAGCAACATTCCACATTGTTACTCTATTAACCAATGCCTCATATTCAACCATTGCACCACCATCTTCAGGCTTAACGTATCCTCTTGGATGGTAGATACGATTATATACAGTTGCTCGCCAACAACCTGCTTCATGAGAAAGATGCCAAAAAGGTGATTTTCGTACTCGGGTAGAAATCAAAAGCTCAGTTGGAGTTCGCCCACTTTGACGAAGATTGATTGGTACTTCACGATCACTTTGATCAACACTTGGATGATTTGGATTAGTCATATTGCCTCCCCAGAAATGTATGACAGTTTTATATTCTAAATTGATTAAACGACATTTTTTTAACTTTGTAAATCAAAATATTTATAAGATTTTTATATAAAAAAACTACCTTGATTTTGCCGTATTTTAACGACCTTTTTGCAATTCTTTAATTGTAATAATTTTGAGTAAAAAAAATTATTTAGTATTTTTTATAATATTTGCAAGGTCATTGGCAATTCTATTGTTTGCTTCTTGAATAGCCTTGCTAATCCTTCCAAAAATTAAAAAACTGTGAGGAAGATGCTTAAAACAATAATCGATAACTTCAACATCGGCTTTTTTTAAAGCCTCAGAAAATTCTATGCCTTGATCTCGAATGGGATCAAACCCTGCTGTTGCAATTATAGTTGGCGGTAGATTTGTTAAATCTTTCTCATTTAAAGGATTAGCCCATGGATGTTCTAGATTTTTACCATTTATAAAGACTGTATTTCTAAAAAATTCCATCGTTTCAAATGTCAATGGAAAAATATCTCTACAGCTTTCTATAGAAGGTTGATTTTCAATATTAGTTGTAACCCATGGATAAAGTAAACAAAGAGCTGATGGTTGGATACCCCCTCTATCACGTAAATCGATTGCCATTGATGCAGAAATCATACCTCCAGCACTATCACCAGCTAGTGCAATATACTTTGGATTTATGCCTAATTTGTCTGAATGAAGTTGAGCATAGTCCCAAAGCGCAAATGCATCTTCAAACGCAGCAGGAAATTTATCTTCTGGGCACCTTCGATAATCTAAAGAAATAACTTTCGCATTGCATTTTTGTGCAAGCAGTGAACAGAAGTAGTCATCGGTTTTATTATCCATGATAACTAGCCCACCCTGATGAAAAAATAAAATTGCAGGACAGTCTTTCTGAATTATATCTTTTTGATATGTTCTTATTTTTAATTTGCCTATTGTGCTGATTACTTCCTCATCTTTTACAGTCACTCCTTTGATGTTTGGAAGTGCAATTTTATCCAATTGCTTTGCAACCTTTCTAAATTGATTAGGTGAAACTAAATTCAGTTGTTGTTCTCTTGGAGCTAAATTTAAAATAATTTGCATATTTGGATCTAAAGAATTGCCGTCGATAATGACTGGAGTTCCTGCTAGATATCGAACAAGTCCTTTAGGTGCAATTCTTAATATATCTATCATTAAGTTTTGAAAAATCATGTCTAAACTATAACAGGAATTTTATAATATCGGGTTTGGCAGGAAACATACTGTGGAACTTGAAAAAAATATTTTTAGAGAGTATTATCATATTTCAAAAAATGATAATGTATTATAAATATTGTGAATATATTAATTTGTTACTATAAAGGAGATTTATGATTGAAAAAGCAACACCAGCAGAATTTGAAGCTTGGCAAGAGGTTGAGCTTAATTGGTGGGCCAAAAAACAACTAAATTTTGTTGCTCTAGCAACTTTAGTACAACTATCTGCGTTAGGATTTATGTTTCTTTCCTTTTTTTTACTTTCTCTAGCTTTTTCTTCATAACCAAAAAATAAATCGTTCCATAATGACCAAAGAATCAACTCTAAACATACCCAAGGTACCTGCCCCTTTTGCAACTTTTTTATTAAGAATACCTTTAGCAGTGATGTTTCTTCAGCAAGGCTTAAGCAAGTTTCCTGTTAATGAAGTTACTGCGGAAGCGTTTGGTCTTCCTTTTATAGTATGGTGGTTTGTTGCATACGGAGAAGTTGGCTCTGCGATTGGTCTTATTGTTGGGGGTGTTTTCGGCATTCTATTCACAAAAGGATTACTTAGTGAATTAGCTGATCTTTTAACTCGTTTTAGTGGCATCACTATGACGTGCGTCGTTACAGGTGTTATATGGATAATGATGCCTGATAGCCTCATAGATGTAATTACAAGAGACTACTTACATGTAAGTTTGTATGTGGGTGGTCTTTATTTTGCGTTAAGAGGAAACGCAAAATATGGTCTATAAGTTAATCAAGTAGTAGAATTAAAGATTCAATTATGAAAAAATTATATTTTCTGATTTTCTTTTTTATGTCTAGTAACTCCATCACTAGCGAAATGATTTTTGGTAAAGAGAATATTGCAAATGGAATTGATATTGTCTTTGAGGCTGCTCCTAAAGATAATATTTTTCCAAAAAATTATTTTTTAAGTGAAGATCAGACAGATATTCATATTGAAATGCTAATCAATTGGGCATCTAGAACTTCAACAGGATCACCTATTGGTGGCTTTATTCCATACTTAAAAGTGTATGCAGAGATTCAAAATTCTAAAGGAGAGCTTTTAAATACTGAACTCACTCCACATCTAAATATTTCTGATAATTTTCATTATGCACAAAATATAAAGTTACCAGGTAAAATTAGTGATCTTTATGATGTAAGAATCACTATAATACCTCCAAAAAATAATGAATTGGGAATTCATTATGATTGGAATGAAAAGTACGGAGTGCTCTTAGAAAGACAAACTTTTATCTATAAAAATTTATCTTTTGAAGAAATTGCCAACAAAACCAGAAGATAGCTAAATTTAATTGTTGTTAATAAATTCTGTATTTTTTTATAAAAAGAAAAAGGTTAGTTTTTTGCATCAAAACTAACCTTTTTGTTAAGTTCTTTTACAAGCTATATCGTATTGAAAAGCTCATATTTCTGCCTGGCATTAAGTACTCATCTGCAGTTCCAGCAGCTTGTCCAGCGATTGTTGGATAATCCCAATATTTTTTGTCAGTAAGGTTCCTTACACCAAACTTAATATTTACTTTTTCAGTTATATCGAAGTTTAGATATGTATCCAGCGTAACTCTGCCTGCTGTTTCTTGAGCTGGAGAACATGCACCACTTCTGCCGCAAACAGGACTTAAAGTAGCTCGACTTGATTCCATTAATGTTGAGACAGTATTCCACCTTAATCTTCCACTATCAGATATCCATGATAGTGAAATTTTAGCGTGGTCAGGTGATAAGGAATCTAAATAACCATCATCCTCTCTCCCCTCATTTAAGCTAATGCCAAATGAAGCTGAAAGATTGTCATTAAATAAGGTCTTTGACTCAAATTCAATTCCATTTGTTTCAACAGATCCTAAATTTTGATACTGAACTTGAAGCACTCCTTGGATTGGTGGAAAAAGATATTCATACGCAATAAAATCTTTATAATCATTTTTGTAATAAGCTAATGACCATGAAGTATTACTTAGAGAACCTCTTAACCCAATCTCAAAACCCTCACTTGTTTCAGCGGTAATATTTGGATTAGGAATTATCGTATACATCTGTGCTAAGTTCGTATACGTGTTGTATGCCTCATCAAAGTTTGGATTTCTATAACCCTCTGCATATTGTAAAAATAAAGACATATCTCCAGAAATATCTCTTATTAAGCCAACCTTCATAGATAATTGACTGTCACTTCTTGGCTTAACTTCGTGTCCAAAAACATTATTTCTCGCATGAAGAGCATCTGTTTTCGCTTTTTGATCATAAGAATCATAACGAGCGCCAAGAACAGCTGTAGTGTTATCATTTAAATAAATCCTATCATTAATAAAAACCGCTTCTCGAGTAACCTCACTATCTGGAAAACGCTTATGAGGATATAAAGTATTTGCGAGGGTTTTATTTACATCACCATTAATAAGATTGACTTCAGTTTTGTCATTATTTCTAGAATACTCAGCCGTTTCACTCTCTATACCATAAACAATATTATGATTTCCAATAATCTTAATCATTTCTAGCGAGAAACCTGATACCTCTTGATTAAAGTCATAATCACTTACTTCGGAAGTCGGAACAAAAGATGGAATTGGTGGTCCAAAGGCAGGCATAACCATTATCGCTTTATTTTTAGAAGTTATAGTTCTCTGGTCGGTTGTTTGTGAGAAAGATCTGATTACTCCACTATCAAATAGACTATTTTTTCCAGAGAATTCATATGTAATTGAAAATCTCTCCCTGGTTAAATTATCTAAACCTAATGAAGAGGAAACATTTTCCACCTGCATATTAGCAGCACTAAAGCCACTTCCTAAGTCAGTAAGAAGGTTATATTCTGAATCAAGCTCTTGATTGTCGATTGTGATGTTAATAGAAGAACCATTTTTAAGTGATAATTTAAGCTTAGCTAAAATACTCTCTTGTTCACCATTCATAGGGTTGAGTGTTTCGGTGGCACTATCATGAACCTCCATTTCATTCATTTCTCTAGAGCTTAATTGAACAAGTGCTTCTAAATTATTTCTGACCATTGCTCCAAGAACTGTCACTTTTTCTTGGCTGTTCACATCCTGTGAACTCAATGTAGCTGAAAGATATGGATTAGATTCGTCAGCTATATCTGAAGCATCTTTTGTGGTGTAAGCAATTGTGCCAGCTAAACCATCTGAACCGTACAAAGATGAACTTGGTCCTTTGAGAATTTCAACTCTTTTTAAAAGCTCAGTATCAACCAAATCTTTACCATATCCACCACTTTGATATGCATCACCGGTTCTAAAACCATCAATAAATATATTGACTCTGTTATTTCCAACACCTCGAATAACAACATCAGAATTTCTCGATCTACCAGAGGAGATGTCTTTTGGAACAGTTACACCAATTGTGTTTTCCAAAAGTTGTGATACATCAGAAACAAGTCTTGCTTCTATTTCATCTTGAGATATTACTGCAACAGATCCCACTACTTCATCAATGGGCACTGGTTGTTTTGCACTGACAGTTACAACTTCTTCAATTTCATCAGTGTTATCCTGTGAATTTATTGAAGGAAATGCAAAAAATACCCCTAAGATCATTATTGTTTTTATATATTTCATAATTTATCCTTGTATTTTTTATTACATTAAATGAGAATGAGAATGATTATCATTTAGTTTTACAAAAAAATCAATTATGAGTATATTTAAATTATATAAACTAATTAAATTCTTACCCTTACTAGTTCTTTTTTCTGCTGGTATAAACAGTGCTTGTGATAAAGCTCTGGATGCATCAAGAATTACTGTTGCTGGCGGCTCAATTACAGAAATTATTTATGCTCTTGAACAAGATGAAAAGTTAGTTGCTGTCGATATAACTTCAAACTTTCCAAAACAGGCATCCGAACTGCCCTCTATTGGTTATGTAAGAGCTTTATCTGCCGAAGGTGTTCTTTCTCTTTCACCATCACTAATTTTAGGTGAAAACGATATGGGTCCTGCTGCAGTTATGGAACAACTATCTAGAGTAGGAATAGATATAAAAATAATTCCAGAGGAAAACACCGCTGATGGCATTATTGATAAAGTTTCGTGCGTTGCAAATATATTAGATATGTCAGATTACGATAAAAATCTTGTATTAAATGATTTACGCAATGAGGCAAATGATCTACATAGCATTGTGAAAAGCAATCAAAGCCCAAAAAAAGTAATGTTTATCTTGGGTATGGAAAGTGGTTCACCCACAGTTGGTGGCAGAGGCACTTCAGCTGATGGTTTTATTAAAATGACGGGTGGTATAAATATAATGGATTCTTTTGAGGGTTGGAAGCCTGTTTCAACTGAATCAATAATAGAGGCGAGTCCAGATTTCATAATTATTTCTAATAGAGGATTATCCTCTTTTAAAACTGTTGAAAAGCTTGGTCAACATCCAACTTTAATTTTCACTCCTGCCTCGAAGCAAAATAACATTATAGCCCTTGATGGGATGGCAATGCTTGGCTTTGGACCTAGAACAATATCTTCTGCAAAAGAGGTAGCTCTAAGGTATATTTCTAAAGATGAATAAAGTTCTTAATTTAATTAATTTAAATAAACTACATATCTCATCAAAACAATTATTTAAGTTAAACGTTTTTGTCATTTTGTGCGCTATTTGCTTTCTATTAGCATGTGTAAATGGAAGTATTGCCATTAATTTCACAGATATTTTTTCAGGTGAGATTTCAGATTTGACAAAAATAGTTTTGTTGGAAATACGATTGCCAAGGGTTATATTGGCGGCTTTGGTTGGTGCCAGTCTTGGTATCTCAGGTGCTGCGCTTCAAGGACTTTTCCGAAACCCTTTAGCTGATCCTGGCTTAATTGGTGTTTCAGCAGGAGCTGCACTAGGCGCAACTTTAGTCATTGTTTTAGGTTCAAATTTTTTAAGTGGTTTTATGCTTGGATCTTTTTTATTGCCTTTGGGAGCAATTTCGGGAGCAATGTTAGTAATTATGATGCTATACATGTTAACTAAAGGATTTGGATATCAAGGTGTTACATATATGTTGCTTGTTGGGATCGCAGTAAATGCAATTGCAGGTGTTGGTATTGGAATACTTACATTTATAAGTACGGATTCTGAATTAAGAGGTTTAACGTTTTGGACAATGGGTAGTTTCGGTGGAGTTACATGGCCACTATTAATACCAGCAATAACTATTATATTAATATCAGTCGCTTCAATGATAACTGTTTCAAGAAATCTTGACTTAATTCAACTTGGAGAGCCCGAAGCATATAGGCTTGGGGTAGATGTAAAGAAACTAAAATATAAAATTATTATATCTTGTGCTGCAGCAGTTGGAGCAAGCGTCTCTTTGTCAGGAATGATTGGATTTGTTGGATTAGTTGTTCCACATTTAGTAAGGCTATTTGGCGGTGTAAATCATAACTATCTTTTGCCTGGATCTGCTTTTATTGGAGCCGCTTTGATGATAACAGCTGACATGGTAGCAAGGACAATGATTCAACCTGCAGAACTTCCGGTAGGTTTGATTACAAGTGCTATTGGTTCTCCATTCTTTTTATGGCTCATCTTTAGAATTAAAAGATCATGAGTATTAAAGCTGATTCAATAAATATAGATCTCGGTGACAGGTCGATTCTCAATGATGTTTCTATAAAAATTCATCAAGGAGAAATATTATCTGTTATTGGTCCTAATGGCGCTGGTAAATCTACGCTACTCAAATCATTGGCTGGTGATATCAAACCCACGAGTGGAGCAATACATTATGATAATAAAGATATCAGTGACGTTAATATTCAAGAAAGAGCTTTTACGAGAAGCGTAATGTCTCAACTTCAAGCGATTGCTTTTGATTTTTCGGTTAAAGAAATAATTGAAATGGGTTGGATTGATAGAGGAGAGAGTGCTTATGCTACTGAATTTGAAAATGCGGTTATGGATGTAGTAACTAAATGTGGTGTAAAAGATTTGATTAGTAGAAACTTTAATACTTTATCGGGTGGCGAACAAAGAAGAATTCACTTTGCTAGAACACTTTTACAACTTTGGAGACCATCAGACTCAAGTGATCCAAAATATTTATTATTAGACGAACCTACAGCCAATCTTGATCTTACATATGAAGTTAAACTTCTCAATATAGTTAAAGAAGCTGCAAATGATGAAACGGGTGTAATGCTAGTTCTTCATGATCTGAATTTAGCTGCAAAATTTTCAGATAAAATTGTATTACTAGATAAAGGCAGCGTTGTTAAGATAGGAACGCCTTCAGAGGTTCTTAATTCAAAAATCTTATCTAAGGTTTATGATATTGAGATAAAAGTTCAGGAAGATCCTTTGTTTATAACTTACTATTAAGCTATGTTTAAAAGAAAAAAATATGAATTAGAAGCGGTAAAGCTATATAGATCTGCTAATTCTGCCATTTTGTCTACAATGTCAAAAAAATATGAAGGTTATCCATTTGGTAGCTTCATAACATATGTATCAGATATAAATAGAACGTTGCTAATGTATACCTCTGATATAGCTCAACACACTATAAATCTTAAAAAAAATTCCAAAGCTTGTGTAACGCTTTTTAAATTAGATACTGACTTCGATAAACAAAATAGTTCTAGGTTAACTCTTATGGGAGATTTAAAAGCTGTCCCAAGTGATGACTTAGAAGTTTGCCAAGAAAGATTTGTAACATTTTTACCAGAAAGTAAAAAATATTCATCTATGCATGACTTTAAGTTTTATAAACTTGAAATTTCAAGGGTGAGATGGATTGGAGGTTTTGGAGATATAGCTTGGCTTGATCCAAAAAATTGGAAAGACGATTCGCCTAAATGGTCTAAAAGTGAACAAATGATGATTGATCATATGAATGATGATCATTCAAATGTAATTCAATCGGCCCTTCACGCGTGCCATGGAATTAGAGACAAAAATGCAACAATGATAGCTCTAACAATAGATGGATATTACATTAGCTCAAAAGAGAATATATATTTTATTAATTTTGATGCTCCAATTTTCAAACCTATTGATTATAGAAAAGTCTTAGTTAAGCAAGCAAAAGAATACCGCTCATATGAGTTATAGAAATTATGAAAGCTAATTTATGATTATATCTTTGATGAATCTATTGAAATCCAGGATAGCAAAATTGGAACCGTCCCATACTCCATTCCTTACAGGCTTTTAAGCAAAAATATTGTTAAAAAAGAAAGTATGGTGGGCCCGGGAGGACTCGAACCTCCGACCAATGGATTATGAGTCCACTGCTCTAACCAACTGAGCTACAGGCCCAATGTTCATATGAACAAAAGAGCGATAATTATATAAGAATTAATTTTTTAAGGAAGTCTTTAAATAAACCTGATAGGCTATTACCTTATTATGATTGACTTAAGTAGCTCAACACCTTTTGCTGAAGGCGGCAACAGAAAATGTTTTATTCACCCTACTCAATCTGATAGATGTCTTAAAGTGATTCATCCTGGGTTGCTCGAGAAAATAATTAAAAATAAACCTTGGTATAAAAAATTTAGAACAAAAGATAGTTTTGACGATAACTTAAGAGAGCAAGAAGCATATAAACAAAAGGCTCTTATAGCTAATGATTCAGAAGTCTGGAAACATATAGCAAAGTGGTATGGAATGGTTGAAACAAACATTGGTATGGCTTCTGAAACTGAGTTAATAAAAAACAATGAAAAAATTGCTGAAACTTTAGAGAGCTATTTATTTGCAAATGGGTTAACTGATGAAATTAAGATTGCTATAAATCAATTCCATAAGTGGTTGAGGGACAATCTTATCTTAACTAAAAATCTTATTCCGCATAATCTTGTTATTAAGATTGAGAACAATGAAATAATAATAAAAATAATTGACGGTCTAGGATCTCAAGCATTCATTCCACTTCCAAAGTATTCAAGCTTCTTCGCTAAAAGATATGTCGAGAGAAGAATTGAATTGATGTCGAGTAGAATTAATTGGGACTTATCTGGAAGAAAAGGAAACTGGAAATAAGTTTATTCGTCCAAGAAACTTTTTAGATGACTTGACCTGCTTGGATGTCTTAATTTTCTTAAAGCTTTAGCTTCAATCTGCCTTATTCTTTCTCTTGTAACATCAAACTGCTTACCAACTTCTTCCAGAGTATGGTCAGTATTCATACCAATACCAAATCTCATTCTTAATACTTTAGCTTCTCTTGCTGTAAGTGATGCCAATACATCATCTGTTGCGAAATGAAGGCTTTCCTCTGTAGCATTTTCTAAAGGTGACTCGATAACAGTATCTTCAATAAAATCTCCTAGACTTGAATCTTCATCGTCTCCGATTGGAGTTTCAGTTGAAATAGGTTCTTTTGCGATTTTTAAAACTTTTCTTACTTTATCTTCAGGCATATCAAGTTCTTTACTTAATTCTTCAGGAGTTGGTTCTCTTCCCATATCCTGCATCATCTGACGAGATACTCTATTAAGTTTATTAATGGTTTCAATCATATGGACCGGAATTCTAATTGTTCTTGCCTGATCAGCTATTGACCTAGTGATTGCTTGTCTTATCCACCAAGTTGCATAGGTAGAGAATTTATAACCTCTTCGATATTCAAATTTATCAACAGCTTTCATTAAGCCTATGTTTCCTTCTTGAATTAAATCTAAAAATTGAAGGCCACGATTTGTATATTTTTTTGCAATAGAAATAACCAATCTTAAGTTAGCTTCTACCATATCTTTTTTAGCTCGACGCATTTTGGTCTCGCCCATAGACATATTTCTATTAATTTCTTTTATTTCTCTAACGTTAAGACCAACCTTATTTTCAAGTTCTATAATATCTTTTTGAGCAATTACAACATCTTGCTTAACTTTTTCTAAGAGATCTTTTTTATATTTCTTTTCCTTCATTAAACTATCAACCCATCTAACTTTAGTTAAGTTATCTGGATATAAAGTTAAAAAATCTTTACGTGGGATTCTTGCATTTTTTACAAGTTGAGTTTGTATTAATTTTTCTTTTTCTCGAAGACTATTTAATCCATGTCTTGCAATTGCAGCAATATCGTCAAACATTCTTGGACTAAATTTTAAGAATTGAAATATATCACCAAGTTTCTTAAATTCTGTATTTGCTTCTTTTGAATGTCTACCTTTCTTTTCTATAACCTTTGTTGTTTTATTAAACTGACGTTTTAAATTTGTCATCCGTCTTTGAACTTCTTTCATGTCTGGACCTGATGAAGTTTCCTCGTCTGAGTCTGCAGCATCAGCCTCTTCTTTAGCTCTTTGTGTTCCAGGGCCAGCTGAAGGAACTTCTTCCATTTCCTCCAAGAAACCAGTCAAGAAATCATTAATTTTCTTTTCACCATCTTTTACAAGCTGCCAATATATCAATACGTATTCAACAGTCTTAGGATAATGGACGCTGGCATTAAGAAGATCTCTCATGCCTTCTTCTATTCTTTTTGCAATTTCAATCTCGCCCTCACGCGTTAAAAGATCAACCGTTCCCATTTCTCTCATGTACATTCTGACTGGGTCTGTTGTTCTACCTGTTTCATTTTCAACAGCTGCAAGTGCTTCAGCAGCTTGTTCTAAAGCAATATCGTCTGAATTTTCTGATTCTGCTAGCATTAATGTGTCAGCATCTGGAGCAGTTTCGTGTACTTGCAGGCCTAAGTCGTTGATCATCCCAATTATTTCATCTACTTGATCAGGATCAGATATGTCGTCAGGCAAATGATCATTAACATCAGCGTATGTTAAATAGCCTTGTTCTCTGCCTTTTACTATAAGCTCAGCAATTCTGGAGCCTTTTTGATTTAATTTATCCACAGATTAATCGTACCTCGAGTATATCCCCTATATGTATGGATTGATTACTATAAATCAATCTAATTTGAGCTTAAATTTTTTATTAAAGCTGCTTCTTCCTGCGACATTCTATCTTTTTTTAAGATAATTTGTTGTAATTCTCTCTTTTCAGAAGAAGTTAATACTTGCATATTATACTTTTCCTTTAGAATTTCTTCCCTTTCAGAACCTGATTGTAAGATTAAAGCCATGCAATCTTCCAGCATAGCTTTGGCGTCTTCTTCGGATAACTTTATTTCTGAAACTAAAGCTTCTCCAAATACATTTTTAATCTTTTCTTGTTCTATTTTTTCTAATATCACTGAAGCTGGTGAGTCTGGATGCTGATTAAAGATATCTCTTATATCAAGCAAAAATAAAAATCTTGAATCTTTGGTTAATAAATTAAATAAATTACTGTTAGATAATTGTGGATACTGAATTAGTACAGTAAAAATACCTAAAACAGACTTTTTCATTATTGATTTTTTATCAACAATAATTTCTTTTTTAAGTTTTACTTTAGTACTTTTATTTTCCTCATTTCCTTTAATAAGTTTTGAAAAATCTAAATCACAAATACTTGAAGCTTCATTAATATACGCCTGTTTCAAAGTTTCGTTAGATATGTTTTTAATATGGGGTAAGGCAAATTTTGCAGTTATTGTTCTTCCTTCAATTGAAGAAAGGTCATCTTGAGATTTTACTGTTTCAAAGAAATATTCAGACAGAGGTTTTGAATTCTTAGCAAGATTAAAAAAAGCATCTTTTCCATTATCTTTGATAAAGCTATCTGGATCTTCGCCCTCTTTTAAAAAGATAAAACTTATTCTAGTATCTTCTCTTAGTAAAGACATTGAATTCTCTACTGTTCTCCATGAAGCTTTCAAACCAGCTTCGTCACCATCAAAAACAATATAAATTGTATTTGTATAGTTAAGTATCTTTCTTAACTGTTCCTGAGTAAAAGCTGTTCCAGATGATGCCACAGCATTTTTAACACCATGCTGAAAAAGACCAATTACATCCATGTAACCTTCCACAACAAAAATTGAATCTGGTCTTTTGTTTAATTGCCTTACTTCGTACAAACCATATAGTTCATATTTTTTCTTATAGGTTTTTGTTTCAGGAGAATTCAAATATTTTGCCTGATTATCTTTGTCTTTTAGAAGCCTGCCACCAAAGGCAATACAATCGCCTTTAACGTTTCTTATTGGAAACATCAGTCTATCTCGAAATCTATCGTAGAGTTCTCCATTATCATTTTTACCAAATAAACCTGATTCATTAAGCTCGATTTGATTAAATTCTTTTGATAATTTTTCATTTAAGGATGGAGTTCTGGCATTTGAGTAACCTAAATTAAAGAATTTTGCAGTTTCGCCAGAAATTCCCCTGTCTTTTAAATAAGAAATTGTTTGCTTACTATGTTCCTCTTTGAGTTGGTTATAAAAAATTTCAGCAGCTCTGTTATTAATGTTTGTTGATTTCACAACCGCCTCAGTTTTCTCTTGCTTAGGTATTTCCATACCAACATATGAGGCCAATAACTCAACGGCTTCTAGAAAATCTAAATTATCATGTTTTTTAAGAAAACTAATTGCATTGCCTGTTTCTTTACAAGTAAAACAGTGATATGTGCCGGTTTCTTCATAAATTTTCATTGAAGCATTATTTTCTTCACCGCCTTTATGAAAAGGGCATTTAGCCATATATGCTCCACCCCTTCTTTCAACTTGTCTTCGTTTTTGTATTACTTCAACAATATTTACAGAATTGAGCAATCGATCTATAAAACTTTCAGGTATATACATAATTATTCTTTATTCATCTCGAACCAATTATCTATAAGTATTTTTGCTGCGTTAGCATCAACTTTATCAATATCGGTATCTTCAAGGATTTGTTTTGCCTCAAATGTTGTAAGTCTTTCATCAATATATTCTAAATTTACATCATAGGTATGTTTTAATTTTTCATAGAACTTTTCAACTTGTTTCATTATCTCACTGTCGGTTCCATCCATATTTAAAGGCTTACCAACAATTATTAGTTCAGGATTCCACTCATTAAGAAGTATACTGATTTCACTCCAGTTTACTTTGTTATCTTTATTTATAATTATTTGAAGCGGTGAAGATGTATAAGTTGCAGTTTGTCCTACGGCGACTCCTATTTTTTTTGTTCCAAAATCAAAGGCAACTATTTGCATTTAATTAGAAGAAAAGTTCCAATCCCTAACAATTTCTAGAACGCTATATTGATTGGACATATTATTGTTAAAAGGAGCAAAAGGAGCTGACTCTTCTAAAATATTAATTGCCATATTATCAATTAGTCTATTTCCAGAGGAAATAAGAATTTGCGAGTTTATTAAATTACCATTCATATCTATGGTTGCCATGATTTGCACCTTACCGTCTAAATAATTTTCTTTGTTCGATATAATTTTATCGCCGGTAGTTTCTATTTTTCTTTGCCATAAGTTTAAATAGACCGCTTCTTCAGAATTAACTACAGAGTTGGCTTGAAGTTTTTTGATTTTAAAAGATTGAGAGGAATTTTTTTTCTCTTGAGTGATGCCTATAGCTTCTAGAGATGTTTCTTTTTTAGAATTATCTATACCGTCACTAGATATATTTGCCATTAAGTCCTGATTTGAATTAGCAAGTTTTACATTAATAATAGGCGATTCATTAAAAATGGGTAATTTATAGTAAGTAGTAATTGAAATTCCAAAAATTAAAACTAGATGAAGAGCTATCGAGATCATGAATGACTTATTAAACGTTAAAGAGCGTTTGCTAATATTCTTTGATATTGATGATATTGAGCTCATAGTCCTTGAAAATATTCTGAAATCGGATTCATATCTGTTTGATCTAAAATTTCTCTTGCGCAGGTAGGGCTTGTAATATTTATTTCGGTCAAATATTCTCCAATAATGTCTATTCCTGCAAAATTAATTCCTGCTTTCATTAAATAGTCACCAATCTCCTCACCTACTTGTCTCTGAAATTCTGTGATATCTTTTGCAACACCTTTTCCTCCTGCTGCCAAATTACCTTTAAAACCACCTTCTTGGGGAATTCTCGCTAAAGTTTTGCTAAAGGGCTTTCCATGAATGATTAATACTCTGTAATCTCCTTGATATATATCTCCAACAAATTCCTGACAAATAATCTGAGTTTGCTCCAGATCTGTCATATTCTTTAAAATATTTAAGTTTTCTTCATTCATTTGATCAAACTTATATATCGACAGTCCACCCATTCCATCAAGAGGTTTTACAACTATTTTTTCGTGCAATTTAAAAAATTCATTTATTTTATCTATCTTTGCAGTTACAAGAGTTTTGGGTGTAAATTTTTTAAAATGTAAGGCAAAAATTTTCTCATTAAACTCTTTTATTGAATTTGGTTTATTGTAAATAGACGCTCCTTGTTTCTCAGCAAGGCCAAGTAAATGCAAAGCGTTAATATAATTCTCATCTACAGGAGGATCTTTCCGCATAAAAGACATATGAAAATCACAAACTTTTATATCTTCTTTTATAATTCCCTCGATCTGAGTTGATCCTGCTGAAAGAATATTTCTTGAACTTGCATAAACAACTCCATCATTTATGAATAAATCACTAGTCTCGCACTGATAAACATTAAAATCTCTTTTAATAGCCTCTTCAATCATTAATATTGAGGTGTCTTTTTTAACATTTAAGTCTTTAAATGTATCTGTTATAAAAAGAACTTTATTCATTGTTATTCAATTTTATCAAAATGATTTTTAATTAATGAAGAGGCATAGATTGGAGCTGTCTCAGCTCTTAGAATGTTCTGTCCAAGATATCTTTTTTTAATATTTTGCATTTTAATTAATTCAAGCTCTTCATCTGAAAAACCAGATTCAGGTCCTGTGACTATTGCTATAGAAGAATCTTCTCCTAGTTCATATTGATTAAAATACTCATGAGCCTCAGTGTCAAATGAAAAAATTTCATCACTATCTTCTAGTTGCATTATTGCTTCTTTCAAATTTAATTTATGTTCGATTTCTGGAAGAAAATTGTTTCCACACTGTTTACAAACATTAATAATTATTTCATGTGATTTTTCTATGACTCCAGAAAAATTCTTCTTTGCAACACTTTGGTCAATAAGATCAGGTTTATAAAAAATAAATTTGTTAACACCTATCTCTGTTAGTTTTTGAATCATAAAATTAAAATTATTTTTTTTAATTATTGGGATTATTGCTGTAAGTATTCTTTTGGGTGCTAACTGATAAAGAGGTTCTCCAGCCTTCTCTACCTCACAGTATTTCTTGGACAATTTAATAATCTTACAATGTGCTGATATACCCTGGCCATCAAAAACTTCAACAATATCGTCTTCTTTTAAACGGAGTGCTCTAATTAAATGGTGTGATTGGCTTTCATCTATTTTAAAAATCTGATTAAGTCCAGAAACCGATTTACAATATACTCTATGAATTCTCACAATATCATTATAGCTATAGCTGGAAAATAAATGTCAGAGATTAAACTAATATTTGTTAGGCATGGTGAGGCTGCAAGTGCATGGCAGCGTCATGAAAATCCAGGTTTAAGTGAAGCAGGTTTATTGCAAGCAAAAAAATTAATAGAACATGAAAAATTTCTTGAATTAAAAGATTTCACCTTTATATCGAGCCCTAAATCAAGAGCAATAGAAACTGCACAACCTTTGGCAAATAAATTTAATAAAGAAATTTTAATAGATGATGCATTTATCGAAATCCCTTCTCATGATATTCCATTTGATAAGAAAAAAATTTGGTTAGAGGGCATCATAAAAATGGATAAGAATAAATTACCAAAGAATATAAAGTCATGGCGTGAAAAGATATTTGTTAAACTTAAAGATATTAAAAACCATTCAATTATATTTACACATTTTATGGTCTTAAATTCTCTAATAAGTGAATTGACAGGATCTAAGTCGATTTTTTGTTTTTATCCAGATTACACTTCAATAGTAGAAATTAATATAGAGAGAGGAGTCATTAAATCTTTCTCAAAAGAAAATGACAAAAAAACATACATAAATCTTTAAAAAATCTATTGAGCAATTTTTAAACAACTGTAAACTTAAATTTCTTTGTTAAAAAAATCTGTTTTGAAAGATAAAAAAAATTTATTTGATAGTTATTCAAAAAAACCTCTCAAAGATGAGGTCAGAAAAGCTATGAAAAGATATTTCAATCAACTTGATCAAAAAAACACACCTATAGATGTTTATAATCTTGTATTGAGAGAAATAGAGCCTCCTCTATTAAATAGTGTAATGAAATTTTGCAGCAATAATCAGTCTAAAGCAGCAAAAATTCTTGGTATTAATAGAACAACTTTAAGAACAAAACTAAAAAAATATAATATTATTCAATGAGTCTCATTCAACCAAAAACAGCATTAATAAGCCTTTCAGATAAAACTAATTTAAAGGAAATTGTAGATTTTTTAATTGAGAAAGATGTCAAGATGCTTTCAACTGGAGGAACATATAAGGCTATCAAAGAAATAACAGATAGTGTAATCGAAGTCTCTGAATTTACTGGATTTGAAGAAATGATGGATGGAAGAGTTAAAACTCTTCATCCAAAAATACATGCTGGAATTCTTGCAAGAAGGGATTCAGATATGGATATCTTAAAAGAAAGGGGTTATGAAACTATAGATCTTGTAATTGTGAATCTGTATCCATTCAAAGAAACCATTCAAGAAGATTGTGCGTTTGAAGAAGCTATAGAAAAAATTGATATTGGTGGGCCTACAATGATTAGAGCTGCAGCTAAGAATTTCAAAGATGTAGTGGTGGTTACAGATCCAAAAGATTACGAAGAAGTAATGAGTGAATGGGATAATAATGATGGTATTTCATTTGAGTCACGTAAAAAATTATCACAAAAGGTCTTCTCTATAATGGCCGACTATAATAAATCTATAGCTAGCTACCTAAGTGAGGGCGGTCACGGTCTTCATGATTATAGTTTTCAAAAAAGTACCTCTTTAAGATACGGTGAGAATCCACATCAGTCTGCAACATTATTTACATTTGATAATCTCACTAAGAAAAATATTGCGAATGCTGAAATTATTCAAGGTAAAGAGCTTTCATATAATAATATTGTAGATGCCGATGCCGCATGGGAGTGTGTAAGAGAATTTGATAATCCTGCATGCGTAATTGTAAAGCATGCTAATCCTTGTGGAGTTGCAGAAAGTGATTCTATTTTCATCGCCTATGATCTTGCTTATAAGACTGATCCAACATCAGCATTTGGAGGGATAATTGCTTTTAATAAGATAATCGATCACAAAACCGCGAAAGAAGTTAATTCAAGACAATTTGTTGAAGTCGTAATAGCGCCTGGTTATGAAGATGGAGCTGTAGAAGAGTTTTCTAACAAAAAAAATATAAGAATATTAAAAGTTGATATTAAACAAGATAACCTTTATCCAGGGACAATAAAAAAAGTTTCTGGTGGTATCCTGTTTCAAGATGATGATTTAAAAGGTGTGCGCATTGAAGATTTAAAATGTGTTACAAAAAGACAACCGTCTGAAAACGAAATACAAGATTTAATGTTCGCATGGAAAGTGGCTAAATTTGTTAAGAGCAACGCTATTGTGTATGTTAAAAATAAACAAACTATCGGAATCGGCGCAGGTCAAATGAGTAGAGTCATAAGTGCAGAAATAGCTAATTTAAAAGCTAAAGAGGAAGGGCTTGAGGTAATTGGTTCTGCGATGGCTTCAGATGCTTTCTTCCCTTTTAGAGATGGTATTGATAAGGCTGCATCAAGTGGAATAGCTTCAATAATTCAACCAGGTGGCTCAGTTAAAGACGAGGAAGTGATAGCAGCTGCAGATGAAAATAATATAGCAATGCTATTTACAGGAACACGGCACTTTAGACACTAATGAATATTCTTATTATTGGCTCAGGAGGGAGAGAACATGCATTGGCATGGAAATCAGCTCAAGATAAATCTGTTTCTAACGTTTTCGTTTGTCCTGGGAATGCTGGCACAGCTCTGGAAAATAAAGTAACCAACATTTCTCTCGATACTAATGACTTTAGAAGCATAGAATCATTTTGCATTAAAGAAAAAATAGAGTTGGTCATTATTGGTCCTGAACAGCCGCTTGTTATGGGTATGGCAGACTTCTTACAAAGCAAAGGTATTAAAACTTTTGGTCCCTCTCAGGCTGCAGCTCAATTAGAAGGCTCAAAAACTTATTCAAAAGACTTCTTTATAAAATATGGAATTCCAACTGCACAATACGCTTCCTTTAGTGATTATAATTCTTCAAAAAGCTATCTAGAAAAAATTGAATATCCAACAGTTGTAAAAGCAGATGGTTTAGCAGCTGGAAAAGGTGTCATTATTTGTAACGATAAAGAAGAAGCCCTTAAAGCACTTGAAAGTATTTTTAAGGATCAAGCTTTTGGTGATGCTGGAAGTCGAGTCGTTATAGAAGAATTTCTTGAAGGAGAGGAAGCTTCCTTTATTGCTGTTGTAAGCAAAAATAAAATTATCCCATTAGCCACAAGCCAAGATCATAAAGCTGTGGGTGAAGGCGATGTCGGATTAAATACTGGTGGTATGGGAGCCTATAGCCCTGCTCCAATAGTTGACGAACGTCTTCATAAAAAAATTATTACAGAAGTTATGATGCCAACTATGGAAGGCCTTATATCTGAAGGGTCACCCTACTTAGGTTTTCTTTATGCAGGGCTGATGATAAAAGATGGTGAACTTAAAGTTCTTGAATTTAATTGCAGATTTGGAGATCCAGAAACACAACCAATTTTGATTCGACTTCAATCTAGTTTGGTCGAATTATGTCTTGCAGCAATTAACGAAGATATGGATTCATATAGTATTTCGTGGACTAAAAAACATGCATGTGGAGTTATTATTGCTTCAGAAGGATATCCAGAAAGTTATGAGTCTAATAAACAAGTTACTCTCCCAGTAAAATCAGATCAAGATATGAAGCTGTTTCACGCAGGAACGAAATTGATAGATGATAATGTTGTAACTTCTGGAGGAAGAGTTTTTTGTGCTACAGCTCTTGGTGATGACTTGAAATCTGCACAATCTAAGGCATATAATCTCGTCGACAGCGTTACATTTGATGGCGCTTTTCACAGAAGAGATATAGGTTTTAAAGGAATTAAATGAGTTTTTTAAATAATATTGTTAATGAGTTTGATATTGCACTAAAAACGCTTTCAAATAAAAAATCTGGAACAGGTAGAACATACCCTCCAGAGCCTGCAGAAAAAAATACTGAAGAATTATCGCCTGCAGAAAAAAAACGTTCTATTCAAATGATGCGAGTAAATCTTGCTGGTGAAGTTGCAGCTCAAGCTCTCTATAGAGGGCAGTCGCTTGTGTGCAAAGATGCTGAAGTCAGAGAACATCTAATTGAAGCAGGAGATGAGGAAACTGATCATTTGGTATGGTGCAAAAAACGTCTTGATGAGCTTGAGGGAAATAGCTCAATTCTTAATCCTATTTGGTATGCTGGTTCTTTTGCAATTGGTGCAATATTTGGAAGGTTTGGTGAAAAAGTTAGCTTAGGTTTTGTGGAAGAAACTGAGAAACAAGTTGTTGCTCATATTGATCGTCACCTTGACAAAATCTCTCCTAAGGATAAAGAAACAATAGAAATACTAAAAACTATGAAAGAAGATGAAGATCTTCATGCACAGCAAGCAGTAGATAAAGGCGGTGAAGAACTAACAATTCCTGTCAAACAAATTATGAAATACACTGCAAAATTGATGACCTCAACAAGCAAGTATGTATGATTCGATCATTTTTCTTAATTCTTCTTTTTAGTTTAAATTTATCCGCAGAGAATAATGAAGAAGCTTTAAAAGAAAGCTTGCTTAAATTTTGGGAAGCGCGAAATGCTCGAGACTTTGAGAAAATCTTCTTCTATGAAAGTAAAATAGGAGCAATTACAGGTTCGTCATCTGGTAATCACTTTTATGAAGATCCACCACCCGATTTTGAATCTGTTATAAATTACTATTCTAGAGTTGAATCTAATGTCACGCCATCTAATATCAAAATAATAAAGCTTTCTGAAAAAGTCTATCTAACTTTGTATTATCTTACTGGAAGCTATAAATATTCTAATGGAAAGATTAATGACGATTATCAAGCTAGAGTTTCAAATATTTGGTTATATGAAGATGGTGGTTTCAAACTTTACTATAAAAATTTTAATAACTTGAATAAAGGACTGGAGCCCACTGACATAGTTGCTTATCCAATGGATTAAACTCTTATTTGATATATTATTAATTGCTTATGGAAAATTTAGAAAATAATCAAAAAAAATCAAATATGCAAAAAGTTGCTTTGACCGCTTTGGCAGGCACAAGTATTGAATGGTATGACTTCTTTTTGTATGGAGCTGCAGCAGCTCTAATATTTCCTTCAGCCTTTTTTGGAGAAATGCCTCCAACCACAGCTCTACTATTATCTTTATTAACATTTGCAGCTGGTTTTATTGCAAGACCAATTGGAGGAATAGTTTTTGGTCATTTTGGAGACAAAGTTGGTAGAAAGAAAACACTAATTAGTGCACTAATGTTAATGGGTGTTTCTTCGACTTTGATTGGTCTATTACCCACTTATGCAATGATTGGGGTTGCCGCCCCTATTCTTTTGACTAGTTTAAGATTTGCTCAAGGACTAGCAATTGGTGGTCAATGGGGTGGAGCAATGCTTTTAGTAACAGAAAGTGCTCCCTCAAATCAACGAGGATATTATGGAGCTTTTGCCCAAGCCGGAGCCCCAATTGGAGTAATTTTGGCAAATTTGGCACTTATTATTACAAGTGCTTTGGTTTCAGAAGAATTCTTCAACACCTGGGGTTGGAGAATTCCTTTTCTTGCAAGCGCAGTTTTAATTCTTATTAGTATGTATATCCAGTTGAACCTTGAGGATACAGAAGCGTTCAAAGCTTTGGCTAATAATAAAGATGCCCATTCAAATAAAAATATTCAAAAATCTCCAGTTATTGAAGCAATTAGAAAATATCCTAAAAGAATTTTTCTTGCTGCAGGTGCGTTCCTCTCAGTACAAGTTACTTTTTATATATTAATTGCCTTTATGTTGGCTTACGGAGTAACTAGTGCAAATATGGCAAGAGACGATATGCTGACAGCAGTTTTGATTGCTTCAGCAATTATGGTACCAATTCAATTTGTTTTTTCTTCATATTCTGATAGACACGGTAGAAAAGGTATATTTATGTTGGGTGCTATTCTGACTGCTATCTGGGCTTTTGTAATCTTTCCTCTTGTAGATACTGGTAATTTTTATCTTATAGTTTTGGCAATATCAGGAGGATTAATTTTTCTTGCAATGATGTATGGCCCTCAAGCTGCTTTCTTTACTGAATTATTTAGCACTGAAGTTCGATACTCTGGAGCAACTTTGGGTTATCAATTTGGAGCAATAGTTGGGGGAGCTTTTGCACCTACTATTGCCGTAAAACTTTGGACAGAATTTGATATTATTTGGGTCTCTGCATATATTGCACTTGCTTCATTGCTTACTTTAATTTCTGTGATGGCGCTTACAGAAACTTATCAATCAGATCTAAATAATACTGATTAATCCTACTTCCATTTAATATTACATCCCATTGATGGGAGCTGTTTTGGGGAGATTTGTTTATTATTTAATAAATTATTGATTGCGTTTCTTAGCTCTATACCTGAGGGTTCAATGTTTGATCCTGGAAAAGATTCATCCATCCTTCCTCTGTAAACAAGTTTTGAATTTGCATCGAATAGGTAAAATTCAGGAGTACAAGCAGCTTTATAATTTTTTGCAATCTCTTGAGTTTCATCAAATAAATAAGGAAATGATAATCCTAAATCATTCCATAAATTCTTCATCATCTCTGGTCTATCCTGGGGATAATTAATTATGTCATTTGAGCTAATTGCTACTAAATTTATATCGTTTTTAAAATCAACTGCTAGCTTTATAATTTCGTCATGATAATGAATGACATAAGGACAATGATTGCAGATGAACATAATGATGGTAGGTTTTGAGATGTCTAGATCATTATTTGAAAAATGTTTCTCAGTTACGACATTAGGGAGATTGAATTTAATTAGATTTGTATGAAGATCTAGCATGCTTGAATAAGTTAACGACATGAAAATATTATAAAGTCATTTGCTGCCATTTTACTGGCACGCCCTCAAGTTTATATCTATTGGACTCTTCTCTTAACTTTTCGTATTCTGTTTTAGAAGAATATACAGTTACTATTAATGCATTCTCTTTATTTGCAGTTATTCTTAGCACTCTTCCCATTCTTTGAATTCTTTGTCTTTTTGAAGATGATGCACTTAAAATCATTGCACCATCAGCCTCTGGCATATCAAAACCCTCATCCAATGCAGTACAGCTAACCAAGACGTTTAATTTACCTGATTTAAATGCATCTAAATTTTCTTGTCTTTCATCATCATTAAGATCAGTATTGTAAATGCCAGATTTAAAGCCTTTTTTATTTATCACATCATTAAATTCTTTTGCCTGTTTCTTGTTTTCAGTAAATACAATCCAACTCTCTCTTTTATACTTTTGTATTAATTCAAGACCGTATGGAATTCTGTTTTTAGAATTTTTTACTAACCGAGCTCTATTAAAAATTAGCATCTTTAATGGATAGTCATTCATATCTTGTCCACCAATAGTGGCAGCTCTCCTCTGAATACTTTTTGTAAACTTTTTATATTTATCTTCTTCATCAGGTAATAGAGCTGCATATCCATACAAAAGTTTAAAATTAACTATAACTTCGTCTTCTCTAGCATCTATATAGTCGTAATCAAAAATAATATCACCAAGTATTTTTTTGATAATGATGTAAAAATTATCGTCATAATCTCTTTCAGGTGTTGCAGATAAACCTAGGGTTGCATGCCATTTATTTGTAAGCATTTCACCTCTTTTTTCTGTACCTATTTTGTGACATTCATCTACAATTAAAAGTGTCTCTTCTGCCTCAATTTCTTGAATAATATTTTTTAAAGAATCTATAGTTGTTATACAGACTTGCTTAATTGATTTGGCTTGTTCACCTCCTCCATTTAGAGTGATGTCTTTATCATTAAAATGCTGAGAGAGGCCTTCATACCATTGATCCAACAGTGCGATGGATGGAACAACAATAAGAATTGACTTCTCAGAATTTTCTTTTAGGTACTCCTTAAGGCAATATATAGCAAAAAATGTTTTTCCACCCCCGGTAACAACCTTAATTATTCCTCTTTTTTTTAACCACCATAGTGGGAAGGCTTTTTCTTGCCAATCTCTTAACTTCAAAAAAAGTCCCCTTTCATTAGGCTTTCGCCAATCAAAAAAACATTAATATTATTTTTTGATAACTTTTCTATATCTTTCTGATTTTTAATGCCTGACTCTGCAACAAAAATATTATCTTTTTTAAAGAAATTACGAAGCCTAATAGAATTTTCTATATTTACCTCAAAGGTTTTTAAATCTCTATTATTTACTCCAATGATTGCATTTGAAAAATCTTCAATTCTTGTAAGCTCCTCCTCATCATGTACTTCGATTATGAAATCTAAACCAAGACTTTCTGCAAGTTTCGTAAATCTATTCAATTCATCGTCACTTAAAATACTTACAATTAATAAAATACAGTCTGCACCTATTAGCTTTGATTCGTATATTTGATATTCATCAACAATAAAATCCTTTCTTAGAATTGGTATATTTGAGACGGCTTTTACATCTTTAAGATATTCAATACTTCCGAGAAAAAAGTCTTCCTCAGTAAGTATTGAAAGAGCTGATGCTCCAAATGATTCATATTCTTTAGCCTTTGCTACAGGATTAAAATCTTCACTTATGATTCCAGCACTAGGTGATGCTTTTTTTATCTCAGCAATAATTGCTTGGTCTTTCAGAACCAAGTTTTCTTTAAAATTACTTTTTTCAATTTTCAGTTTATTAACAAGCGATATTAACTCTTCAAGCGGAGTTTCCAATTTCTTAGCCTCAAGCTTAGATTTAGTATTTAAAACTATTTCATCAAGAATATTCATATATTGGTAGAAGCCTTTACATAAGTTTCTAATTTATTGGCTGCTTTTCCATTATTCATTAGTTCAAATGCCATCTCAACACCATCACTTATCGATTTGACTATATCGGCCACATAAAGAGCGGCTCCACTATTAAGAGCAATCATGTCTTGAACTGCAGAGCTTTTTCCAGAAAAGGCCTCTTTTACCAACATGAGACTTTCTTCAGAAGAGTGAGCAATGATTTCTTCAAATGGTGAAATATTAATTCCAAAATCTTTTGGTGAAATTTTATATTCATGAATTTTATTATTCTTTAACTCACAAATAACTGTCTCTGCAGATACTGTAATCTCGTCAAGACCGTCATCACCATGAACAATCAAGACATGTTCCATATCAAGATTTTTTGAGACATTTGAAAAAGTTTTTACTAGTTTTCTGTCATAGACACCCAAAACTTGTCTTTTTGCGCTGCAAGGATTGGTATGAGGTCCTAATAAATTAAAGATAGTTTTTTCTGCAATCTTTTGTCTTACTGGCATGACATATTTCATAGCTTGATGATGAAGAGGTGCAAATAAGAAAATAAAACCAACTTGATCAAAAATTAAATTTAATTTTTCTCTTTGATGAGTAATATTTGCTCCTGCTGCTTCTAAAAAATCTGCACTACCAGACTTGCTTGAAATTGCTTTATTTCCATGTTTAGTAATTTTGGCCTCACCTGCTGCAGCAACAAACGAAGAAGCTGTTGAGCAATTAAATGTATGTAATCCAGTTCCGCCAGTTCCGCAGGTATCAATATGAGATCCATCTCCAATATCAAATTTTAAAGACTTGTCTTTCATTACCATTGCTGCTGCGGTTATCTCCTCTTCAGATATTCCTTTTTTGTTAAGGCCGATTAAAAAGGTTTCGATTTCAACATCATTGACTTGCCCTGTCATAATTGAATTAATAGCATCTTGCATCTCTTCTAAACTAAGATCTTGCTTACTATTTATTTTGTTAATAAATTCTTTCATTTCAATCTTAAGAAATTTTTAATAAGTTTTTTTCCGTTGTTTGTATTTATTGATTCTGGATGAAATTGAACACCATAGATTGGCTTCTCTTTATGCTCAATTGCCATAATTATATTTTGATTGTCTTCTAGTGTAGCGGTTACTTTAAGCTGTTCTGGTAAGGTATTCATATCTATTATCAGGCTATGATATCTAACAACCTCGTATGAATTTTCTATATCTTTAAATAATAAACTGCCATCGTGATTTATTTTTGACGTTTTGCCATGAAAAATTTCTGGAGCCTTAACAATATTACCACCAAATGCAGCTCCAATTGATTGGTGTCCTAGGCATACTCCAAGAATAGGTGCGGTCGATAGTTTTATTAACTCAACTGAGACTCCAGCCTCTTTTGGTGTACACGGTCCCGGTGAGATAACAATTTTTGATGGTTTAAGTGAAAGAATATCTGATACATTCATTTCATCATTTCTAATTACTCTTATATTTTTCTCGTGCTCCCCAATGTAATGAACCAAGTTGTAGGTGAAGCTGTCGTAATTATCAATAACAATAATCATGAAATCATTTCAATTGCATCTAAGAAAACCTTAGATTTTTGTTTGCATTCCAGCCACTCACTTTCTGGATCAGAGTCGGCAACTATTCCAGCACCTGCTCCCACATGAATTAATTTATCTTTAATCACTGCTGTTCTTATTGCTATTGCTGTATCGATATTGCCATTCCATGAAATATAACCAATTGCTCCTCCATAGATACCTCGTGAACTTGGCTCAAGTTCATTAATTATTTCCATTGCACGAATCTTTGGCGCTCCTGAAAGTGTCCCAGCAGGAAGTGTTGCTTTCAAAGCATCAATAAAATTAAATCCTTTAGATAGTTTTCCAACCACATTTGAAACAATATGCATGACATGAGAGTACCTCTCAATTACCATTTTTTCAGTTAGCTTCACACTTCCAATATCTGCAACTCTTCCAACATCATTTCTTCCAAGATCAATTAGCATTAGATGCTCAGCAAGTTCTTTAGGATCGTTTAATAAATCATTTTCGTTTAATTCATCTTCTTCTTTATCTATTCCTCTTTTCCTGGTTCCTGCTATGGGTCTAAGGGTAATATCATTATCTTCAACCCTAACTAAAATTTCTGGTGAAGATCCAACAACCTCACATTCATCAAGATTCAAATAATACATATATGGTGAGGGATTCAACTTCCTTAATGCTGAATATAATTTAAAGGAATCGTCTTCAAATGATCTATAGAAATCTTGAGCTAAAACAACCTGCATGACATCTCCTTCCTCAATATAATCCTTTACTGTATTAACAGAATCCATAAATTCATTTTTCGTGAAGTTTGATTCAAATTCAAGATTGCCTGTGATGCTCTTATAAGATGGTTCTATGTATGGGTGCGATTGATCAATACTGCTCTCAATTTCGTTAACTTTGTCATTAGCGTCTTCAAATGAAGTGCTTGACGTATCGGAGTTATAAATAGCATGTATGGTTTGATTGAAATTATCATAAACAATTAATTTTTCTGATTTGACAAGATATATGTCTGGCATATGTTCTTTAAATTTTGAATCTTTATCTTGAAGAGATCTAATTTTTTCTTCTGCATATTTAGCACTCTCATATGCAAAAAAACCTACGTAGCCTCCATAAAATCTTGGCATATTTTCTATATGAGGAGATTTAAACTTTGTTAGCACTTTATTAAGCTCATCCAAGGGATCTTCAGATTCTAGTGTTGTTATAGTTGCATTAGTTTTGATTTCAATTTTGTTGCCAGTAACTTTAATTGTGTCTTTGCAGTCAAGGCCAATTATTGAGTATTGAGCCCACTTCTCTCCTCCCTCAATTGATTCAAGTAAAAATGTATTTTGCTTATTTTTAATCTTCGAATATAAGTCTATTGGTGACCCTGATTTAATCTTAAGATCTTTTACAAGTGGAACTATATTAAATCCATTCTCAACATAATTTATGTATTCTTCTTTAGTCATCATTTGAAATTGCTGTTTCTATGTCTATTACATCTCCAATATTAATATTATTATCTTTGAACCAACCACTATTTACTTCAAGGGCATACTTTGCATAATTCCTGGAACATACTGATTTTTTGGAAAGTGGAACCATATCATAAATTTCTAAAATTTCACCTCTATTATTAATATAGGCAACATCCAAAGGTATGAAGGTATTTTTCATCCACATGCATTGTTTTTTTTGATATTCCCACATGAAAAGCATTCCATAGTTTTTAGGTATAGAGTTTCTAAACATGAGTCCTTTTTTTCTATCCTCATATTTAGAAACTACCTCTATTTCACTCAAAAAATCTTTAATATCTATATTATTCGATGCATCCAAGTTTTGGATGGAGAGTAGCAAAATTAAATACTTAAACGATCTTTGAACGAAGTTCAGATATTGTCTGCTCATAATTTTCTGTGTTGAAGATTGCTGAGCCAGCTACAAAAGTATCAGCTCCTGCAGCTGCTGCTAAACCAATAGTTTCATTATTGATACCACCATCAACTTCCAAACGAATATCTTTACCAGATTCATCAATCATTTTTCTAACTTGAGTAATCTTTTCTAATGAGCTATGAATAAATGATTGGCCACCAAAGCCAGGGTTTACACTCATGATTAATACAAGATCTAAATCATCAAGAACATTCTCAAGCGTATGAAGTGGTGTTGCTGGATTATATACGAGTCCCGCCTTGCAATCCTTTTCTTTAATAGCATGAATTGATCTATGAATATGCTTTGATGCTTCTGGATGAAAACTAATTAAATCAGCTCCGGCCTTTATAAAACTTTGTGCTAATTCATCAACAGGATCAATCATTAGATGGACATCAATAAACTCTTTAATACCGTAATCTCGAAGTGCTTTGCAGACCATTGGTCCAATGGTTAAATTGGGTACATAATGGTTATCCATTACATCAAAATGCACCCAGTCTGCTCCAGCAGCGAGAACATTCTTTACTTCATCACCCAATCTAGCAAAATCTGAAGCTAATATTGAGGGTGCAATTATGTATTTTTGGTCACTCATAATCTAATTTTTATCATTATAGACTCTATTGGCAAGATTTAAACGTTCTGGTGTACCAACATCTATCCAAAATTCAGATGAGGCGTGTGCCGTAACTTTTTTACTACTAATGTATTTTGGTAAAACTGTATCCCACATATTAAATGTTTTAGATTCAAAACTATTTTCCTTAAAAATAACTGGATTAATAATTGAAATTCCACTCCATGTTAAATTATTACTACCTTTTGTTATTTCAACTATATTGTCATTTATTTTGAAATCACCATTGGGATTATGTCCTGGATTTGAAACGCCAATTAAATGAGCTGCCTCAATATCTTTAGGCAAATGCGTTATGTCTATATTATGAAAAATATCTGAATTCATAACTAAAAATGTTTCATCTCCAACTATTTCAAGAGCATTAAGAATTCCTCCTCCTGTTCCGAGAGGCTTTTCTTCAATTGAAAATAAAATATTATGACCAGGAAATATATTATTTACGTGTTCCATAAGAAGATCTCCATGATGAGATGCGTTAATTACTATTTCTGAGAATCCGCTTTTAATTAAATAATTAATATTACGTTCTATAAGCGTCTGATCTCCTACCTTTAATAAAGGTTTAGGTAAATTTTCTGTTAATGGCAAAAGCCTTTTACCAAAACCAGCCGCTAGGATCATTGCCTTCATAATTGTTTAATTCGTTTATTTAATAATGGTGTTATTTTTTCCTCGAGAATTGTCTTACATTCATATTGCTCAGGAATCATTTTAATAAGGTTTGATAAAATCATAGGCAAATCTTTTAATCGAAATATCCTGTTGTGTTTAATATATAAATTAGACAAGGTTCCAAGAATTCTAATATTTCTTTGTATTGAGCCCCATGTTAAATATTCAAATGCTTTATCTTTTTTAATTGCTGGTGTCGTATTTTCAGAATAATAAGTGAGTAAATTATCAATATCTTTAAAATCAACTTCATAATAATGATCAATCAAAATACCTGCTAAGTCGATTCCTATTGGTCCAATTTTCATATCTTGATAATCGATAACTGTTAAATGCTCGCTTTTATTTAAAATGAGATTTCTTCTTTCAAAATCAAAATGACAATTTACCCATGGGTGACTATTTAAATTATCAATAGTGTCTGAGATTAAATCATCAATAAAATTATTTGATTCGATTTTTAAAAATTTCTCACAAAAAATCTTTTTGAAAGAAATCATTTGTTCTTTTAATTCATTCTCTTTGAATCTGTCTATGCTCTCTATCTTAGAATTTTGTATTTGCATTAATAAGTCTAAAGAACTTTTTAATAGGTGGTCTTTATTTTCTTGATTTATAAAAGATAAAAGATCATTATCTCCAAGATCTTCTTGTAATGTTATTCCAAGCTTTTCATTATGATGAATAATATTGGGGCAAGAAATATTGTTTTGATTTAAACAATTAGTAATATTAATAAAATCAGAATGTTTATCTTTATATGGGTCTAAATAACATAAAACTAATGAATGATTTTTATTATTTGAGATTCTCCAATATTCTCTCCCACTTGCTTCAAGCTTTAAAGGGTATGCTTCAATTACATCAAAGTTAAGCTGCTTGCCAAGACTTATTACTTCTTCTTTTTTCAACTAACTATTTTTAACTTCCTCAGGCAATGGAGTGTCATCAGGAACAAAAAAATCTGGCATTAGTTCTCCAAATGGTGCTGAGGCATATTTGGTAAAGTCTTTTACACCTGCTTCATATAAAACTAGGTCATCGATGCAAAAGTTGCCTGTAAATTCTTTTGAGTCTTTTGTTAATATTTCATAAGCAGAATCAGCCATTATGTCTACATTTCTAGAAAGTTTCATGATTTCATCTCCACCAAGATGATTTTGAACAGCCGCAGTAGCAATTGCTGTTCTAGGCCATAAAGCATTAACTGCTATACCAAATTCTTTAAATTCTTCAGCCATTCCAAGAACACACATGCTCATAGTGTATTTAGCCATCGTATAAGCAACTGTTCCTGCAAACCATTTAGGATCCATGTCTAAAGGCGGAGCTAAATTCAAGATATGCGGATTATTAGATTTTTTAAGATGAGGAAGGCAGTATTTGCTTACCATATATGTACCTCTTCCATTGATTTGATGCATTAAATCATATCTCTTCATTTCAGTATCTGTAACATTTGTTAATTGAATTGCGGAAGCATTATTAATACAAATATCTATACCTCCAAAATGATCTACAGATTTGTTTACAGCATCTCTTACATTATCTTCATTTCTGATATCACAAATAACAGGTAGGGCTTCACCACCTGCTTCTACAATTTCTTCAGCAGCTGTGTAAATTGTTCCTGGAAGTTTTGGGTGAGGGTCAGCAGTCTTTGCGGCTATGACAACCTTTGCTCCATCTCTAGCTGCTCTTTTTACCATAGCAAGTCCAATACCTCTGCTTCCACCTGAAATAAATATTACTTGATCTTTTAAACTCATCTTTTTCCTCTTAGTTATTTAAAATTTTTCCATATATGGCCGCAGATCTAATTCATGCGTCCACGCACTTCTGTGCTGAGTATGAACAAACCAGTACGCCTCAGCAATTGCTTCAGGTTGTAGAATGCCATCTTTTTCTTTCAGTGCATATATATCTGGAAAGGTTTCTTTTATAAATGCTGTATCTATTGCGCCATCAATAACAAAATGAGCAACATGAATGCCTTCAGGTCCAAGCTCCCTTGCCATGCTCTGGGCAACTGCCCTCAAAGCAAATTTAGCACTTGAAAATGCAGAAAAACCTGAACCTCCTCTCATTGAAGCAGTAGCACCAGTAAAAAAAATACTGCCATGATTTCTTTTTTTCATATACTTTGCAGCTTCCTTGCCAGTCAAAAATCCTGCAAAGGCTGCCATTTCCCAAACCTTTTTAAAAACTCTTGAAGTGGTATCTTCAATTGGAAAAAAAACATTAGCTCCTGGGTTAAATATCACAACATCGATAGGAGCTACACTCTCTTCCACTTCTTTAAATAGAGCCTTTAGAGCATCCTCATCTCTTGCATCAACGCCAAAGCCTTTCGCCCATCCTCCAGATTTCTTGATTTCATCTGCTAACTGATTAACTTTATCAATATTTCTGGAGCGTCTTGCAGGACAAACTTTGTATCCCTGACTTGCAAATTTTTTCGTAAGAGCTGATCCAGTTGCATCACCAGCACCTATAATAATTGCAGAATATTTTGAAAAATTTTTCATATCAGTGTTTAATTGCTTTACTTTACAAAATTGTTAATAGAAATGATAGTAGACTTTATCTTTGATGTAGCTAGTCCAAACACTTACTTTGCGCATAAATTAATTCCAGACTTTGAAAAAAGAACTGGTGTAAAATTTAATTACATTCCCTGTTTGCTTGGTGGGATTATGAAAATTACCAACAACCAACCGCCTTTTATTGCTTTTGCTGATTGTAAAAACAAAAGCGACTACCAAATGATAGAAATTGAACGTTTTATAAAACAACATAATCTTACAAATTTTAAGTTTAGTTCTCACTTTCCTCCAATAACTGTTCAAATTCAAAGATGTGCTATTGCAGCTATAGAGCTAGATATATTTAATGAATTCCTTGAATGCGTTTTAAAGGCTATGTGGGAGGAAGATAAAAATATGTCTGATATTGAAGTGATTAAAGAAGTCTT